>NZ_CP048433.1:607054-910581 GCF_010509075.1 Collinsella aerofaciens ATCC 25986
TGAGCCGATTTATTAACGCGATACGAATCTACATACGCGTAGCTGGTATACAGTCGAGTACAGGCTGTATTAATCGCGGCGATTTACACAGATATAGCGACTGTATCGAACAAGCGTGTCGCTGTATTTATTCCAGTAGTCCACTTGATTGGTGGACAAGTGGGCTGTTGCAACGAAACGCCAAGCAGGACGGGCTCTATACGAGGACGCCGCAGAGGTAATGGCGGAGGAGTGCGGCTGGCGCTCTGAGAGCCGCTGTATGACCCTATTTCTCCTCAACCCGAATACCTGTGCCACGAACCTAAACCGTTCGTACACTTGCCAAAAGAAAAGCCCGCGCAGCCTGTGCGGGCTTAACAGATGAATCTAAAGACAGAAAGATGAATTAGAAGGAGAAAGCGGGGAACACATAGGGGACGCCCGTCGCGTTGCTGTAGTCCCAGTCGCCGTTGCCAACGACAAAGCGGAAGCCCGTGGAGGCGCTCGGAGTCACAGAGCGAGTCCAGTGATGCCACCTCGACGAAGCTCCGGAGTAGTTCGACGTCGTCACGCCCTTGGACTTGTAGAACTCGTACTGGACGCCGTCGGACTGCATGTCCCCGTATACCTCGGTCGTAGAGAGCAGGAAGATCTTGTCAGTCGTGACTGAGGGGGTGCCTGCGGTGCCGCCGCCCTTATTGTCGGTCATCTTCTTGACAGACTTCACCTTGGACTGGATCTCGGCCGGCAGGAGCGACCAGAGGTCACCGCTGTTGAGACGGCTGCGAAGCTCCGACTTGTCCCAGCCACCGACGTTAGTGCCCGTGGCGTTCATTCTCTGGGCGTCCAAGACAGTGTTGGTCGCCTCAAACGTCAGGCCCGCCTTGCCGGAACCGTCGGCCAGATCATCGTGGTTGATGCCGACGATGCGGTATTCGAGCGTCTTGCCGTTCGTCAGTTTCATCGAGAACTTCGTCCCCGCGTCCATAGCGGCCTTGGCCTTGGCGTAGGCGGGAGATGCCTCGCCCTTCGCGGCGATATCCTCGGCGACGGCCTTCTGCTCATCGAGCGTCCAGTCCTTGGCGTCCTTGGCGATTGCCGCCTGGACGGTCGCCGAATCGGCTCCCGTGGAGCCGCCGCCTGGCGCACCGCCGCCCTCGGTGCCGGCGGTCGTCCCATTGTTCACCGTATTGCCGACCAGGTTGAACTGGTTTCGGATGGCCCCGGCCACGCCGGGTCCCGCGAACACGATCACCAGACCGATGATTGCGATGATCAGGACGTACTCGATGATAGATTGACCTCGGAGGCGGGTATTCCTAGGAGATACCCCCCCCCCGAAGGTCAATTGCCGCTGCATGCATATGCGACACTCCCTTCGCTCAGGGTTTGTAGATACATCGCCGAGCGTAGGGCTATTCCAAAATCCTGCTCCGGTCTTGCCGCAGCGGCAACGATGACGGTAGGGGAGAAAACCGAGTGTCTTGAATGCAGCCAATTGCCCTCTCGAAGCCCTCGCACGGCTGCACCTCGTCGATATAGAGGCGATTGTGGGTACCCCCCCTTGTACAGCCCAATGTTTGACAATCTTGCTCGAGTTCCCTGCGCCGGGTCTGGCAGCTGAACCAAAGGCATAAAACGCAAAGTATAATAACGCTCGTATGAGAAACGACGCGATTCGAACTGTCTGTTCGCCCACGAGAAAGAATCGTCCATGAGCATATTCGACAAAGGCTTCGACCCGCTGCAGGAGATTCAGAGGGCCACTAAGACTGCCGGCGAGGCGGCGACCAGGATTGCCGAGG
Source organism: Collinsella aerofaciens ATCC 25986 (assembly GCF_010509075.1). Taxonomy (NCBI): domain Bacteria; kingdom Bacillati; phylum Actinomycetota; class Coriobacteriia; order Coriobacteriales; family Coriobacteriaceae; genus Collinsella; species Collinsella aerofaciens. The sequence goes on from NZ_CP048433.1 coordinate 608,839, forward strand.
GGGCATCTGGGATGGCAGTAGCGGCAAGCGCTGCGGTTGCAGACGCGGCGACAATGGCTGGCGCGGCGGTCGCAGGGGCGACGGGCGGCGCGAAGGCCGCCCTCGACGAAATAGAGGCCGAAAGACTTGATGCGGAGAAGGCGGAGTACGCGCCCAAGGTACAGGAAGCCCTGAGGGCGATTGAGGCGACCCGCGCACAGGAGCTACTCGGCTCATTCCAGGAGTCTCCACTTCCGTTGACGGAAGCCAATGCAGCCAAGGTGAAGTCAGCCTTCCCGATACCGAGGGAACAGACCGTCGTCTGGGCCGACGCCGAGTTCGACCTCAGGCCCAGCGGCATCGCCATGACCGAGAAGGGCGTCTACATCAAGGCGGACGCCGACGCGTTCGCCGTCCCGGGGAAGGAAAAGAGGCGGTCTCGCCTCTTCTACTTCGAGTGGGCGCACTTCGAACCAGGCTCCTTCGCCTCCGACGGTGAAAGCAACCTCGCGCTCACCGTCGATGAGGCGTGCCGGGGCCAGTTCATATCCCGCTGCCAGGCGCTCCGCGGCCTTGAGGATGACCGCGCCGCCGGCATCGACAGCGAGCTTGCCACGGTGGGCGATACGGCGGTCAAAGCCGCGGCAGTCGCGGCGGCGGCGACCATCAACAGCAACGGGGAGGTCTTCGTCGAGCAACGGGCCGCGGTCAACAACCCCGCGGGCCACGGAGAGCTTGCCGAGGAGGCGAACAGCATCATCGACAGGCTCCAGGGCCACCAGGCCGAGATTCTGGGGAGGGACAACGCGAAGAACGGCGCCGACCGAAGCGTCGACGGCGTTCTGATCCAGACCAAGTACTACAAGACGGCGCGAGGGTCCCTCGAAGCGTGCTTCGACCCGAGCAGCCATCAGTATCGCTACCTCACAGAAGACCGCACGCCGATGCAGCTCGAAGTCCCGAAAGACCAGTACCAGCAGGTGCTCCGCGGTTTCGAGAAGAAGATCAGCCAAGGCAAGGTCCCCGGCGTCAGCGACCCCAAGGACGCCGAGAAGATCGTCCGCAAAGGCAAGCTCACATACGACCAGGCGGTGAACCTCACCAAACCGGGAACGATTGAATCGGTGACCTATGACGCCGCGACCGGCGCGGTCACATGCTCCTGCGCGTTCGGCCTGTCGTTTCTGGCGACGACGTTCATGGCGTACAGGGAGACCAAGGACATCACCGGTGCCGTCCAGGCTGGCATCGCCGCCGGCGTCCAGGTGTTCGGCCTGTCCTTCGCCCAGCATATGGTCGTCTCGCAGCTCTCCAGAGCGGGGCTTTCCAACGCCTTGATGGCGCCCAGCCAGGCGTTGGTCGGCAAGCTCGGATTCAAGGCGTCCGCCACAATCGTCAACGGCCTGCGCGCCCTTACGGGCAAGACCGCCATCAGCGGGGCGGCCGCCTCCAAGCAGCTTGCGAAGATGCTAAGGGGCAACGCCGTCTCGGCGGCGGTGACTCTCGCCGTGTTCTCAGTCCCCGAGACCTACAGGCTCTTCCAGGGCAAGGCAAGTGGCGCCCAGTACGCCCAGAACATGGCATGCCTCGCCACCTCGATCGCCGGGGGAATCGCCGGCGCCGCCGCAGCAGGTGTCGCGGCGGCGAAGGTCGGCGCCGTCGCCGGCACGGCGGTGTCGCCCGGCGTGGGGACCATCGTCGGCCTCGCGGGCGGCATGGTTGGCGGAACGGTCGGCACGGCGGCCGCGGGCGTAGTCGGCGGGATACTGTTCGAGGGCGACGGCGCGTCTTTCGGGCGGTACTTCAACGCCATGGTGTCGTGCATGGCGGTCGAGTACCTGCTCGACGGACGCGAGATGGACGAGCTGCTTGCCGCCCTAGACGGCGTAAAGCCGGAAGAGTTCAAGGCGCTGATGGAGGAGACGCTCTCATCGCAGGACCAAGAGGCGAAGGTCCGGGCGTTCCTTGTCCCGTTGTTCGATGAGATCGTGTCGCGCAGAGAGCGCTTCGCGCTTCCCACCAGCAGTCAGATATCCGACGCCCTTGTCGAGTTCGAGCAGACGATGTGCGCGGACAATCACTCGGCCTCCACCGCCATGCGCACGACCTCTTCCATCGGGTAGCGGGTGCCGCCATCCCCGTCCAAGGCCTCGTTGTAGGCCTCGATGTCCGCCATGTCCTCAGCCTTCTCGAGCGCGGCCCTTCTCACGAACTCGGAAAAGGACATGCCCGCAGCGTCCGCACGGCCCTGAATCAAAGCCCTTTCGCCCTCATCGAACTTGACCGCAATCTCGTACATCGCCATGATTGTTCCCGTCAACGCCGTCATCTGATTGAGCCAATTATCCACCCACCGCGTACGCCCTGAATTCCAAATGCCAAGCAGGGGAGAAAACCGAGAACCCGAAGGCATTATCAAATCGGGCGATTACGGGAGCAAACAGGATGACGTGCTCGGAGTCCGTCCCGTTATCTGGGTCAAATTGAATTAGACACCGGCTCTCAAAACGGCTGAAACGAGAAGCCGTCCTCGATGCGCCGGGGTCGGCTTCTCGCACTGAGTTCGATACCGGTTAACGCCACGCTTTGGGAGAGATCACACCGGGCGCCCCGGAGTTGAACGCATAATTTGCAGCGCTCGGATCGATAATCCACTCCGAGCAGTCGAGGCTCAGGTTGTTGCAGTCTGAGAACATCCAATAGCATCCATATGGCTTGAAATCAGCCGTGGAGATAGGACCGAATTCGATAGATTCCAGATTATGGCAATATGCGAATGCCGATATGCGAATGCCGATACAGCGGTCACGCAATGAGATAAATCCCATGTCGATAGATCCAGGTCTCTCACATTCCCGCAGTTATAGAAAATATGCTCGATACCGGAGACCGAACTGGTATCGAGCTTCGACACATCAAACGAAATGCAATTCTTGAATTGATGGAACCAGAAGGAGATGCTGATCGGCTTAATGCCGCCGTCAACGACGGACACGCTCCGACAATCACTTGAACGGCTATACCACGGAGCGTTTGTCGCATCGTTTGAGTAGTTGTAGTCTATCGGTGTATAGCGATCCGTCTCGAATCCCGTATACAGCGCAGTCACCTTGCGGTAGTTGAACATGTCTCCTACCTTGGGCACCCCGCGCCTCTTGTAGAACATGAGGCTGTGGTCGTCCTCGGAGTAGACCGCGAACGCCGTGCCGTTCTCAGGGTCGGGGATGTCCTCCGGCTCGTAGAAGTTCTCGCCCGTCGTGCCAGACCCGATGGCGCCCGCCACCGTGTTGAACTGGTTTCTGATGGCAGACGAGACCCACGGCCCCGCGATCAAGATAACCAAGACTATAATCGCGATGATCAGGACGTACTCTACTGTCGACTGCCCCTTCGGACGGCGGGTAAATCTCGGAGATACCCCCCCCCCCGAAAGGAATTTCCGCTGCGTTCATGTGCGGCTCCTCTCGGATTGGATTGGCTGACGCCGTAGAGGATAGACATGACCTCGCCAGCTAACCAGACAATGCCGCTGCGGCAATCACACTAAGAGGGCAAGGCGTTCGGAGTGACGTCCCGTTTCAAAACGTATGCGTTTCACCATGAGAGAGGGATCTGTCATGAGCTGGAAACCGAGAAAATGCGTTATCGCCTTACTGACTTTGGCGACTCTGACGTGTTTCGCCGCCTTAATCGCCGTCAATATCAAACCGCAACACGATGCTTATCCCTCATCTTTGTCCATTAAAATGGGCCAAGATTTCAGCCTCGGCCGAAACGTCAATTATTTTGACAAGCTAAAACCTAATGAGGAAAACATCTTGATGTTCTGGGCATCGTGGTGTTCGCACTGTGAATCTCTCATAGAGGATATGCAACAACTTGATAATTTCGCAGCCTTAAGGAAGAACCTTTTCACTGTTTCCGAGGACGCACAATTAAAGAAGCCTCGGTCCATGAAGGAGACTTTCCCATATACATAGATTAAGATAAGACCGTGTATGACCAATATGAACTTGAGCATCTTCCGTCCGTATTCATACTGGATGATCAAGGAAACATCATCGGCTTATCCGAAGGAGAGGAAGAACCTCTTGCCTTATTAAAGAAATACGCCGAATACAACGGATAGAAAGCTGAAGGAGGCGACATCGAGTAACTATCAAAGGCCAGATTAAGGAGCCCGCCATGAAGAAATGCCTACCCTCCATCGTCTCAGCAACTCTTTGCCTCTCCCTTGTCATGACACCATTTGTGCCCGTTGCGGCAGCCCATGCCGACGAGGGATCTCCCGCCGAGAGCAGCGATATCTACGTCGGAGTCAACTACGACGAAAATTACGATATATCCCTTTTTTGAGCGCGGGCGCTGCACGGATTCATATTCCAAGGCGTGGTGCGATTCTCACGGATCTGCAAATAACCGCCCCGTCCCTCACAAGGTCAAGTTGAACGCGAAGGAGGAGGCTTGCCTGCGCGATCCCTACCTTGCTGGCACCGCTGAAGTTATCGCCGGTCTCGTGACAACCGGTCCTAGCGGCGGCTTTTTTGCAACCGCAATGACATCGTACCGACTTTTCACTTGCATGTTCTGAAAGGAAGTTGCCATGTTGTCGCAAAACCAATCGAGATACTTGACCACAATCGGCTTTGCCCTGCTTGCATTACTCTTTGCTAGCGACCTTTTGCTGAAACCGCCCAAGGAACTCGTTTCGCTTGCCATAGCCTGCATTTCCGCCCTTTACTTTACGGCAACCCTATTCGTCGGACTAAAGGAGAGGAAAAAAGGCGCAGTCGTTGCGTCCGCCGTAGGCGTGATCACAGCCATTGCCTCATTCTTTATCTGACACATTGGTGATCTAGGGGCGATATCGTAGGAATACGACCGGGAGAGCCGGGACCAGATTGCCCGGGTTGCCCGGTCGGCTCGCGCGACGGCGCGGCGGTTCGACAGAAAGCTCTCCGGACTTCACGCCGTTTCTGATCGCATTGTAGACAGCCATCTCGTCTTCGCAGTCGGCGAGCACGCGGTGTGCGTCGTCGTTTTGGATGTACAGTAAATCTCGAAGGTCCTCCATGCACCAGCGTCCGAGATTTGGCCATGCGCGTCGCGCGAGCTGATAAGTGTCGATTGCGATGTTGTAGTTAAAGTCGAGACCAAAGCCGTCCCAGGCAGAACGGCATTGTTTCCTTGATTATCAACTTCATCCGGACACTTCCCGCATTCATCCGTGTGTGTACGGATGAATGCGGGAATCCGATACCCTGAGGGCCGGATCGGCCGAGCCACTGGGCACAAGCGGGACACGGTCCAGAGGATGCCGGGGCGCGGGGTCCCGTGCGGGGAGATCACGAGGGAGCCGGGCAGGTCGCCCTCGACGATGAGCGCAGAGATACCGTCGCGCCCACCCATGAAAAGAGGGTTCCCTCGCAGGCGCCGCATCCGCACGCCCCCGCAAAGAAACCCTCGCACTCGCATCTCTACCTGCGAACCCGTATGCAGCCTCGCGCGTGTGTTCCGCAGTTGCTAGTCGCGGTAGAACGACCCCATGTAGCGGATGTACTCGTCCTCGGTGTGGTTTGCCTTCCAGTCGTGGACGGAGTCCTTGTTGCGCTGGCCGGCGATGACGGAGAGCTCCTTACCCAGCTTCTCAAAGGCCTCGTCAACGCACTCCTCGGGGGTGAGGGCGATCTTCATGACGGCCTCGCCCTGCGGGCCGCCGGGGAGGTTGGACAGCAGGCTGGGGGTTAGGGTGGTGCCGAGGGTGATGACCTCGACGTCGACGCCGGTGCCCTCGCACTCGCAGGCCACGGCCTCGGTCATCTTGAGGATGAAGGCCTTGCCCGCGCCGTACTGGCCGTTCCAGGGGCTGGAGCTGATGCCGGTCATCGACGAGACGTTGATCACGGCGCCGCGGTCCTGGGCGGCAAAGATCCGCATGTAGTGGTGGAAGCACTTGAGGAAGGTCACGACGTTGACGTTGATCATGGCCTCGTGCTTCTCCCAGGGGGTGTCCTGGATCTTACCGAAGCTGTGCAGGCAGGCCACGTAGCTCATGAAGCCCATGTCCAGGCCCTCGGTCGCGGCGAAGACGGTCTCGGCAGCGCCGGGCTGGCTAAAGTCGGCGCGCACGACCTTGGTCTCCACGCCGTAGGTCTCGCGGATCTCGCCTGCGAGCACGTTCAGCTTCTCCTCGCGACGGCCGACCATGACGACGTTCATGCCGCCGGCGGCGATCTTCTCGCAGAACGCCTTGCCGACGCCCTCGGTCGCGCCCAGGATCAGGCCCCACTCACCGTACTTCTCCCTCAGGTTCATGCTGCATCCTCTCTCTCGATGCCCATGCGGGCACATCTCCTTTAGCGTGCGACCGCACAGCCGCACACGGTGCACCATTATGCGCTGAACAAGAGGGGAGCGTGTTCACGACTTTGCGAACGAGCCCGTAACAACGATGAACGGTGTCGGTCTATCACCGCGAAGAAACCCTTGCGGCATCGAGAGAGGAGGTGCTGGCAGGTGGAACCAAAAGGTGAACGCCGCCCTGGCGTGAGCGGCGTTCGGTGTGGTTTTACTCACCTTGCTAGCTGTTCACCAGGAGGGTATTGCGACCTCCGGTCGCCTTTGCTGTATCCCCTTGTGTGCCCATGTACAAAGGGATGCATCGCTATTCTGCGCCGGTGCTCGACGTCACCGCTTCGGTGGGCTCGGCAAATACGTTTCTCGCAATGTTCATGGTCGGCGTGATGCTCGATGTGCACATCGATGCCGAAGACCTGGGACCTCATGCGCCTCATCGACTACGTTGCGGCGCGCGGCGCGTGGAGTCTGCGCGAACTCGGCTGCGTCGGCTTTTCCGGCGGTGGCATGCAGACGCTCTACCTCGCTGCGCTCGACGAGCGCGTGCGCTGGGCGCTCATCAGCGGCTACCTCTACGGCGTGCGCGACGCGCTGCTCACCCTCAACAATAACTGTAGCTGCAACTACCAACATAGCCCTCGCGGCTACTTCCTGTGAGAGTTTTTTGTTAAAGCAACGGCGCGAGAGTCCTCGTGGCACCCAGCAGCATCCTCCATATGTCTGGACTCTCTATGGCTGCGCTGGATAGACATCGCCGGAACGGGTATAGTATCGAAAGTTTTGTCGTTAACCAGCGGGGGAGTCCTGTGGGCATCAAAAAGAAGATCAAAAAGGAGCTTATCGGCACTTCCGATTACCCGTCGAATAAGATCTTTACGATCTCCAATTTCATCACCTTTACGCGCCTGATCCTCACCCTGGTATTTCTGTACCTGTTTGTGACGGATAACAACCGTGTCATCGCCATCGTTATCTACGCCGTTGCCGCCTCCACCGACTGGATGGACGGTCAGATCGCCCGCATGACTAAGACGGTCTCGTGGCTCGGCAAGGTCATGGATCCCATTTGCGACCGTGCGCTGCTGTTCACCGGCGTACTTGGACTGGTGGTCCGCGGAGAGCTGCCCATCTGGGTCTGCGTACTCATTATTGGCCGCGACATCTATCTGGGCATCGGCACGCTTATCGTGCGTCATTATCACCGTCGCCCCATCGATGTGGTCTTTCCCGGAAAGATTGCCACGGCGCTGCTCATGACCGGCTTCTCACTCATGCTGCTCGGTTTCCCCGTTATTGACGGCCTGCACCTTTTATCTTCAACCCTTACGGCCTTCCCGGGCCTCAACGGAAGCTCGGTGCCCCTCGGCATCTTCTTTGTGTACGGCGGCGTGATCTTCTCCATGCTCACGGCTGTCATCTACTCCATTAAGGGCGGAGTGGCCATTAAACAGGCTCTCGCGCATCCCGAGGACGAGGACATCGACTTTCTGAACCCTGAAATCGAAGACTGATTCGTTGGGGTATGATTACGTACGGTTCATTATTTGCGGCACGTCCGCGATAAGTTAGGGGTTGTCATGGACAACATGGTTAACAATATGCCTCAGAATGATAAGACTGCTGACGCTACCTGCGTATTCCGCGTGCCTTCAAGCGACGTCACCGTTCCCGACCTCATGGCCAACGTGCGCATCACCGCCCCCGTCCTGTCCATCGTCAAGGGTCCGCAGACTGGTGCCGCCTTTGAGCTCGAGGACGACGTGACCACCATCGGCCGCGATCCCGCGAACGGCATCTTCCTTAATGACATGACCGTTTCGCGCAGCCACGCGCGCATTATTCGCGAGGGCCTCGGCGCTCGCATCGAGGACCTGGGCTCGCTCAATGGTACCTGGGTCGACGGTGCCATTGTCAATGCAGCCCCGCTGCACGACGGTTCTTCCGTTCAGATCGGTACGTTTACGCTCATCTACCACGAGAGCACGCCGGAGCGCATCGAAACCGGTGAGTAGGGCATGGCCGAACGCAACTATCTGAGTATCGGCCAAGTCGTCAACCTACTTCGAGGCGCATACCCCGATCTTTCGAACTCAAAAATTAGATTTCTAGAGGATGAGGGGCTCATTACCCCTCATCGTACGCCTAAGGGATACCGTCAGTACTCTAAGGAGGACGTTGATCGTCTGGAGGTCATCCTGCACTTGCAGAAGACCCGCTACATGCCGCTCAACGTGATTAAGCAGCGCTTGGAAAACGCCACGGACCTGTCAACGCTCGCCTACGAGGTGGGCTTGCTATCCGATGTTCCGCTCAAGACGGAGCCCAAGGAGACTAAGCAAAAGCTGCATCCCATCGAGACCATTCCCGATATGTTGGGCGTCGAGATTTCGTTTATCCGCTCGCTCGCCGAGAACGACCTCATTCGCATCATCAAGAGTCCGCAGAATCGCGAGCTTGTCGATGGCCGCGATTTTCCGATCATCCGCTACTGCTCCGAGCTGTCACGCTTCCATATCGAGCCCCGCAACCTGCGTCAGTACGTGTCTTCCGCCAACCGCGAGTCCTCGATGTTTGAGCAGGTGCTCGTGAGCATGCTCGGCATGGATACCTCCGATGACGAGCGCGACGCCAAGCTCGAGCGTGCATTTAAGAAGCTTCACGACCTGACGGAGGGCGTGCACACCGCGCTGCTCAAGAACCGCGTTTTTGAATCGCTCAACGCCGTGGTTGAAGACGCCGACATCGATGCACTCGATGAGGAAATCACTCGCTCCGAGTCCACCAAGGCCAAAAACGAAGAGATAGCCGCGCCGGCTTCGCACGAGGATTCTCTCGTCAAGCCGCTCAAGGTCGTCGCCCCTTCGCAATCCGGCACCGCCAACGCGGCCAAATAACCGCTGCCGCTTATCCGGCAACCCATTGAAAGGTCCTGAAATGTACGACTTCGAATCTCAAATCGTCGACATCCCCGACTATCCCGAGCCCGGAGTCATCTTTAAAGACATCACGCCGCTCTTTGGCAATCCCGAGGCACTCAAAGCCATGACCGATGCCCTCGCCGAGCACTTTGCCGGCATGGGAATCACCAAGGTCGTGGGTCCCGAGGCTCGCGGCTTTATGGTTGGCGTACCGGTGGCTGTAGCCCTTGGCGCCGGCTTTGTTCCCGCACGTAAACCTGGCAAGCTACCGCGCGAGACCGTAAGTCAGAGCTACGAGCTCGAGTACGGCACCGATTCAATTGAAATCCATGCCGACGCTATCAGCTCTAAAGATACCGTGTTGATTCTGGACGACTTGGTCGCGACGGGCGGAACCGTCGAGGCAACAGGTAAACTGGTGCGTGATATGGGCGCAAAGCTTGTCGGTTACGGTTGTATCCTTGAGCTTGCGTTTCTCAACCCGCGCGAGAAGCTCACGCCGTCTGATGACGATGTGGAGCTCTTTAGCCTGGTGACGGTGGACTAGCCGTTACCCTTAGTTACTGGAAAGGAAGCTACATGCGCACAGCAAACACGCACAAAAACATGGCACGCTGCGCTGCTACGGCAACCCTCGCTTGTGTTTTGGGCTTGGGCCTCGCGGCTCCTGCCTACGCCGATACCGCATCCGACCTTGCCGCTGCTCGTACGAAGCTCGAGCAGATCGGTACCCAAACCCAGCAGATTTACGATGAGCTCGCCACGCAGACGCAGGCACTCGATCAGACTGCTGGCGAGATCACGCAAAAGCAGCAGGAGATCGCCGATGGTCAGGCCAAACTCTCGACCTATGTCGCCGGCGAGTACAAAACCGGCGGTCTGAGCCTGCTTCAGGTTCTGACGGGTGTCGATGATCTGAGCGATATGCTCAACCGTTTGTTCTACTACGGCAAAGTTTCCGATAAGCAAGCTCAGACCATTCAAGAGGTCAAAGAGCTTAAGCAGCAGCTCACCGATAAGCAGGCCGAGCAGGAGAAGAACGTCGCCACCACGCAAAAGAAGGTTGACGAGCTTAACGCCCAGCAGGCTGAAGCCCAGAACGTCGTAAACTCCCTGGATTCGCAGCTGCAAGCCGAGCTTGCCGCAGAGGCCGAGGCCAACGCCGCGCTGCAGGCCGGCATCAACGCCAGCACCGCCGAGAAGGCCACGGTGAGCAACGAGACTGCCGGTACGACCGAGAAGACCAACAACGGTGGCCAGACCAGCAATAACAACAACCAGGGCGGCAACACTCCGGCTCCTACGCCGGCACCTGCTCCGACGCCGCAGCCCTCCACACCTGCTCCGGCTCCGACGCCTTCTGCTCCGAGCCAGTCCGTCGATGGCGGTTCTGTTGTCTCGCGTGCATACAGCAAGCTTGGTTGCGCCTATTCCTGGGGCGGAATTGGCCCGAACAGCTTCGACTGCTCTGGTTTTGTAAGCTATTGCCTTACTGGTCGCTATTGCCGCCTGGGCACCACGGGCACCTTTATGGGCTGGACGCGTGTGTCCGATCCGCAGCCCGGTGACGTTGTAGTCAACTCGTACCACACCGGCATTTACATCGGTGGTGGTCAGATGATTCATGCTTCCGACTACAACACGGGTGTTATCATCAGCTCCGTTGCCGCCGGCATGAACAACAACTACATTTTCGTGCGCTACTAAGTATTCAGATAAAGCAAACGGATATGGACCTCGTGGCTTTGAGTCATGGGGTCCATTCTTTTGCCTTTAGTGCAGTCCGCTATCTAGTTTTGAATACTAGATAGCGGCCCAATCGGTCTGCAAGATGGTTATAATTGAATGGGAACGATTAGAAAGGACCCTCTATGAGCTGGGCACTTATCTCCGATTCAAGCTGTAACCTCCGCGATTGGCAACCGACCGCGCCCCATACCACCTTTGCATTTGCGCCCCTCAAAATTCGAGTGGGGGAGCATGAATTCGTCGATGACCTTTCGCTCGATGTTCATGAGCTCAACTGCGCTGTTCAGGCGGAGACGAACGCTTCTTCGAGCGCTTGTCCCAGCGTAGGGGAGTGGGCCGAGCTCTTCAAATTGGCAGACAAGACCATCTGCATGCCGATCTCTGAGGGCGTGTCGGGCAGCTACAACGCGGCAGCCACGGCTCGCGATATGGTTCTTGCCGAGGAGCCCGACCGACAGATTCATCTAGTCAATTCACGCGCAGCTGGCGGCAAAATGGACCTCATTTTCTTGCTGTTCGACCGCTATCTTGCAAGCAATCCGAATGTCTCATTCGAGGATGCTTGCGCATACTTCGATAGCCTTGAACAGAACAGCAAAATCCTCTTCAGTTTGTGCAATTACGAAAACCTCGCCAAAGCCGGACGTATCCCTAAGGCAGCCGGCGTCATTGCCAACAAGCTCAATATCCGCATTTTGGGCACGGCGAGTGAGGCCGGTAAAATCGAACTCGTCGGGCACACGCGTGGCGAAAAGAAGATGCTCAACAAGATTATCGACACTATGGAAGCCGAGGGCTTTACGGGCGGTGAGGTCATCATCGATCACGTTGAGAACGAAGCTGGAGCCCAGGCGCTTGCTGATCGCATAGTCGAACATTGGCCCGGCTCCAAGACCATCATCATGCCCTGCAGCGGCCTGGATTCCTATTACGCCGAGATGCACGGCCTCATCATCGGCTACGGCATGGGCGTAGCTTCAGGCAAATAAAGTCCAACCAAGCAAAATACGGGCGGGACAAAGCGACAGATGGCTCTTTGTCCCGCCCGTTTTATACGTCGGCTAGCTATTAAACCCGTTGAACTTGAGATAGCTCATCAAGTAAGCCTTCGAAACGAAGGAGGAAACCGCACTGCGCACAAGCAGCGACTCACGCGTTACCTGATGCGCCGTATCGGGAACCGGCGTCTGCTCGACAGAAAACGCCGAACGAATCGATGCCTCAAGCTGATCGACCACATAGTCGAAGGCCGTCGGGGCATCGTAGCTCAAACGCTGAATGTTAAAGAGTGCCTGCACCGCAGCAATAGGTAGCACCTGCTTAAAGATGCAGATAGCGATCAGGCGGGCAATTTGCTCGCGGCCATATTGCTTTTTGACCGGAGCAGGCACCAGGCCAACCTTTACGTAGTTATTGATCATCGATGGCGTAATGATAGGCTGCTCAACGCAAAGGGACAGCGGCTCCATCCACAGCGCGACATACTCAATGACCTGGTCGCGGTAGAGCGTCACATTGGGCAACTGGTCATAGCGCGGCAGACTCAACGTATTGAGTTTGCGTACGATATCGGACTGAATAAATGCATCGGGCAGCACAGTGGGCTGAATATCCTCAGGCTTAATGCTAACCGATGTATCGGACATCGGGATAACGCGTTTGGCGTGGTTCATAAGGATCCTCCGTTCATTTATATATTGTATTCTACGTTATCTAGTTTTGCATACCACATAGTCGCCAAGTAAAAGTGGTTGGACAGCACATTGATACACCGTCCAACCACTTTGTTAAAAGATAACAACCTTACATAAGATATATTATCGTACTTATCAATGGAGAAATGCATATGCGCTGGTTGCCGCTATGGCTCCGTCAGAAACGGCGGTCACAACCTGGCGTAAACGCTTGGAACGGATATCACCAGCGGCAAATAAACCTGGCGTGCGGGTCGCCATGGATTCATCAGTCAGAATGCCGCCATCAGGCGCCAGATCGACTAGATGCTCAACAAGCTCGGTATGGGGTTGCGTCCCGGTAAAGACAAAGATGCCAAACGAGCCAGGCTCAAATGACTCGGTATGAGTCTCACCGGATGCATTGTCCTTAAAGGTGATCGTCGTTGGCATGGCTTCGCCCGAGAGCTCCACAATACTAGTTTGGTACCTAACTGTAATATTGTCCTTTTCGATCACCTTCCGAACAACACCATCAGGCGCACGGAACTGGTCGCGGCGCAGCACGATGGTCACACTGCTGGCAATATCTGACAGGAACAGCGCCTCTTCGCATGCCGAATTGCCACCACCGATTATAAAGACCTGTTTGCCGCGGAAGAACATGCCGTCACATGTTGCGCAATATGAAACGCCACGACCTCGATAGGTATCCTCGCCAGCGAAACCTGCCGGTCGAGGCGTTGCACCCATACAAGCGATAACGCTCGAGGCCAGCGAATCGCCCATATCGTGATGCACCGTAAACAGCGCTGCATCGGCATCGTAGTCGACGCCTGTCACCATACTCCATTCAACCTGAGCCCCCAAGCCTTCAGCATGTTGTTGGAACCGCTCGCCAAGTTCAGCACCGCTCAGCAGCGGAATGCCAGGATAATTCTCAACCTCGTTGGTCGTGGCGATCTGTCCGCCCGACATGCCCTGCTCAAAGACAGTCGTCGTTAGGTTGGCGCGCGCCGCATAAATGGCGCCAGCATAGCCCGCGGGGCCGCCGCCGATAATCGCAACATCGATTGACTGATCGGTAGTCATGAAGAATCCTCTCGTCGAAACGTTGTCGTTCTTTGCGCTCATACCCAAATTTACGTAAACATGACACTCATGCACTACAATGATAAATCGCGTAACAAAGCTGAAGGGGAGTTATCGATGGATCAAACGCAGACGGGCAATAGCGCTCCCCTGCCCATGCAAGCCACTCCCCAACCGGAGCAAATGACCGTTTTACCTGCACAAAAACCCCTAGTAACCATTGTGCACGCATCGGTTGGATCGGGCCACAAAGCCGCCGCCAACGCGATTGCACAAGCATTTGACCTTATCCGCGGCACCAAGGGAATCCCTGAGGATATTGAAATTGAAGTGCTCGATATCCTTGATTTTGGACGTATTAAATTCGACGGCAATAAGACCGCGGCTTCTTTTACGGGAGCCACACGCCCCATTTACGACCTGACCTGGCGATATACGCTTACGGGACATCTTCTCTGGGGTGGCGGCACGGCATGGTCGCGAATTATGTTCCCCGCCTTCAACGAATATATTCGTCGCCGCAGGCCTATAGCCGTGGTCGCAACGCACATCACAGCAGCCAATGTTGCCGTGGGCGCCCGCGTAATTACGGGTATCGATTATCCGGTCATCTGCGTACCAACAGATTACGAAGTCGAAGGCTTTTGGCCCCACAAGGACACCGACCTGTTCTGCGTGGCCAACGAGTTTATGGCCGAAACGCTGCGCCCGCGCAAGGTTCCCGAGTCAAAGATCCGCATAACGGGCATCCCCATCCGAGCCGGTTTCGATACCGATTACAAACGCGAGGATGAGCTGAGCAAGTTCAATCTCCCCATAGACAAAACCGTCGTATTGGTGATGGCCGGCGCCAGTTTGCCCCAACCATACGTGCGTTTCCGTGCCGCGATGGACCACACGCTCCCCTTCTTACGCAGCTTTGAAGACATGCACTTTGTCTTTTTACCGGGCAAGGATAAGGAATACGCCGCCCGACTCAAGACGCTCTTCGACGCCATGAAGCTCGACAACGTCACGGTTCTGGACTACGTGGACGACATGGCGGCCCTCATGCACGGCTGTGACCTGGCAATCCTCAAATCGGGCGGGCTCACCGTCACCGAGTGTCTGTGCGCGCATCTGCCGATGATCCTGCTGGGCAAGTCCTATGGCCAGGAAAAGGCCAACACCACGATGCTCACCGGCATGGGCGCCAGCATGCACGTCACCACCGCACGAGAACTCATCGTGACGCTTCGTCACCTGCACGACCACCCTGAGTCGCTCAAAGCGCTACTCATCAACGGCGAAGTCCTGCGCCGTCCACGCGCAGCCGAAGACATAGCCATCGCAACCATGGAGCTCGTAGGCAAACCCCAAAAGCGCAAACGAGCCTTCTGCCGCTTCTACTGGGGCGGAAAACCCGCGCATATCCGCTAGTCGAATGTCCGCCGCTCTGTCGGAGCCGCCCTTATATCATTCCATGCTCAAACATTCTCGCTTCGCTGCGCTCGCTGCGAAACTGCGCGTGGAACGATATGGGTGAGTCCCGGACGAGAGGCTTCCTGCTTGAAAACAAATTGCAATCCGACTAGAAAGCCGGTGCGACAAAGGAGAAACTCCCTTGTCGCACCGGCTTACAAATCGATTAATGCTATCAGCTTCCAGCGAAGAGGCACGGTAGTTACAAGCATGCAAACGTAGCTCACCCGTGGGAGGGCCCTATATATCGTCCCACGCGCAGTTTCGCAGCGCAGCGAGAATGTTTGAGCATGGGATGATATATAGGGTCCTCCCACGGGTGAGCGGACGGAAGCAACTAGGCGACGCCGGAGGAGCCGAAGCCTCCGTTGCCTCGGTCGGTTTCGTCTAGTTCTTGTACTTCTACGAGGTTGACCGTGGGGACTTCTTGGATGACGAGTTGGGCTATGCGGTCACCTTTATTGATTTGGATGTTGTTGGAGGGATCCAGGTTGATGATGATAACCTTGAGTTCTCCTCGGTAGTGGGCGTCGATGAGGCCCGGCGTGTTGACTATAGACAGGCCCTGCTTGATGGCCAAGCCGCTTCGGGGCTGCACGAAGCCGGCGTAGCCATCGGGCAAGGCGATGGCCAGCCCAGTAGAGACCAGACGGCGTTCGAAGGGCTTCAGGACGCAGTCCTCGTTGGAGCGCAGATCCAAGCCGGCATCGGTGGGATGGGCGTATTTGGGAAGTTCGACGGTGGGGTCGAGACGCTTTATGTTGACGGTAATGTTGGACATGGAATCACCTTAGCTTGTCGAGCTCTTGCAGAAACTCATCAACGTCTTTGAAATCGCGGTAGACCGAGGCAAAGCGGATGTACGCCACCTTGTCGATCTTGGCCAAGCGTTTGAGCACCATGTCACCCAACTCATGGGACGTGACGGCCGTCAGCGTACGAGAACGCAGCTCGACCTCGATATCGTCGATAATCTCATTGAGCTTCTTAGTGTCGATATCACGCTTGATGGTGGCGCGCATCAAGCCGACGAGCAGCTTATTGCGATCGAACCGCTGCTTGGTTCCGTCCGACTTAATGACCTCAATTGGGTCTTCGCATCGCTCGAACGTTGTAAAGCGGTAGTTACACGAGCAACATTCGCGACGGCGCTTAATGGTGTTATTTGACTCCTGCATACGGGAATCAACGACGCGGGTATGTGCCTTGCCGCATTTGGGACAGCGCATGGTACCTCCTCTTAAACGATAACAAGGGTACCATGCGCAGCGCGATAATGATTACGAACGAGCAGGAACCTTAAGATGCGCACCGGCGGCGAGCGAACCATGCTCCAGATGATTGACGTTACGGATCATGTCGGAAGTCTCTTGCGTGGAAAGGCCTTCGATTGGATATTCCTCGGCAAGCGACCAAAGAGAATCACCAGGCTGAACGCGAATGGTCTCGTAGGTAACGCTGGAAACGGACTCGGCATACGCGGCGTGACGAGCGCTAAAGACCGACATAGCGAGGACAAAGAAGAGCGTGAGCGCAACGGCGACGGCAACAATCGTCGGAACCTTCAGGGCAACGCGGGCCGGCGCGACTGCAGCCTGCTGATTGCAAGCAGGATTTACGGTCAAAGGCTGAAAGCCGGAGCGGCCACCCTGAACAACCGTAAAAGTGGGTTCTGCAGGCGTCTCGAGCTTAAGGGCGAGGTTTCCCTGGACCATATTCGTTGCGTTCATCATGTTCTCCTCTCGCGTGTTTTGCTGAGAACAGTTTTATCAAGCCGCGCGGACAAAAAAGTCTAGCGCGAGAACGAATGTTCGGTTATTATTATCTTCGAACAGTTGTTCCTGTCAAGCAAAATTCGAACATTTGTTTGACATGGGTAGAGAGGATGCCCTGATGGCTCGCAAAATTACCAAGCGTCAGCAGCAAATTTACGACTTCATCAAGGAATATCAGCAGGAGAAGGGTTATCCGCCCAGCGTGCGCGAGATGGCTTCTGCCGTGGGCCTTTCCTCCCCCAGCACCGTGCACGCCCATCTATCTGCTCTGGAGGCGCGCGGGCTACTCAAGCGCGATGCCACCAAACCGCGCGCCCTGGAACTCTTTAACGAGGACGGTTCCTCGGTCTCAATTTCTAAATCTGACGAGCCCACCGCACCTCGCGGAACGGTCTCGCTACCGCTCGTTGGTCGCGTCGCGGCTGGGATTCCCATTCTGGCCGAGCAGAATATCGAAGACACTTTTACTATCCCGACCGAAATCGCCACCGATCAGGGTTCCTTTATCCTTGAGGTACATGGGAGCTCAATGATCAATGTCGGCATCTTCAATGGCGATTACATCATCGTCCGTGAACAAAAGAGTGCCATGAACGGCGAAATTGTCGTGGCCATGATTGATGGTTCAGCGACCGTCAAGACGTTCTACAAGGAGCAGGGACGCGTACGCCTGCAGCCCGAGAATGACACCATGGAGCCTATCTATGCAACGAATCCCGTTATCTTGGGCAAAGTCGTCGGCTTGATGCGCCGGTTCTCGTAATGCAAAAACGCATCACCATCTTTGATACCGTCCGCGGGTTTACGATGATTTCAATGGCAGGTTTTCACGCTTGCTACGATCTCGCCTACCTGTACGACTGGGATATGCCCTGGTTTACCCAGACCGTCTTTCAAGACATCTGGCGCGCCAGCATCAGCTGGGTATTTTTGTTTATCGCGGGTTGGATGTGCACCCTTTCGCGCAACAATATCAAACGTGCCGCCAAATACGCCTTAGCAGCACTCGTCGTCTGGCTGGCAACAACACTTGTCTCAGTCGACGATTCGGTTAATTTTGGCATCATCTACTGCATGGCCGCATGTACCGGCATCGTGGCGTTGACCGATCCCGTCCTTAAGAAGATTTCGGCGAGATGGGGCATGTCCCTATGCCTTGTGTTGTTCGCCCTCACCTGGAGCATCCCCAAAACGACCTACCCTGTCCCATACCTGGCGTGGCTAGGATTTCCGAGCCCTGGATTTATCTCAGGTGATTACTACCCCATCATCCCGTTTATCTTTATGTATCTTGCAGGATACTTCGCCGCACACATAGCGCAGGGAATCGATAAGACCGTCCCAAGCTGGGCCTACGCCAATCCCATCCCGGCGCTCGCCAGCCTTGGACGTCACGCACTCCCCTTTTATCTACTGCATCAGCCCATTATTCTGGGCTTTTTGGAGCTCGTCTACTCGGTGTGATAACGCTTGAGCCGCGGCGCGATACGAGCCGGCAGCTTCGCAACAATACGAACGCCGCCCTCAAGATATTCCTCGTGCAAAAGGGTTCCCTGTTCATGCACCAGCGTGATGAGAGCGCCCTCGCGATACGGGATATCAGCAGAGAGCAACACATCGGTGGCAGCCGCCTCACGAGCAATACGGTCGACGAGATCGTCGAGTCCCTCGCCCGTCTGGGCCGAGAACAGCACGGCCTCGGGATAGCGACGACGGAAACTCAATCGATCAACGCTATCGAGAAGATCGATTTTATTGAATACCGTAAGCGTCAAACGCTCGCCGGCACCGATCTCGTCAAGAACGCGATCGACTGCCTCGAGCTGGCGCTCGTAGTCCTCGTCAGAGGCATCCACAACTTTAAGGATCAGATCGGCACCAAGAACCTCAGACAGCGTCGATTTAAAGGCATCGACCAGACCATGCGGCAGCTTTTGAATAAAGCCGACGGTATCAGTAATCGTCATGCCGCGACCGCCGGGCAGGCGATACGAACGCGTCGTCGGGTCGAGCGTAGCAAACAGCTTGTCCTGCGAAAGTACCGTAGAGCCGGTCAGGCGATTGAGCAACGTCGATTTACCGGCATTGGTATAACCGGCTAACGCGACGCGAAACGCCGGTGACTCAATGCGGCTCTTGGACTGGACATCGCGACGCTGTTCAACCTGCTTGAGCTCACGACGAAGCGCGGCAATCTTATTGCGAATCAAGCGACGGTCAACCTCGAGCTGGCTTTCACCCTGGCCAAAGCGCGAACCGATGCCGCCGCGCGTCTGCTCCTTGGCAAGATGGCTCCACATGCCACGCAGACGAGGCAACAGATATTGAAGCTGCGCCAGCTGTACCTGTAGGCGTCCCTCACGCGTCTGAGCATGCAGGCCAAAGATATCCAAGATCAGTGCTGTACGATCGATAATCTTTACCGGCTCGCCCACGGCTTTCTCCAAATAGGATTGCTGCGAGGGCGTCAGGTCGTCGTCAAAAATAACGACATCGGCATCCATGCGATGCACCAGGCCGCACAGCTCTTCAACCTTACCGGAACCGATAAACGATTTTGGATACGGCTTAACCAGACGCTGTGACAAACGCGCCACGCACTGGGCGCCAGCCGTATGGGCCAGGCGCTCAAGCTCGTCAAGCGAACGATCGAGCGGCCATGCATTGTCGCGCCACTCAACACCAACTAATATGGCACGCTCGGGCTCGGGTGCCGTGGGAACAAGGGGGAAACGGGCCATTAGGCAGCCTCAATACGATGCAGGATGTCCTCAACGACCTTATCGATCGTAAACTCGTCCATATCAAACCACACGATACGGTCATCGCGCTTAAACCACGAAAGCTGACGCTTGGCATAACGACGCGAACGCATCTTAATGAGCTCGCGAGCCTCATCCATGCTCATCACGCCATTAAAAGCATCGATAATCTCTTTATAGCCAATTGCCTGCATCGACGTCAGGGCATCTCCCAGCCCCTGGTCCATCAGACCGCGAACCTCATCGACAAGACCCTGTTCAAACATCAGATCGACACGTAGGTTAATGCGCTCGTAGAGAACCTCGCGATTACGCGTCAGACCAAACCATAGAGCATGATAATGCTCGCGCGGAACACTAAACTGACTTTTTTGCTGTGCATAGGAGATACCATCATCGTGCATTTCGAGCGCACGAATCACGCGGCGAACATTATGGGGGTGGATGACCGCAGCGGACTCGGGGTCACGCTCGGCAAGCAGGGCATGCAGTTCTTCCTCACCAATACGCTCGGCAAGCTCCTGATAGCCCGCACGGCGATCGTCCTCAAGTTCGCCCGAGGGAAAGTCCATCTCATCGAGGGCGGCCTTGAGATACAGCCCCGTACCTCCGCAAAAAACCGGCAGGCAACCCGAACCAAGGAGACGTTCAACATGCGCGCGAGCGTCAGCCTGATAAAGCGCAGCAGAATATGCCACACCCGGCTCTACAATGTCGACGAGACGCAGCGGCGCCGTACACTCATCGGGCGCCATCTTTGCGGTACCGATGTCCATGCCGCGATAGATTTGCATCGCATCGCACGACAGCACTTCGGACGAAAGACGAGCGGCCAAACGGTCGGCAACATCACTCTTACCAACCGCCGTCGGACCGACGATCGCGACGGCGGAAAGACCTGCCCCGGGAGAAACCATTAGCGCGGCTCGCCCACAACGGAGCCGGACAAATACCAGGTCTTGGCAACGTCAACGTCAACATCAACGATCTTGCCAACAAGCTGATCGATGCTGTAGCCCTCGGGGATGGGCGCATGAACGGTCTGATTCTTAGGACTCTTGCCCAGCAGGACCGCGTCGTTCTTTTTACTCGTTCCCTCAATGAGCGCCGGAACCACAGTATGAAGCTCACCCTGGTTATACTCGTGTGCCGTGGTCTCGATAACCTTAACCAGGCGGTTGAAACGCTCGAGAATAACCTCATGCGGCGTAGGATCGTCAATCTCTGCGGCCGGGGTACCGGCGCGCTTGGAATAAATGAAGGTATAGGCCTGGGCATAGCGAACCGTCTCGGCAAGCGAGAGCGTCTGCTCAAAGTCTTCTTCAGTCTCGCCCGGGAAGCCAACGATAATGTCGGTCGAGAGTGCGATATCGGGCATACGGTTGCGAATGCGATCGACCAGGCCCAAATAGTCCTCGCGTGTATAACGGCGATTCATCTCTTTGAGGATCCGCGTCGAACCTGACTGGACGGCCAGGTGCAGCTGCGGCATAACAGCAGGCGTCTCGGCCATGGCGTCGATGGTCTCGGGCAGCAGATCCTTGGGATGCGAAGACGTAAAGAAGATGCGCTCCACACCCGTATCGCCCACGGCACGCAGCAGATCGGCAAAACGCGGCTTGCCAAACAGATCGCGACCATATGAGTTAACGTTTTGGCCCAGCAGCGTAATCTCACGCACGCCCTGGCGCACCAAACCGGTCACCTCGTCGACAATCTCCTCGAAGGGGCGGCTCTTTTCGCGACCGCGCACGTACGGCACGATGCAATAGGTGCAGAAATTATTGCAGCCCGTCATGATGGGCACCCAGGCGTGATACTGGGTCTCGCGATGCCACGGCATGCTCATGGCATCCGTATCCTCATGCTCATTGGTGCGGATATGACGCTTACCATCAAGGAACGCCTCGGCAATGAGCTCGGCCACATGTGCGATGGAATGCGTGCCAAAGATGACATTGACGTTATCGACGTTGGTGAGCAGGCCCTCGCCATCGCGCTGCGCGATGCAACCACCAACGGCAACCACGCGCTTGCCCGAAGGCGAAGGCGGCAGGCTTTTGCAGGAATTGCACTGACCGTACAGGCGAGTATCGGCGGCCTCGCGCACGCAGCATGTCATGAAGACAACGATATCGGCATGCGCGGGATCGAGCGCCATGAGGCAGCCATACGAATCAAGCAGACCGCTCACACGCTCGGAGTCGTGCTGATTCATCTGGCAGCCAAAGGTGCGGATAAAGTAGGTTTTACCGGCAAGAATATCGCGTACGGAACGCTGGTCCATGTGCATAAGTCCTAACGATGGGGAGCGAAACAAGGCAAGCAGAAGCTATGCCACAGGCTTAACATCATCCATGACGACGTTATCCATAGCAGCTCGATTGATCTGGTGAACGTAGATAGAAAGGCGGATGGCCGTGCGCGACTCCCCGTTAATGAGGATGTCGGAGAACACGGGCGCGCAGGAAATATCAAAACCGGTTGGAATCAAAAAACCGCGCGCGATAGCCACGGCCTTAATGGCCTGGTTGACCGCACCGGCGCCGACACACTGGATGTTGACGGGTACACCATCCTTGACCATGCCGGCGATGGCGCCGGCAACGGACGCGGGCGATGATTTGCTTGATACCTTCAGGCAATCCATGAAGAAACTCCTGCGTTTAAAAGTACGTTTTAACTGCAATAACTGTATCGTACCGAGTGGACTCGGTAAAGGCACTATTCCTCTTTGGCAAGATCGAAGGTCACAGTGATTCGATCACGCGAAACACGAATCTTTGGGTCGCCGCAAAGGTTGAGATAGTACCGGGCGGCAAGGTCATTAAAGTCCCGCTCCACAGCACGCGAAAACTGTGCCATGTCATCCTTGGCAATACGTAGCCCGCGACGATCCTTCGCGAGATCGACAGGAGCCGGCGCATGCGAGGAAGAATCACGCTCGCGCAGCAGACGCGCAGTCACACCGCGAACGGGCTTAATCTGCCCTGCCAAAATGCGATGTGCCGTGCGCTCGGACATCTCAAGACCCAAACCCGAGCAGATACGGATAAAGTCCTCGGCATCGGAGGCAAGGCCTAAACGATCGACAACCGGAAGCTCGCTCTCGTCGTCAATGAACAGGAGACGAGACGTATCGAGCCGACTTGACGCCTGAGCATAAAGGGTCGCGGCAATCTCAGACGGAGAACCAAGATAGACATCGCAACCACGCAACTCCTCGAGCGCAAACTCACAAGCAGCGCGAATAATATTATGCGGACCGCGAGCACAGACATAACGTCCGTCCTCATCCTTGACGGCCTGGGGCCAGCTGGACTGATCGGCACGCTCGCTGAGGCGGTCGGCTGCAACGCTCACCTTAAAGGCTGAACCAAGATCGACGCCGGACGTGACCACACGGGCCTCGTCGGTGTTCTGCTTGATCGAAAACAATGCCATGCCACGACCGTGAACGCCCCAACGGTCCATCTTCATGCTCTCAAGCTTGGAGGTAACGCGGGCATCGAAGATTCGCTCTTGCATATCCTGCGGAACGCCCGAACCGTTATCCAGAAAGACAAGCGTGCGAACGCCATCTTCCTTGGTCGTAGCGAGATAGACTTTGTCGGCGCCGGCATCGCGAGCATTACGGAGCATTTCGATGACGATATCCTCGACATGCTGAATGTCGTGCTTTGCCTGGCGCCGCTCGGCCTCCGAAACGCGGAGGCGGACATACCCCTCGCCAAGGTTCTCCTCGACGCGAAGGTTGCCCTCCCCCGACATCGACGCGATAAATGAGATGAGCTCGTTCGCGTCGCTCATGTTATTTAGCGATATCGACAGCGCGGCTCTCGCGAATCACGACGACGCGCACCTGACCGGGATACTCCATCTCTTCCTCGATCTGATGGGCGATATCGTGAGCCAGGACCGTGGACTGGGCATCAGAGATCTTGTCCGGCTGAACCATGACGTGGACCTCGCGACCAGCCTGCATGGCATAGGTACGCTCGACGCCATCATGGGAGTTGGCGATCTCCTCGAGCTTCTCAAGACGCTTGATGTAGTTCTCGGCAGACTCGCGACGGGCACCGGGGCGAGAGGCAGAGACAGCATCGGCGGCCTGTACCAGGACATCGAGCACCGTGTTGGGGTCGACGTCGGCATGGTGAGCCTCGATAGCGTGGACGATAACGGGCTTCTCGCCATAACGGCGGGCAAGCTCGGCGCCGATGACGGCATGCGGGCCCTCGACGTCATGGTCGATTGCCTTGCCCAGGTCGTGCAGCAGGCCGGCGCGCTTGGCGGTCACAACGTCCAGGCCAAGCTCGGAAGCCATCACGCCGCACAGGTCAGAGACTTCGAGGGAGTGCTGAAGCACGTTCTGACCAAACGAGGTACGGTAGCGCAGGGCACCAAGGGTCTTGACGATCTCGGGATGCAGGTCGTGGATGCCGGTATCGAAGGCAGCCTGCTCGCCAGCCTCGCGCACGCGCTGCTGAACCAGGTCGGCAGCCTTGTGATACATCTCCTCGATGCGGGCGGGGTGAATGCGGCCGTCGGCGATGAGGTTCTCGAGGGCAACACGAGCGGTCTCACGACGGACCGGGTCGAAGCTCGAAAGAACGACGGTCTCGGGCGTATCGTCGATCACGAGGTTGACGCCGGAAACCTGCTCGAAGGTCCGGATGTTGCGACCCTCGCGACCGATGATACGGCCCTTGAGGTCATCAGAGGGAATGTGCACGGAGGTAACGGTGACCTCGGCAGTGTGGTCGGCAGCGCAGCGCTGAATCGCCAGGGACAGAATCTCCTGGGCGGTCTTGTGGCACTCGGCGCGAACCTGCTGCTCGGACTCGCGAATGATCGTGGCAGCCTCGTGGGTGACCTCGCCGCGAACCTTATCGAGGAGCTCCTTGTGGGCGTCCTCGCGGGTCAGGTCGGCGATACGCTCGAGCTCGGAGGTCTGCTTGGCGCAGAGCTCCTCAAGCTCGCGGGAGCGCTTCTCGACCTGACCGGCCTGGCTGGACAGCTGGTGCTCACGCTTGTCGAGAGCGTCGTTTCGGCGATCAAGGGACTCCTCGCGCTGCATCACACGGTTCTCGAGCGTACGAATCTCGCTCTTACGCTGCTTGTCCTCGGCCTCGGCGGCCTGCTTGTTCTTGATGATCTCCTCTTTAGCCTCGAGCAGAGCCTCTTTTTTGAGGGTCTCGGCCTGACGCTTAGCATCACCGATCAGGGACTCAGCCTGTGCGTGTGCCGACTGGATCTTTTCGTCGGCCTCGTGAAGACTACCCTGCTTGGCGGTGCGCATGTAGGCAATGGCGGCGATGGCACCCAAAACGATGCCAACGAGCGCTGCGATGATAGGCATGCTCACTCCTTTTTATGGATTCGTTACACAACAAAGCGAACCGTCCTTACGAACGGCTCGCGACATTTGAGTAATATGGGCGCAGCTTATGCGGGTCGGATACAGATAAACATATAAACAAACTCATCACAGATGAGCACATATCACAAAGCAAATGACAGTGTTTATCGTACGTTGAACCACAACAACTGTCAAATAAATGGCCCCGGCACGGCGGCTAAAACGCGGTGAACGGCAGGGCCACAAAGCGCATACGCCTAAACCGCACATTCCTCGCGTTCGGCATCGAGACGTGCCTTAACGGCATCGGCGGCGATGTGATACGAGAAGCCCTTGCCCATCAAAAACCGAACCAGTTTTTCGAATCCGCGCGTCTCTGGAACACGCCGCTTGGCGAGCAGGGCTGACGCACGCGCCAAATCGTCTTCGACGGCAAAATAATCCTCGGGATAACCGGGAATGTCATCGAGCACGACATGACGGCGCTTGAGCTCGGTCTCGATTTTGCGCTGTCCCCAACCGCGCCGCTTGCGCTCCTCGATAAAGTACGAGCAAAAGCGGTTCTCGTCTAAAAAGTGATACTCGGTGGCGCGCTCGACGGCGAAATCGATCGCGGGCTGGTGAAAGCCGTAGCGAGCCAGCTTGTCACAGACCTCACCCGTCGCATGGTCGCGGCGCGATAACATCTCGGTCACCATGGTAAGTGCACATTGACGCTCGATGAGCTGCACCGCCTCACGAAAGTTGTCCCAATCACAGGGCAGATCGGGGCGATTTTTGACATACAGGCGCGCGACCCGCACGGGAATCCAAATGGACCGCTCAAAACCGCCCTCAAGCTCACAATCGATATGTGCGCAAGGCTTTTTGGACGCATACCCGCTCGAGAACGAGGAGGCCGCCTTCTTATCGGGAAAGACGACCGTGGCCTCGGTCACCGTATACGACATGAGCGTAACCGCTACTCGTCGTCATCATCGAGCATGGCGGAACCATCGATGGCGTAAAGCTCGTCAAACTCCTCAGGCGCAGGCTGATCGGTCAGCTCGACCTCGGACGGAGCATCGTCATCAAACTCAAGTCCGCAGGCAAGGCGGACCTTATGCTCAATCTCGTCAGCGCAATCGGGGTGTTCGCGCAGGAACGCCTTGGCGGCCTCGCGACCGTTGCCGAGCTTGTCCTCGCCATAGGCAAACCAGGAGCCCATCTTCTTGCAGATGCCGCACTCGACAGCCATGTCCAGAATCGAGCCCTCCTTAGAGATGCCCGTACCGTACATGATGTCGAACTCAGCAGAACGGAACGGAGCTGCCACCTTGTTCTTAACGACCTTGGCGCGCACGCGGTTACCGATAACCTCGTCCTTAAGCTTAATGCTGTCGATACGGCGAATGTCGATACGCACCGAAGAGAAGAACTTAAGGGCGCGGCCGCCCGTCGTAGTCTCGGGGTTGCCGAACATGACGCCGATCTTCTCACGCAGCTGGTTAATGAAGATGCACGTCGTGTTGGACTTGGACAGCGAGCCGGCGAGCTTGCGGAGCGCCTGGCTCATCAGGCGAGCCTGAAGACCGACCGTAGTATCGCCGATTTCTCCCTCGATCTCGGCACGCGGGGTCAGCGCGGCGACGGAGTCGACGACGATGGCATCGATGGCGCCGGAACGCACGAGCATGTCAACAATCTCGAGCGCCTGCTCGCCCGTATCGGGCTGGGAAATGAGCACCTCGTCGATATCCACGCCGATGCGCGCGGCATACGTGGGATCAAGCGCGTGCTCGGCATCGATAAATGCCACAACGCCACCCATTGCCTGGGCCTCGGCCAGGATCTCGAGCGAAAGCGTCGTCTTACCGGAGGACTCAGGACCGTAAATCTCGACGATACGGCCGCGCGGCACGCCGCCGATACCCAGCGCGGCATCGAGGGCCAGGGCGCCCGTGGGAATGGCCTCGACCTCGAGCTCGGGACCACCGTCGCCGTACCTCATGATGGAACCCTGGCCGAATTTCTTCTCGATCTCGGCCTTGGTGGTGGCGATCATCTCATCGCGCTCTTTACCCGTCGTGCGAGCATGAACGGTACGTACGGGACCTGAATTCTTGGCCATGAATAGCCCTCCTCTTAACAACCTGCATCGATAATAAACGAACGGCTGTTCGTGGTCAACCGTTCAGGCCAATCATATGCAGGCGGTCTTTCCAAAACCCAACCAAACGCCGACCAAACACTGACCAAATGCTTGACCACAAAGGACCAAATATGAACAAGGCAGGCAAAAATACATCAACAACCAGCACAAACGCCAAATGAGCCTAAGGTCCCTATCTCCACAATTAAGGGGCTCGGAGGCCCCTTAAAACACGTCTATTCCATAGAGTTGAGCACAAGGGCAATGCGACCCAATGCCTCCGTGACCGCATGGGCACGAACACACGAACGGTCGCCCTCATAGTGGCAGCGCACAGAGTCCACGACCGGCACGCCCCCATCGGCGGAACGATGCGCCCAGCCAATATAGAAAGTGCCCGCCGGATCGTCCTCAGTGCCACCGCCGGGGCCGGCATAACCCGTTGCGCTCACTGCAATATCGCTCTGGTACAGCTCCAGCGAACCCACCGCCATCTCGCGCGCGGTCTGATGCGACACCGCGGTATAGCGGTCGAGCGTCTCCCGCTCAACACCAAGAACGCGATGCTTAATCTCATCGCAATAGGTCACCGCACCGCCACGCAGCACCGCCGAGGCGCCTGGGATATCGGCAATCGTCGATGCGATCATACCCGCCGTCAGCGACTCAGCCGTCGAAACCGTCACGCCCCGAGCGCTCGCGCGCTCGACAATATCACGCGCCAGCTCCTCGTTATGTGCGGAAATCTGCTCAAAAGAGTCCGTCATACCCACCAGGACCTAGACCGAAAAGACGATCTTGCGGCAGTTCCAGAAGTACTGGGCGCCCGAGATAACGGTCAGGACAACGGCAACGGCGTACAGGAAGCGCGACACCGAGTAGATGCCGAGCGTCAGCGCCACCGGGCCAAGGTGCAAGCCGGCCATAGCAAAAACGCACAGGTAACCGCAGATGGAGACCATCGTGGTTGCCGTCTTGTACTTGCCGAGCTTATCGGCCGCAACGACCACGCCGGCCGCACTCGCAACCATGCGTAGGGCGCTCACCAGCAGCTCGCGGAACAGGATAATGAACACGGACCACACGGTCACCGCGCCAAAATCCAAGAACAGCAGCAGGGCCGAGAACACCAGCAGCTTATCGGCGATGGGGTCCAAGAACTTACCGAAATCAGTGATCTCGTTGCGGGAGCGCGCCAGATAACCGTCGACCTTATCGGTGCACGACAGGATCACATACAGAATGAAGGCAGCGGCGGCGAGCGGGCCGTCGAAGGTGCTCCAATCCGTACCGGCAACACTCGTGTGAGACAGGGCCGAGACGATCATGAACACCGGGATAAAGACGATGCGCACGCACGTCACGATGTTGGCGGGCGTCCAGACACTCGTCAGTTCCTTATTGCTCTCGTTAGCCACGACGCTCTCCTACTCCACAACATGACCGATAAGCTCATAGCAGAAGCTATCGGTAAACTCGACGGTCAGAATATCGCCCACGGACGCCTCGCTGGCGTCCAGATGCACCGCGCCATCGGAATCGGGCGCCTGGAACCAGGCATGGCCGATCAGCTCAGCGCCATCCTCGGTCTCTTCGATACCGTCGACGATTACCTGGGCTCGCTCGCCCACATGGGCGGCGGTGGCGGCAAAACCGAGCGACTCGGCCAGGTCCATGGCCTCCTGGGCGCGCTCGAGCTTAACCTCCTCATCGACCTGGCCCTCCATCTTGGCGGCCAGGCTGCCTTCCTCACGCGAGTAGGCAAAGACACTCGTGTAGTCAAAGCCGACGGTGTCCATAAAGTCGATAAGGTCGCGGAACTCGTCGTCGGTCTCGGTCGGGAAGCCGACCATGGCCGTGGAACGAATCACGATGCCGGGGATGCGCTCGCGAAGGTCGCGGAACAGATCCTCGAGCTCCTGGCGCGAACCGGAGCGACGCATGGCCTTGAGGATGCGCGCGTCGCAGTGCTGCACGGGGATATCGATATAGGGCAGCACCTCGGGCGTATCGCGAATCGTATCGATAAGCTCGTCGGTCATGCCCTCGGGCTGCAGATAGAGCACGCGGACCCAGACGTTGTGCGGGCGCACGGCCTCGGCGACGGCACGCAGCAGCTGCGCCAGATTGCGCGGCGAGCCATCGGCGACGTCCTCGTCGGCAAAGTCGGTACCCCAGATGCCCGTGTCCTGGCCGATCAGCACGATCTCGCGCACACCGCCGGCAACCAGGTCGCGCACCTCGGAGATGATGCTCTCGGAATTGCGCGAATGATAGCGGCCGCGGATGTAGGGAATCATGCAGAAGCTGCAGAAGCGGTTGCAGCCATCGGAAATCTTGACGTAGGCGACAGCACCCTCGACGGTACGTTTGACCTGCGGGATATAGGCTGCAATCTCACGCTCGACACCCAGCACGCCATCGATGACCGCCACGATGCCGTCTTCCTCGTCGGCCTTCACAAAGGCAGCGACCTCGGGCAGCTCGTCAGGCAGGTCATCGCCATAGCGCGACGGCACGCAGCCGCACATGACGATGGGGCAAGAACGAACGCCGTCCTGAACCTCGTTGGCGAGCTCGAGCGTGGTCTCGATGCTCTCGGACGTTGCGGAGGCGAGGAACGAGCAAGTATTGACGATGGCGATATCGGCATCCTGCGGGTCGAATGCCTCCTCGTAGCCCGCGGCGGTCAAAAGAGAACGCATGCGGTCGGTGTCAACCTCGTTCTTAGCGCACCCGAGGGTGATGTAGAGCACGGAGCCCAACGGTGTATCCATGTTGGAGAGCAGTCCTTTCGATTGAAATTAGCGGTAGTTGGTGAACTGCAGCGGCTGGCCGTAGTCCTGGTCGCGCAGGAACTGGATCACGGTCTGCAACGCGTCCTTCGAAGCAGAGGAAACACGCAGCTTGTCGGCCTCGATGGTCACCTTGACCTTGAGCTTTTGATCCTTGATGTCCTTGTTGATCTTCTTGGCGGTCGCCTGGTCGATACCCTCGACGATATGGCCGAGCACGCGCACGGTACCGCCCGATGCCGCCTGCGGAGCATCCCACGAGACAGCCTTGAGGTCGATGCCGCGCTTGATGAGCTTGGAGCTCAGCACGTCGACAATCTGTTTGGAGACAAAGTCGGCCGGGGCGTTGATCGTAAAGAGCTTGTCGCCCTTCGAAAGCTCGATCGTGGCGCCGGAATCCTTAAGGTCATAGCGCTGGGAAATCTCGCGCGTGGTCTGCTGGAAGGCATTGTCGACCTCCTGCATATTGACCTCGGACACGACGTCGAAGCTGGAATCTTTAGCCATGATGTTTCCTTTCGCGTACGAGCGGCCTAGTAGCTATCGTACGAATTGTCGGTAGAATCGGTGGGTGTCTGACCGTCAGTTGCGGTATCGGCGCCATCCGTGGACTGGGCATCGGTACCGTCGGTGGTATCGGTACCATCGGTGGTGTCGGTACCATCAGAACTTTCACCATTCTCGGAATCAGACGTCTCCTTCTTGGGAACGGTGATCGTCACACGCGCCACGCCCGAGGTCTTAGTATCGTAACGAACCTTTTCACCGTTCTTGGTAACGGTGACATCGGAAGGCTTGGACGTGGTGATCTCGATCGAAGACTCGGGCGTGTACTCCTGCTCAAAGGGGCCAGTCGCCTGGGCGCCATAGACCGACTTGCCGTCAACCTTGACCTCAATCCACGCGGTCTTTCCCTTGGCAACGGAAACTTTGACCTTCGTGACCTCGTTCTCTTCCTTCTTGGCCGTCGTCTTGGTAGCGTCCGAATCAGTCGACTCATCCGTCGGCTCATCGGTGTCTTCGTCCTCGTCGACCGTTTCGGTCTTCTTAGAAGACTTCTTGTTCGTCGTCTTGGTAGCAGTGGGCGTCTCGGGCGTGTTCTCGGGCGCCGAAGATACGCAGCCGCGCAGAAGCACCACGATGAGCACAATCAACAGCAGCGCAACGGCGCCGATGCCGGCGTAGACGATACGCGGATCGAGCCCGTTGTTTTGAGGAGTACGTGATCCGCCGCGTCCACGACTGGAACTGCTGCGGCCGCCTCCCTGAGGCATACGACCACGATTGCTATCGGAACGGACGCGATAGCCACCCTGGCCCTGAAGGTTGCGCTGACCCGAGCGGGGCGCAAGTTCACCGCGGCCTTGAAAGCCACGCTGGCCCGAACGCGAAGCCGAAGAGCGCTGGCCATACGGCTGCGACTGAGAGCGAAGACGCGGCGTCACCTGCGTGGTATCGGCGTCCGCATAGCCACCGCGAGAGCGTCCGGTGGAGACACCACGGTAACCGCGATCGGAATAGCCGCCGTCGCCGTAGCCGGCACGAGGGTCACGCGCCACGCCGCGGGCAGCGGGAAGTGCACGGTCCTCGGGCATCGGCGTACTGCGGAACCGGTCACGCTGTGAGCGAATCTCCTCGCCCGAACCCGTCTCGGTAATGTAACCGGCCTGCTGAGGACGCTGTCCATAGCGGGTCGAACGACCGCCCTGAACCATCAGGAAGCGCCCGTTATCGACCGAGGAACGCGAATTGACGTAGCCGGCGGCGTCCTGAAAACGACCGCCCTGCTGCGACGTCTCGCGTTCGTATGCCATCAGGTCGTCAAAGTAGGCATTGACGACCTCGCGCGGATTGAGGCCCAAAAAGCGAGCATAGCTCGAAATCATGCCCTGCGCATAGCCGCGCGGCGGCATCGAAGCAAAGTTACCGGTCTCGAAAAACTCGATGATCTGCGGCCTGATTTTGATGGTGTTGGCGACCTGCTGAATGGAAAGGCCCATTCGGCGACGCTGCTCGAGCAGCATGTCACCAAAGCGTGCAGCCATCAGAATCCTCCAAACTCACGATCTTCACGTGCCATCTCGGCGTCGACAGATTCCAGCGCGGCAAGCCCCTCCTCGTCCAACAGGACCTCGCGCGGCTTGGAACCGTCGGGCGGGCCGACGACACCCTTTTCTTCCAGCATGTCCATAATACGCCCGGCACGCGCATAGCCAACCTTCAGACGACGTTGAAGGCCAGATGTGGAGCCAAGCTGCGAATCCACCACAATATGGGCGGCTTCCCAGATGAGCGGATCATCGTCTTGCGGCTCGGCGACTCCGGTGCGGACAATGCCGCCGCCACCCGCCATGGACATGGAAGCAGGCGCCACGGCAGACAGGATCTCCTCGTGGTAGTCGGGCTCGCTCTGCGACTTGACGAACTCGACAATCTCGTTGATTTCGTCGTCCGAGACAAAGCAGCCCTGGATACGGCGAGGCTTGCCCCAGTCGACCTTGGAGAACAGCATGTCGCCCAAACCGGTAAGCTTTTCGGCACCCATCTGGTCGATGATGACGCGCGAGTCGATGCCTGTGGCGACGTTAAAGGCGATGCGGTTGGTGATGTTGGCCTTGATAAGGCCCGTCACTACGTTGGAACTGGGGCGCTGCGTGGCCACGATAAGATGAATGCCGGCGGCACGGCCCAGCTGCGCAATACGCACGATCGAGGCCTCGACATCCTTACCGGCGACCATCATCAGGTCCGAGAGCTCGTCGATGATAATGACCAGATAGGGCATCTTTTGCGGTGGGTTATCGTAATGCTCAAACTCGCCGGCGGCCTGCTTTTCGTTATACGTCGAGATCTTACGCACGTTAAGACGCTCGAAGACCTTCAGGCGACGCTCCATCTCGGACACGGCCCACTGAAGTGCACTGGCAGCCTGCTTGGGCTCGGTCACCACGGGCACGTAGAGATGCGGCAGGCCGTTATAGCCTGCAAGCTCGACGCGCTTGGGGTCGACCATGATCAGGCGAACGTCCTCGGGAAGAGCGCGCATGAGCAAGGTCGTGATGATGGAGTTGATCATGACCGACTTACCGGAACCGGTGGTACCGGCAATCAGCAAGTGGGGCATCTTAGCGAGGTCGGCGACAACCGGAGTGCCCTCGGCATCGCGACCGATGGCCAGCTCGAGCGGGCCGCCCTTCACATAGGGCAGCACGTCGCCCAGATTGACGTTTTGGCGCTTGCGATTGGGAATCTCGATACCCACGAGCGAGGTGCCGGGGATCGGGGCAAAGATGCGCACCGACTGGGCAGCAAGCGAAAGTGCGATGTCGTCCTCAAGGCTTGAGATCTTGCTCACGCGCTCGCCCTCGCCAGGTTGCAGCTTAAAGGTCGTCACCGTAGGGCCGGCGATCCAGCCGACCACGCGGGCACTACGGCCAAACTCAAGCAAGGTGGACTGCAACGACTCGGCAGTCTGTTCCAGCTCCTTGTCAGAAGACGCGGAGGAAGCCGACTGCGGGTTGGCATGCAGGATTTCGAGCGGCGGAAGCTTGAGGCCATCCTCTTCTTCGCCCTCGTTATCTGCGGCGCGGCCGTCCGCTCCCCCATCGCTAGCCGCAGCCGATTCGACGGCACTCGAGGCAGGCGCAGCAGCAACCTTGGGATGCTTCAAGAAGTCAGGAATCTGAGGTGCTGCCGAGACAGGATTCACGGCAAACGGCGGCTCGGACTCGTCGATCTTATCGGGGTCGTCTTCCATCGAAAGTTGACCGGTTACCTGGTCGCGCTTTGCATGGCGACGCGGCAGCAAAGTTGTCTTTGCGGTCTCAATCGGAGCCTCGTCGTCCTCGTCATCGCCCTCGGTAAGCTCAATCTCGCTATCGGACCAAGACGGGTCGGGCTCGCTTGTATTCAACTTGGGCGTGGCCTTGCCCTTCTTAACATGACGGCGTGGCAGCAGCGTCGTCTTAGCGCGCTCGGCCTCCACGGCATCGGACACGTCGACAAACGGATCCTCGTCCTCATCGTCATCGTCCAAAACCGGGTCCACATCGTTGCCCATGACCGTGGTCACGGCAGCATCGGAGCCCTTTTGACGAAGAATGCTCAGGTGCGGACGGGCAACGCCGGGAACCGACAGGGCCTCATCGTCACCCCACGGGCTTGCGTTGACGTCGGAACGACGGCGCTCGGCAAAATCGGCCGCACGGTCGCGAGCAGAGCGCAGCACGCCACCCACCGAAAAGCCAATGATGACAAAACCGACGACGGCCAGACCCAACAGGACCACCATAGCGATAGGCTTACCCAGGGCATTCTGCAGCGCACTCGCAATAAACGCACCGATGTAGCCACCCGAGGCGGACAGATTTTGCGGCGTGAACATAAGGTCACACGAGTCGCTCGTACCCGGCACCATCAGCGAAAGAATGGAGACAACGGCGATAAAGACCACGGCTCCGCCCGCGACCGAGCGCACGTTGAGCGGCGAGTCCTCGCCTAAAAAGAGCGTGGCAGCAAACAGCAAAATGACGATCGGCAGCACGTAGGCGCCCAGACCAAAGCCCAGGTGGTAGAAGCCGGCAACCGCAGCCGTAACGGGCGCAGTCGCCGGCGAAATCACGGCAATGAAGGACGCAATCGCCAAAACGGCGATGACCACGCCGGCAATATCGCGGTTGGCCGAGGGCTCAACCAGGGGCTCAAAATCGTCGAAGTCGGCCTCGTGGCCCTTATTGGCACGCAGATGGGAACCGGCACCCTTAGCAGATGCCGGTTGGTTGTTGGCTTTATTGCCTTTGGCGTTTTGTGCAGATCCGCGCGCCAAACTAAACCTCCATGACGACCGGGATGATCATCGGACGAGTGCGCGTACGGCTCCAGATAAAGTTGGAGAGCGAGTCGCGCACGGCCTTGCGAATGGCATCGGAACCGCTGCTCGTAAAGCTGAACTTGCCCTTCTCGATCGTCTTCATAATGGACGCGGATGCATCCTCGGAGAACTGGTCGTCGATGGCAAACGAGACGCCGCGGCCCGAGAACTCGATGGCCTCGATCTTCTTGTGCTTGAGCGAGACGATGGCAACAGCGGTAACCATACCGTCATTAGCGAGCTTCTGACGATCGCGCAAGACGATGGGGTCGGTATCGCCGATACGCAGGCCGTCGACGTAGACGACGCCGGACTCGACGGGCGTACCGCGCTTGACGATACCGCCGCGCATCTCGAGCGTATCGCCGTTATCGAGGATAAAGATGTGATCATCCTTGATGCCCATCTTGCGGGCCAGCTGGGCATGGGCGCGCAGATGCACGGCCTCACCGTGAACCGGCATAAAGTACGTGGGCTTGGCCATGGCCATCAGGAGCTTGAGTTCCTCCTGGCTACCGTGACCGGAGACGTGAACGAGAGCGCGGTTCTTATCCCACACGTCGCAGCCGAGCTTGGCCAGGCTGTTGA
Organism: Collinsella aerofaciens ATCC 25986; assembly: GCF_010509075.1. Classification (NCBI taxonomy): domain Bacteria; kingdom Bacillati; phylum Actinomycetota; class Coriobacteriia; order Coriobacteriales; family Coriobacteriaceae; genus Collinsella; species Collinsella aerofaciens. The sequence continues at coordinate 644,351 of NZ_CP048433.1, forward strand.
CGACCTGCTGGACGGCCTTCTCGTTGCCAGGAACGGGAGTTGCCGAGAGGATGACGGTATCGCCCTCATGGATGGAGAGCGTCTTGTGCTCGCCGTTGGCCATGCGGGACAAGGCCGACAGCGGCTCGCCCTGCGAACCGGTGCACATGACAACGATCTTGTCGTCGGGCAGGTTATCGATATCGAAGGCATCGATGATATCGGCATCGTCGATGTTGAGGTAGCCCAGCTCGCGCGCCACGCGGGTGTTCGTGAGCATGGAGCGACCGGTCACAACGACCTTACGGCCGCACTTGCGGGCAGCATCGCAGATCTGCTGCAAACGATGAATGTGGCTCGAGAACGACGCGACGAACACGCGACCCGGGGCGTTCTTGATGGCGTGCAGCAAGTTGGGACCGACCTCGGCCTCGGACTTGGTAAAGCCGGGAACAGTGGCGTTGGTGGAGTCGGACAGCAGCAGGTCGATGCCCTGCTTGGCAAAGCGGCTGATAGCGGCATAGTCGGGCGTGACGCCGTCGATGGGCGTCTGGTCGAGCTTAAAGTCGCCGGTGTGCATAACGGTGCCCTGATTGGTGCGGATGAACACGCCCAGAGCGCCGGGGATGGAGTGCGTCATCGAGAAGAAGTCGAGCGAGATGCCGCCGAGGTTGACATGGCTGCCGCCCTTGACCTCGCGGAACTTGGGTGCGCGGATGCGGAACTCAGAAAGCTTGCCCTCGATAAAGCCAAGCGTCAGCTTGCTCGAGAAGATGGGCACCTTGTTGTTGAGGTCCTGCAGCAGATACGGAAGCGAACCGGTGTGGTCCTCGTGGCCGTGGGTGACGACGATACCGCGGAGCTTCTCCTCGTTCTCAAGAACGTAGGTGTAGTCGGGAAGCACCAGATCGATACCGGGCTGGGAGTCATCCGGGAACATGAGACCGGCGTCGACGAGCACCATGTCGTCGCCGCACTCGAAGACCGTCATGTTCTTGCCGATGCCGTCAAGACCGCCGAGCGGAATGATCTTCAAGGGAGATGATTTTTTAGCTGCCATAGGTGAGTGTTGTTTCCTTTCTTCGAAACGGGTCTGAAACAACCGACGGGGCGCTTCTGGCAAACCGACCGCCGGGAACGTACAAACATGCATCGCGGAGTCGATGCAATAACCACAGTATGATACCCATTTGCACAACAACAGACCACCCATGCATCAAAGCCCCATCTGAACCCGTCTATCCCGCCGGGAATAGCAAAAGGGCGGCCCCTGTCCGGAGTCGCCCTTGTTGAGCTGCTTATGTGTAGCTGTTACTCGGCGTCGTGGTGACGGCGGGGCTTGCGGCCTCCGTTGTCGCCGGGACGGCGCGGACGGTCGTTGCGCTCGGAGCGCTCGCGACGCGGACGCTCACGACGCTGGAAGTGCTCGCCGTCGCCCTCGGAAGCACCCTCAGCGCGAGCCGGGGCCTCGGGCTTGTCGAGACGATCGAGCGAAATCTTGCCGCGATCGTCGACCTCGATGACGACGACCTTGACCTCGTCGCCCACGTTGAGGACGTCCTCGACCTTCTCCACGCGACCCTTGGCGACGCGGGAGATGTGCAGCAGGCCGTCCTTACCAGGCAGCAGGTTGACGAAGGCGCCGAACGGCTGGATGGAGACCACGCGACCGGTGTACTCCTCGCCCGGCTCGGGAACCTTGATGATGAGCTTGATGCGCTCGACTGCCTGATCGACGGACTCGCCGGTGCCGCCGACAAAGACGGTGCCGTCCTCCTGGATGTCGACCGAAGCGCCGGTCTCGTCCTGGATGCCGCGGATGACCTTGCCGCCGGAACCGATGACGTCGCGGATCTTATCGGTCGGAACCTGGATGGAGACGATGCGCGGGGCGGTGCTGCGCGTGGTGTGGCGCGGCTCGGGGATCACATCGAGCATCTTCTGCAGGATGAAGGCACGACCCTCCTTGGCCTGCTGCAGGGCGCGGGCCAAGATGTCGAAGGTGAGGCCGGTGGCCTTGTTGTCCATCTGCAGAGCGGTGATCCCCTCGGTGGTGCCGGTGACCTTAAAGTCCATGTCGCCCAGGAAGTCCTCGAGACCCTGGATGTCGGACAGGACCACGGTCTTGCCCTCCTCCTGGATCAGGCCCATGGCGATACCGGAGACCGGGCGCTTAATGGGCACGCCACCGTCCATAAGGGCGAGCGTGGAGCCGCAGGTCGAAGCCATCGAAGAGGAGCCGTTGGACTCCATGACCTCGGAGACCACGCGGATGGCGTAGGGGAACTCGTTCTCGTCGGGAAGCACCGGGAGCAGAGCGCGCTCGGCCAGGTTGCCGTGGCCGATCTCGCGGCGCTTGGGGCTGCCCATGCGACCAGTCTCGCCGGTGCAGAACGGCGGGAAGTTGTAGTGGTGCATATAGCGCTTGCCCTCGGTGGGCTCGATGGTATCCAGACGCTGGCCCTCGTTGAGCATACCGAGCGACAGGACGGAGAGCACCTGGGTCTGACCACGCTGGAACAGGCCAGAGCCGTGAACGAGCGGCAGGTAGTTGTCCTTCACCATGATGGGACGAATCTCGTCGGCGGCACGACCGTCGACGCGCTCGCCGGTCTCGACGACCATGGTGCGCATGGCCTTCTTCTCGAGCTTCTTGAGTGCCACGGGGATCTCGCGCTCCCAAGCGGCCTGCTCCTCGTCGGTGAACTCGGCGCGGATGGACTCCTTCAGAGCCTCGACCTTACCGATGCGGGAAAGCTTGTCGGCGTCACGCAGGGCAGCGGCCATCTCGTCGTAGTGGGCGAAGATGCGCTCCTGGACCTCCTCGACGGGCTGGTCGAGCGGATACTCCTTCTTGACGATAGCGCCGTTGACCTGCTCCCACTCGGCGACGAACTCGACTTGGGCCTGGCAGAAGGCAGCGAGGGCCTCCTGACCAAACTTCATAGCGGCGAGCATGTCGTCCTCGGAGATCTCCTCGGCGCCGGCCTCGACCATCGAGATGAAGTCGGCAGAGCCGCCCAGCTCCAGGTCCAGGTCGGAGTTCTCGCGCTCCTCATAGGTGGGGTTGACGATAAACTCGCCGGTCTCCACGTTGCGGCCGATGCGCACGCAGGCAAGCGGACCCTCGAAGGGCACGCCGCCGAGCGTCATAGCCAGAGAGGCACCCATGACGTTGATGACGTCGAAGGGGTTGACCTGATCTGCGACGAGCGAGGTGGCGACGATGTGCACCTCGTTGCGGAAGCCCTCCGGGAAGCTCGGGCGGATCGGGCGGTCGATCATACGGGCCGTGAGCGTGGCCTTCTCGCTGGGACGGCCCTCACGCTTGAGGTAGCCACCCGGGATACGGCCGGCAGCGTACATCTTCTCGTTGAAGTCGACGGTCAGCGGGAAGAAGTCGTAATTCTTGCGCTCCTTGGAGACGACCACGGTGTCGAGCATCGTGGTGTCGCCCTGCTTGACCAGACAAGCGCCGGTGGCCTGCTTGGCAAGCTCGCCGGACTCAAAGGTGTAGGTCTTGCCGTACAGCTCAAAGGTCTTGGATACGAGTGTCATTGTTCTCCTTTACCCCACAGGCCCCTTGCCTGCGGGCTTCTCATGTGACGCGGGCCCCCTGCCCCCGCCACGCTTCAGAGCGTGATTGTTCACGCCCTTACACAAAAAGAGCGCCCCGCTGCGCAGGACGCTCTTAGCATGTACAAATCCTTACTGGATGTTGTCGCGGATGCCCAGAGCCTTGATGAGCTCACGGTACTCGACGATGTCGTTCTTCTTGATGTAGGAGAGAAGACGACGACGACGGCCAACGAGCATGAGCAGGCCACGACGGGTGTGGAAGTCCTTCTGGTGGGACTTCATGTGCTCGGTCAGCTCCTTGATGCGCTCGGACAGGATGGCGACCTGAACCTTGGGGTTACCGGTATCGACCGGGGAGTTACCGAACTGGGCGGTCAGCTCCGCCTTGCGCTCTTTGGAAACAGTCATTGTTTCACCTTTCGTTTCGCGTCGCCCGCGGGCGACTCTATTCGCCTCGGACTGGGAAGCCGCCGGTGGAGCGAGCATCCAAGGTCGAGGTACCAACAGGTCGGTATGTTACCACAAGCGGCGCGCGCCTGCGCATCATCACCGACCCAACATGAATTCCATCGCTCGGAGCCGCTGATCGGTGTGCGTGGCGGCCCAAACATGCGAAAGCCCCAGCAAAAACGCAGCCGTATGCGGATCGATCCGCTCGTCCATAAGGGTATCGAACGTCATGGACATCAGGGCGCGCAGCCATGCGACCTCGCCGGTTGAGACCAACTCGGCACCCGGTACGCTCGACGCGCATGAGCCGCACATGAGGCCGCCCGCCTGGGGCGAAAAATACGACAGCATGGGGTCTCCGCACAGCACGCATGCCGAGAAATCGGGTCGGTAACCAACGTGCGACAGCAGTTTAAAGACAAAGGCCGCCACGAGCAGGTCCATATGTGCCGAGTCGAGCCCGCTGCCGACAAGCGTGAGTGCCCGCTGCGTGATGGCAAAGGTAAATGGATCCTCGGCATCCTCGAACGAGCACACACGCGCAACCTCGGCAATCGCGCTAGCGGCACAGGTCGTCTCGTAGTCAGGAGCAGCACCGAGCGGCGCCTCCATAAGCTCGGCCTGGGAAACCACGTCGAGCGAGCGACCATGCGCGAGCAGCATATCGACGGTACAGAAAAGCTCGCAGCGGGCAGCAAGGCGCCCACCGGGCTTGCGGGCGCCCTTTGCCACGGCACGCACCTGCCGCCCCCGTTCGTCGAGCATCGTCAAGATCAGATCGGTTTCCTTGAGCTTCGTCTTGTCGAGGACGAGCACCTTTGTGCGATATGTGCGAGAGCCTGCCATGAACGCCGAGGCTTAATCTTCGGCGTTATAGCCAAAGCGGCGAATCTGTGCCTCGTCATCGCGCCAGCCGGCCTTGACCTTCACGTCGAGCTCCAAAAAGACCTGAGTGCCAAAGATACGCTCAAGGTCACGACGGGCATCGATGCCGATATGCTTGATCATCTCGCCGCCCTTGCCGATGATGATGCCCTTCTGCCCCTCGCGCTCGACGTAAATCGTGGCGTGCACGCGCAGGACCTTCTTAGTCTGCTCGAGCGCGTCACAGATGACGCCCACGGAGTGAGGGATCTCGTCGCGAGTGCGACGCAGGACCTTCTCGCGCACAAACTCGGCCACAAGGGTCTCGTCGGACGCGTCGGTGCCCATGTCCTCGGGGAACCAGCGCGGGCCCTCGGGCAAAAAGTGAGCGACGGTCTCGATAAACGCATCGACGTTGAAGTTCTTGACCGACGACGTCACGATCTCATCGTCGTATTCCATAAGCTCGTGAGCGGCCTTGAGCTGCTCCATGACCTGTGCGGGGTCGGCCTCGTCGGCCTTCGTGAGCACCAGGACCTTTTTGGAGCGGGCGTTTTTGACGCGCTCGGCAACCCAGGCGTCTCCCCTGCCGATGGGTTTGGTGGCGTCAATCAGAAACGCGACGACGTCTACGTCATTGAGCTCAAAAAGGGCACTCTTGTTAAGCTCGGAGCCCAGGCCGTCCTTGGGCTTGTGGATACCCGGCGTGTCAACGAAGACCAGCTGGTAGCCGGGGCGGTTGACGACGGCGCGCATGCGGCGGCGGGTCGTCTGGGCCACCGGAGAGGTGATGGCGACTTTCTTGCCGTAACAGGCGTTGAGCAGCGTGGACTTGCCGGCGTTGGGGCGACCGACCAGGGCCACAAAGCCGCTGCGGAAACCGGGTTCCACGTCGCCAAAGCCCGCGAGGCTCTCATCCTCGTCGCACAGGGCATCGAGCTCCTCGTCGCTCATACCCTCAAACGGGTCGAACTCCTCGACCTCGTCAAACGAATCGGCACCTTCAGCCTCGTCCAGGACCTCGTCATCCAAAACTTCATCAGTAGGCTGCATATTGTCGGACATGGGAATCCCTTTCTAAATAAAGTCGAGCGCGTGAGCAAAGACAAGCAGGCCCACAATCGCGGCGGTAATGGAAAGAACGTATACAGAGGCAGCAGCAATATCCTTCGCGCGCTTGGCCAGCGGATGCAGCTCCTGGGTCGCCAGGTCGACAATCGCCTCCATGGCGGTATTACACAGCTCGCCGTGAATCACCAGGCCGCAGCAGATGATGACCGTAGCCCACTCGGCAATATCGAGCTCCACGATGCAGCCGGCAATGACGGTGCACACGCCCGCCACGAGCATGACCTTGATATTGCGCTCGGTCTTGACGGCGGTAACGAAGCCCTCCATGGCGTATGAGAACGACTTTAAAAAAGACGGATGGTCCTTGTTCGATCCGGGAATCATAGACGGCTCCTAGTCGTGGGCATGATTGGTTATGGGGCCGACGTGGACGAGTTTGGGGTCCTCGCCGCGCTCAAGCGCCAGGTCGCGCAGGATGGCATCCTCGCGCGCCTCCATGACCTCGGCCTCGTCGTCCTCGATATGGTCATACCCCAGCAGGTGCAGCATGCCATGCACGAGCATCAGCCGACACTCGTCGGCGGGACTGTTGCCAAAGCCGGGGGCCTGGCGGGCAATAACCTGCGGGGCCAGGATAATATCACCGAGCTCGAGCGTCTCGTCGGCGGGAATGTCCTCGTCAAAGGCCGAGTCGCATTCAAACGAGAGGACATCGGTGGTGCGGTCGATACCGCGCCACTCGTGGTTGAGCTCGTGCATCTCGTCCTCATCGACATACGAAAGGGAAATCTCGATCTCACGCTCAACGCCCTCGGCGGCAAGCACAAATCCGCAGATGTGCTCCACCTCCTGGGCATCGAGCAGCGTATCGAGCTCGGCATCGTTGCTGATCAATACACTCAACGGGACTCCTTTCGATCGTGTGCGCGCTGCTCGCGCGCATCGTCGTATGCATCATAGGCCTCGACGATGCGCCCCACCAAGGCATGGCGCACCACGTCGGCGCGCTCCAGGTGAGAAAACGTCACATCGTCGACACGGCCCAAAATCTTCTCAACGTCGGCAAGACCGCCGCGACGACCCACCAGGTCACGCTGGCTCAGGTCGCCGGTAATCACGAACTTGGAATTAAGACCCAGACGTGTCAGGAACATCTTCATCTGCTCGGGCGTCGTGTTCTGTGCCTCATCGAGCACCACAAAGGCATCGCTCAGCGTTCGACCGCGCATGTAGGCGAGCGGGGCGATCTCGATTACGCCACGCTCCATAAGCTCATCGGTGCGTTCGCGATCCATCATGTCAAAGAGGGCATCGTAGAGCGGTCGCATATACGGGTCGATCTTTTCCTCGAGAGTGCCGGGCAAAAAGCCCAGGTTCTCCCCCGCCTCGACAACCGGGCGCGTCAGGATCAGGCGGCCTACCTCATGACGCTTGAGCGCGGCGACGGCGAGCGCCATGGCCAGATAGGTTTTACCGGTACCGGCGGGACCGAGGCCAAACGTGATGGTAGAAGAGCGGATGGCATCCACATAGCGCTTTTGACCGAGCGTCTTGGGGCGGATGACGCGACCGCGATACGACAGCAGCACGTCGTCGCGCAGCGACGAGGCATCATGCTCGCCGTCGCGCAGAACGGCCAGACAGCGCGAGACATCATCGGCAGAAAGCGTACGCCCGGCAGCAGCCTCACGAAAGGCATGTTCGAAAAAACGCGCGACCAGCTCGACCTCATCCGGATCGCCGCTCACGGCAACACTGTCACCGCGGGCAACCACATGGGCGCGCACCAGGTTCTCGAGTGCACGAAGGACGCAGTCGCCGGCGCCCAAAACGCGCGAGGGGTCGATACCCTCGGGAACGGTAAGTCTAATCTTCGAGGCTTCCATGAACCTCCCTGCGTGCATGGACCAAGCCGGAATCATCGACTCCGATGATAGCAACATCGAGCAGGCACGGGGCTGTGAGTCCACAGGTATCATCGAGACGGGCATGATGGAACGAGCCGAGCGTCAAATTGTCGCCATACTCGAGCACCGCACGCTCGACCGTGCCCACGCGGCGGCGGGCATCGGCGATCGAAAGCTCCTGTGCGGCGGCACGCATGCGACGGCTGCGTTCGGCCATGACCTCAGGGGGTACCTGGTCGGGCATGTCGGCGGCGAGGGTGCCGGGGCGCTTGCTATAGCGGAACACGTGCATGCGCGAAAAGCCCACGCGACGGCACAGCGCCAGCGACTCCTCGAACTCCTCGTCCGTCTCGCCAGGAAAACCGACGATGACATCGCACGAAAGTGCAGCCTGTGGCAGGTTAGCGCGAATCATGCGCACCGTATCCTCAAAGGCCTCGGCACTATAGGGACGACCCATGCGATGCAGCGTCGCCGTGCAGCCAGACTGCACGGGCAGGTGCAAAAACGGGGCGATACGCTTCGGGTAGCGAGCCATAACCTTGAGCAAGCGCTCGGAAATATCCATGGGTTCCACCGAGGAGATGCGCACGTGAGCAATCTCGGTGCGCTCCATGATGGCCTGGAGCAGCTCATCGATCTCGACATGTTCGTCGGTCGCACTCTTGCCGTCATAGGCGCCCAGGTTCACGCCGGTCAGCACGACCTCGGGCACACCGGCCTCCTGGGCTTCACGCACCTGTTCGAGCACGGACTCGACGGGCACGGAGCGCTCGGGGCCGCGGGCCTTCCACACGATGCAATAGGTGCAGCGGTGGTTGCAGCCATCCTGGATCTTCACGCCCAGCCGCGAACGACCGAGCGCATCGACCACGTCGCCATCGCTGCAGGCGGGCACGCTATCGGATTCGACACCCAGCACCTCGCAGACGCGCTCGGCGACGTCTATCTTGGACGGTTCGGCAATCACGCGATCGGAGAGCTCCAGCAGCTCCTCGGGATGCAGGCTGACGACACAGCCGGTTACGACCACGTAAGGCTCGCCCGGATAGGCCAGGGCGTGACGGACGGCCTTGCGGGTCTTAGCCTCGGCCTCCCCCGTCACGGCACAGGTATTGATAACGATCAAATCGGCGTCCTGGGGCTCCACCATCGCAAAGCCCAGGCGCATAAGATCGGCAGTGATACGGTCGGACTCAACCCGGTTGACACGACAACCGAGGTTGACGACGGAAATATGGGGTGCGAGCACACGGGCTCCTTAATCGAGGATGTCGTCGAGGGCACTCTTGATACGGTCGGTCACCGACTTCTTACCGGATGCGACGTCATCGCCCATCTCGTCGGCAAAGGCGCGAAGCAGCTCGCGCTGCTTGTAGGAGAGATTGGTGGGGACGACCACGCGCAGCTGCACGATCAGACGACCGCGCGAACCGCCACCGCCGATACGCGGCATGCCGTAATTGTTGACGCTCACGGTGTCACCGTACTGCGTGCCGGCGGGGACGCACACCTTGACGACCTCGTCAGGCATAATGCCCTCGACCTCAATCTCGCAACCGAGCGCGGCCTGCGCAATCGAGACATCGCTCACCAGATACAGGTCATCGCCATTACGCTTAAAACGCTCGTGGTCGGCGACACGCACGTTGACGATCAGGTCGCCCGACGGCTCGCCACGAAGGCCGGCCTCGCCAAAACCACTCACGCGCAGCTGGCGACCGGTCGAAACACCGGCGGGAATATCGATGTCGATCTTTTCGTGAGAAGGCGTGCGGCCCTGGCCATCACAGGTCTCGCAGGGATGATCGATGACCGTGCCTTCGCCGTGGCAGTCGGGACAGGGCGAAGAGGACTGAACCTGGCCCAGGAAAGAACGCTGGACCGTCGTCACATAGCCTGTGCCGTGACAGCGGCTGCACTGCTTTTCGGTCGCGCCCTCGGCCTTACCGGTACCATTGCAGTCCTCGCAAGGGGCAAGACGGTCGTAGCTGATCGTCTTTTTGCAGCCGAGCGCCGCCTCCTCAAGCGTCACCGAAAGGGAGATGGCCATATCGCGACCGCGACGGCGCTCGCGACGGCTGCGAGCGCCACCACCGGCGCCACCGCCAAAGAACGACGAGAACAGGTCGTCCATGCCCATGCCACCAAAGATATCGTTGATGTCGACATAGCCAGAGCCACCGGGGCCATCCGCGGTGCCGTAACGGTCGTAGTTAGCACGCTTCTGCTCGTCGGAAAGAACGGAATAGGCCTCGTTAAGCTCTTTGAACTTGGCCTCGGCCTCGGGGTCGTCCGAAACATCCGGGTGTACCGTACGGGCTTTCTTTAGAAACGCGCGCTTAATCGTCCGCGCGTCGGCATCCTTGTCAACGCCAAGTACCTCGTAGTAATCCCTATTTTCCGACACGACCGAATCCTTCCAACTTTCATTATTGTCACAGTGCGTCCTATACCCAAGCTGGGCCGGCCGCAAACAGAGGGTTTGATGTTATTGCATCCCGTAGGGCGAAAGCATGGCCTGCTGCGAGCAGCTCGCAAACCAGACCGACACGAGCGCAAACATAAAGCCGTTGGCAAAACCATTGGCAAACTGCATCGCGCCGCGCTTCCACCACAGCAGGCTGCGATGAAGCACACCATCCGAAAGTACCATGAATAGTCCCATGGCAAACGGGATAAAGCACATCATGGCAAAGGCCGAGAACACGCCCGAGATGGCCGACAGCACCAAAAACGGTGCGATGATACCCATGAGGTAGAAGCCGGTGCGAGCCTTACCCTCCAGGCGCTCGGCCTCAACGTGCGCACGACCGACCAGGTCACCGCCTGAAGCGCCGTTTGTGCCGGCGTGACCCATGTTGGGGATGCGCACCTCGTCGCCATCATGCGTGCCGGCGGGAAACTCAATCGTCTGCTCGGAGGTCACACGGATACGGCCGCTGCCACCGCAATCGGGGCACGGGTCGGCAACGACCTTGCCGGAACCGCCGCACTCGGGACAAACCGTCTGGAACGTGCCCGCACCAAACAGGAAGGACAGGTCGACATCGATATGGCCGCGACCACCGCAACTCGGACAGGTGTGGGCATGCTCTGACGAAACGGAGCCCGATCCACCACAATGTCCACAGGTGTCAAAGCGGGTATAGCGAACGGTCTTGTGGGCACCGCTCTTAGCCTCCTTGGCGTCGAGCTTGATATCGACGACCACGTTGGCGCCACTCTCGGGGTTGTAGGCCGCCTGGCCGCGACGAGGCTGGCCCCAGGCGCCCCCGAAGGGGAAACCGCCGTCAAAGGGATTGCCGTAACCGGCGCTGCCGGCATAGCCACCGCCATAGGGAGATGCCGTCGGTGCACCGGCAAAGGGATTGCCCGAACGCATGGCGTCGTAACGTGCACGCTTCTGCTCGTCCGAAAGCACGGCGTAGGCCTCGGAAACCTCTTTAAACTTCTCCTCGGCATCCGGCTCTTTATTGACGTCCGGATGGAGCTTGCGGGCCTTTTGCTGGAAAGCCTTTTGAATATCACGCGAGGTGGCGTCCTTGGAGACACCCAAGATCTCGTAGTAATCTTTTTCGTTCATCGTCGCCATGCGCGGCAACCTCCTGCTCACAGCAGCGTATATATTGCGGTAATTCTACCCGAGCGGCCTAAGATAGACCCCAAAACAGCTCGAACAGAACATTTCCATCGAGCCAACCCAGGTGGGTCGGCGCCAGGCGGGCACAGGTGAGGCCGGCGATGACATCGTCAGAGGCGATAGGCCCCGCATGGGTATCGCCGTGCTCGGGCACCCAAGCGGCAAGCCCAAGCTCAAGAGCACGGTCACAAGCCGCAGTCAGTTCATCAGCAGGAATGACACGAGCCGCGCGAACCAACAGGTCGGACGCGACACCGCCCGTCATGCGACAAGACAGCATCAGGTCTTCAGCCGCAGCCTCACGCTGCGACAGATATTCGGCCTCAAACGCCGTCGCGTCATCGTCACGTTGCACCAGACGCACGCGGTACGAATCGCCTCGAGAAGACACGCCGGGGAACAAACCTGCAAGACGGTCGAAATCCTCGGCGTCGAGCATGCCCGCGGCGGAACGACCCAGGCCCAAATAGCCCTGGCCGGTCCAGTAGGCAATGTTATGGGCGCACTCATGTCCGTCGAGCGCATAGCTTGCCACCTCATACGGGTGATAGCCGGCCGCACCCAGACGCTCACGCGCCACATCCATGCACGAAGCTTGAAAATCCTCGTCGGGCTCGACCGACTCGTCGCGGCACGCCATGCGATAAAGGGGAGTCCCCTCCTCAAGCGTGAGCGGGTAGACCGACACATGATGCGGAGCCGCCGCCAGCACGCCATCGAGCGTGCGCTTCCAACTCGCTGCGGTCTGCCCGGGAAGTCCGCACATAAGGTCGCACGACACGTCAAGCCCAGAGTTCTTGACCGTCGCGATGGCGGCAAACGCCCGATCGGCATCGTGAATACGGCCGATGGCGGTAAGTTCGGTGTTATCGAGCGTTTGCACGCCCAGAGAGACGCGTGTGACACCAGCCTTGGCAAGCGCAGTGGCAAGCTCGGCGGTCAGCGACTCGGGATTGGCCTCGCAGGTAAACTCAACGGGGGCGCACCACGCACGAATACGCCGCGCCAGCTCCACCAGGCGCTCCCCCGCCAGCGACGGCGTACCGCCGCCAACATAGACGGTGCGGATATGGTCAAGGGCCCCGGCCTTGCCAAAAGCATCGAGGCGCGCGAACAACTGCTCAAAATAGACATCGAGCGCAGCACTCAGGTCGCACGGAGAAAAACTGCGCGAGTCAAAGTCGCAGTACCGGCACTTTTGGGCGCAAAACGGCACGTGCACGTACAGCGCGGTAACGGCCACCCTTAAGCCTCCAGCGGATGAGGGGGCACCGATTCGCCGGCGGCAAGGGCAGCCTCGCAGGCCACCACATCGCGCTCGATATCATCGACCAGTGCCATAAACTCCTCGTACGTGGAGCAGCGCACCACCTGAGCGCGCCAGGCGGCGGCATGGGGCATGCCCTTTAGATACCAGCTCGCGTACGTACGGGCGCGCGACATAAGCGGCAGAAGCTCGTGCGTCAACGTCAGGTGCTCACGCAGAGCCTCCAGGCGCTCGACCGAGGAGCGAGAAGGAACCGGCGTGCCATCGAGCGCAAGGGCGCGAGCATCACCGAACACCCACGGATTGCCGTAGATGCCGCGCGCGATAAACACCGCGCTGGCACCCGAGCCTTGCAGATGCTCAGCAGCGTCCTCGGCCGAGAACACATCACCCGAACCAATCACGGGAATCTCGACAGCGTCGGCAACCTCATCGACGACAGACCAATCGGCCTGGCCCGTATAGAGCTGCGTGGCACAACGACCGTGCACGGCGACTGCGGCGGCACCGGCGCCTTCGAGCATCTGGGCAAACGTCGCGGCATTACGGTCCTCGGCATAAAAGCCCTTGCGGATCTTTACAGTCACGGGCACATGTGCCGCGCCCACCGCCGCCTCGACGATCTTCTCGGCCAGATCGGGCGTGCGCATAAGCGCCGAGCCCTCGCCCTTGGTAACGACCTTGCGCGCCGGACAAGCCATGTTGATATCAATCAATGACAGGCGATCGCCCACGCGTTCCTCGACAGCAGCGACGGCACTCGCAAACTGCTCGGGCTTGGAGCCAAAGAGCTGCACGCAAATCTGCTGCTCCTCGTCGGCCGGTAGCACCAGGCGCCAGGTCTTGTTGCTGGCATAGGCAAGGCCCGCCACGCTCACCATCTCGCTATAGGCAAGGTTGGCACCGCGGCGGCGGCACATGATGCGGTAGGCAGGGTCGGTCACGCCGGCCATGGGAGCCATAAGGAACGGCTGCTCGGCATAGGCACCCAGCAACCGCGTACTGTATTCACAAAGCGCCATGGACCTACTCGTCCACCTTGAGGATCGCCATAAAGGCCTCCTGCGGGACCTCGACCGAACCGATGGCCTTCATGCGCTTCTTGCCCTCTTTCTGCTTCTCGAGCAGTTTGCGCTTACGCGAGATATCGCCGCCATAGCACTTGGCCAAAACGTCCTTGCGGCGCGCCTTGACGGTGGAGCGGGCGATAATCTTGTTGCCGATGGCACCCTGAATAGGCACCTCGAACAGCTGGCGCGGAATGATTTCCTTGAGCTTGTCGCATAGACCGCGGGCCAGGCCATAGGCCTTGTCCTTGTGAACGATAAACGAAAGCGCGTCCACCTCGTCGCCCGAAAGCAAGATATCGAGCTTAACGAGCTCGGAGGGACGGTACTCGTTGAACTCGTAGTCGAGCGAGGCATAGCCCTTGGTACGGCTCTTGAGCTGGTCAAAGAAGTCCAAGATGAGCTCGGCGAGCGGCATATCGAAGCGCATCTCGACCGATTTGCTCGTCAGGTGGATCATGTCGGTCGTAACGCCGCGGTGCTCGATGGCGAGCTGCATGACGGCACCCGTGTACTCAGGCGGGCAGATGATCTTTGCCTTGAGGTAGGGCTCCTCAATGCGCTCGATGCGCGTAGCCTCGGGCAGATCCTGCGGGCTGCGGACATCGATCATCTCGCCATCGGTCTTGTACACGTGATAGTCCACCGAGGGGCTCGTGGCAATGAGGTCAAGATTGAACTCGCGCTCCAGGCGCTCCTTGACGACCTCCATATGCAGCAGGCCCAAGAAGCCCACGCGGAAGCCAAAGCCGAGCGCCACCGAGGTCTCGGGCTCCCACACCAACGACGGGTCGTTGACGTGCAGCTTATCGAGCGCGTCACGCAGGTTCTCGTAGTCCTTGTTATCGATCGGGAACAGGCCCGTATAGACCATGGGCTTGGCCTCGCGGTAGCCGGGAAGCGGCTCGGGGCAGGGATTCGACGCCCACGTGAGGGTATCGCCCACGCGAACGGCCTCGGGGTCCTTCAGGCCCGTGACCACGTATCCGACCTCGCCGACCGTGAGCGCGTCGACCGGGGTCTCGGCGGGACGCTTGACGCCCACGCCATCGACCAAAAAGTCGCCCTTTGCCTGCATCATGCGCAGGGTATCGCCTTTTTTGATGGATCCGTCAAAGACGCGCACCGTGGCGACGACGCCACGATACTCGTCGAAGTACGAATCCAGAATGAGTGCCTTGAGCGGCGCGTTCGCATCGCCCTTGGGCGGAGAGATCAAAAAGACAATAGACTCTAGCAGATCGTGGATGCCCTCGCCGGTCTTGCCCGAGACACACACGGCATCATCGGCAGGAATCGCCAGGTCATCCTCGATCTCGGTCTTAACCTCATCGGGATGGGCCGAGGGCAGGTCAATCTTGTTGATGGCCGGCACAATGTCCAGATTGGCGTTCATGGCGAGCGTCGCGTTGGAGACGGTCTGCGCCTCGACGCCCTGCGTGGCGTCGACAACGAGCACCGCGCCCTCACAGGCTGCCAGCGAGCGCGAGACCTCGTAGGTAAAGTCCACGTGGCCCGGCGTATCGATCAGATTGAACTGATACGTCTCGCCATCGTCGGCGTCATAGGACACGCGAACGGCATTGGACTTGATCGTGATGCCGCGCTCGCGCTCGATATCCATAGTGTCGAGCAGCTGCGACTCCATATCGCGCTCGTCAACGGTATGGGTGAGCTCGAGAATGCGGTCACTGATCGTGGACTTGCCATGGTCGATGTGCGCAACAATCGAGAAGTTGCGGATGTGGGAAATGTCAATTGAAGTATTCATGCGGACTATCTTACCCGAGCGATACAAAAAATGGAGCCTGTTCCATAAAACAGGCTCCATTTATGCGCGTAATCTGTGTGATGTGAAATTTACAACTTAGGCGTTGATGCTGTTCACGAGCTTGGCAAGACCGGACTTGCGGTTGGAAGCCTGGTTCTTGTGGATAACATGCTTGGCGGCAGCCATGTCGAGACGCTTGGTGACGGTCTTGAGTGCAGCCTGGGCCTTCTCGGCGTCGCCCTCGGCGACGGCGGACTGGACGTGCTTGGTCAGCGTCTTGAGCTCGGACTTGACAGCCTTGTTACGCATGCGAGCTGCCTCATTGGTGCGGATACGCTTCTTCTGAGACTTGATGTTTGCCACTTCTGGAGTTCCTTTCGAGTTCCTTGCAAAAAATGTATGACACCTCTGAGACACGGTGAGGTCATGCAAGCGCTTACTATAGCACGCTCCCCCTCAAAGGGATAGAACGAATTTGTCAAATAGGCAGGTATCATCACGATTTTCTCAAGATGTTCGTAATCCAGAGCAAAAGCGCGGTCCGAGAATCGGCCGAACCCTTGAGCGCGAGCTCCACATCGACCGCACCCTCGAGCGCTGCGACGAGCTCTGCCATCGAAAAGCGACGTGCCCAGGTCAGGTGATTCTTGACCTGCCAGGACTGGAGCTTGAGCGTTGCGGCCAGCTCACGACCCTGTCCGCGCGCATCGAGCGCCTTGGCAACGATAAGCTCGCGAATGCGGCCGCACAGCAATGTGTAGGTCCACACGTAGCTCTTGGAGGGCAGTAGATTGAAAAGCTCGAGTGAGCGGCGCATGTCACGTGCCGAGACCGCATTGAGAAAGTCCCAGGGCTGGACTTCGGCCGTGCGCACGATCCAGCGTTCCACATCGGCAAGCTCAATCTGAGGCGCCTCAACCATTTGGGCAAGCTTAGCCAAGTCGTTATCGAGCATGCGAGTGTTTTCACCCGAACGCGAGACAAGTTCCTCGGCGGCCGCCGTCGAGATCGACTTGCCATGCTGCGTCGCCATCTGCTGCACGCGGCGCGGAAGCTCCCAGCGCTTGGTGCCGGAGCAATCGATCACGGCCTTCTTGTCAATCTTGGCGATTGCCTTGTACAGGCGCGTGTTCTTGGCAAGCGAATCGGCGATTATGAGGCAAACCGTTGTGGGGCTGGGACTCGCCAGATACTCGACGAGCGGCTCCGAGACCGCCTTGGCGAGCTTTGAGCAGCCATCAAGGATTACCAGGCGAAACTCGCTGCCCATCGGAAAGGTGTTAAGCGATCCGATAATCGACTCGATATCGGGGTCCTTGGTCATGTCGCGCTCGTCGAGGTTGAACTCGACCATACCCGACTTTTCCAGACGCGCTTTCATACGCGAGACGGCGTGATCGCGCTTGACTCCGTCGGTACCAACGATCAGATATGCCGGCAGCAGACCGGTTTCGGACATTGCGCTCCCCTCCCGCAGGCCTTCGTATTCGCTCCGTGCCATTCTAGCCCAGGGGCCCACCACACGCCAACGACGTCGTCACGGTCGCTGGCATCGCATCGCAAAGCCATTCGCAGTCGGCGTGACGGTAATGTCGCCGTGTTCGATAGTGCACGCGAACACGCCGCCCGCTTCCTTAACGGCATCGATGCAGGCGTCGGACGGATGGCCGTATCGATTCCCCTCGCCCGCGCTCGCGAGGGAAAGCTCGGGCTTCAGGACGTCCAGCAACTCACCATCGACTGAAACCTTAGAGCCGTGATGCCCAAGTTTAAGGACATCGATATCCCCCACCTCCTGCACGAATTCCCGTTCTTGGTCGAGCTCGGCATCGCCGGTGAGGAGCATACGCAGGCCCTTGCCTTCCTGAATATAAGAGAGCAGCAGGACAAGCGAGTCCTCATTTCCCTCGCCATCCACGGACTCGAATGGCCACATCACGCGGGCGCAAAATGAGCCGATGTCGACTGTATCCCCACGGCGCACCTGCCGATACTCCACGCCAGGTCGGTTCAACACCTCGGCAGGAGCATCCTCCAGCGCATCAGCCGCCACGGCAATCGTTCCGACCGAAAACTGTTCGAGCACGGCAGGCAGACCACCCCAGTGGTCCTCATCCCAATGCGTCACAAAGACGGCATCGATATGGTGCACGTTATTGCGGACCAACGCCGCCACCACGCGCTCGTCGAGCCCGCAGTCGACGAGTGCTACTGCGCCGCCCTGGCGGATAAGAATCGCATCGGCCTGGCCCACATCGAGCACCGTCACCGAAGGCGGAGCGAATCGATCCCAGTAGACGTACGGAATCGCAGCCAAGAGCACCAGGCATGCAAGCCCCACCGCCATAGGACGTGCACGGGGACGCGGCCACCGGACAAGCAGAACCGCCAGCAAACACGGCACTAGGTAAATCCACATGCTATCGGGCGGCACGCTCACGGATGCACCCGGCACGGCGGCAAACAGCCGCTCGAAGAACAGCGCGCAACGGGCGGCAATCATGGGCACAACGAGCGCCCAAGTCCGCAACGGCGCCACGAGCGAAAAGGGAACCAGCACGATCGACACAGCAAGCAGTACGCTCACCACCGGACCGATGACCGCATTTGCCAACGGAGCAATGAGCGAGAACGTACCAAAGGCAGGAATGGTGATGGGGAGCGTCGCCAACTGCGAGCACAGTGTGACGGAGAGCATGCTGGCAATGCCCGACGGCACGCTCAGCTCACCCAAAGCGTAGGTAGCATAGGGGCAAAAGCACAGGATGGCAAAGACGCTGGCACATGAAAGCTGAAAGCCCATCTCGAACAGCACCGTCGGCCTCAGTAGCACAAAGATGGACATGGTTACGAAGAGTGCCGATGCGCCGTGCCGACGACGACCCGCTCCGTTTACGACAAGCGTCGCGAACACCATGCAGCACGCGCGCACGGCCGAGGGAGACGCGCCCGTAAAGGCAGCGTAGCCCACAAGCGTTATCGCCAATATCACCCGCTGAAAACCACGTGAGCACCGAGTCTTTTGCAATACGCCCTCGATCACAAACCCCACGATAGCCAGATGGCTGCCCGAGACGGCGATAAGATGCGCCGTTCCCGTCACCGAAAACCAGTCGCCCGCCGGCTGGGCGCGCAGCTCGGCCGAACGACCACAGACGACACCAGCTATGAGCGCACGTGCCGGGTCGGTCGCAGGCGCGATGGACGCAAGCAGCCAATTTCGCAGCCGAAGCAGCGGCCCCGGAGAGCCCTCATCGACCGACACAATCCGAACGGCTTTAACCTTGCGCACCTCGCCTCGGAGCACGCGCGATCGTCCATACGCATCGTTCTCAAAACGTGAAACGCGACCGATAACACGCACGTGCGCCCCGACCTTGAGCTCGCGGTCGCACGATAGGCGAACCGTTGCCAAGTTCTTACCGTCCGCGCGTACCTCGCAGGTATAGGAATACACGTCGTCGTTTATGGATGGATCACCCTGCACGACAAACTCGAGGCTGCTTGCCGCTCGACCGTCGAGCGCCTTCGAGGCGTTGAGCGCGCCCGCAGCCCACCACGCCGAGACGACCGCTCCCGCCACGAGACCGACGGACGCGGCATACAGCCACCGCTTCCAAGGGGCAAGCCGCGCACAAGATTGAGCCAGCACAACGAATACCGCCGCCGCAACGGGAATGGCCCATAGCAGCCCGACCGCCGGCGCCTGCTCCCTCAGCAGCGCATCAGCGGCCACGTTGAGCACCAAGGCGCAGCTCATACACATGCCGGCACACAGGGCCATCGTCCACGGCATCAGGGGCCGCGGAGGCATCACATGTTCGCGCTCGGTCGCACTCATACGCAGATGCAATCTTTGATTTTGGCAAGCTTCTTCTCGCCGATTCCCGACACACGCATCAGATCGTCAACCGAGGCAAAAGCACCGTTCTTTGTACGCTCATCGATAATCGACTGTGCCATGGAGGGACCGATGCCCGAGAGCGTCTGCAGCTCTGCCGCGCTTGCCGTATTGATGTTGACTAGGCCCGTTGCGCCACTCACGCCCAATGATGCGGAAGCCCCACCATCAACACCGGCTTCCGCAATGGACGCCTGCTGCTCCCCCACCGTTGGAACGTGAATCTTCTGCCCATCGACGACCTTGGATGCCCGATTGAGCCCCGTAACGTCTGCCTCGGGCGCCAGCCCGCCGGCGGCATCTATCGCCTGAGCCACCCGCGCGCCGTCCTTGACGCGATATACACCGGGCGACACAACGGCACCATCAACATCGACATAAACCTCTGCCGCGGCAGACGCCTTAGACGAAGAGCCTTCGGATGTCTTTCCGCTCGAGGCATCGCCGGATCCCGGCTCCACTAACGAGCCCGAACCATCAGTGCGCTCAAACGACACGCCGCCAGTACCGCCGCCAAGGTTCGCCATCGCCAAGCCGCTCGCCATCGCAATGACGACCAGTATCGCCATCACCACTGCCTTGTGACCGAGCAGCTTGTCCGCCCAGCGGTCCATCTTTTTGACCCGTTCGTGTTGTTCGCGCTGCGCCATAGCAAAACCTCCCAACACCATCGTGTCAGGAAAAAAAGCCCTGCAACAGCCACGCTCCAAAACCGGTTTTAGCGGTCAAACCAAATACCGACCAAAACCTTGCACAAATCTGTCCATTTATTCAGGCACACGTCAGCAAATGAACACTTAGCCGCAAAAAGCCCAGATAGCAAAAGACCGACGATGCAGGCGCATCGTCGGTCTATGCACAAATTTACTCGTGATCTTGGTAAATCTCACGCGGAGCAAGCTCCGAATGTTTGCGTTTTAAGGTCTTGGGGGCCTTATACGTGTTGCTTTCGAAGTCGATGTACTCAGTCTGCTTGAGTAGGCGCTCGATCATCTCCTCGTGATCGAACAACTCCCAGGCCTCATGCACGGCATCGAGTTTAGCGTGCGTCTCGGGACGACGCGGCATAAACAGCGTGCAGCAGTCGGGAGCGGCCTCAGTCGAGATATCGAACGTACCAATCTCCTCGGCGCGCGCGATGATCTCCTGCTTGTCCGAACCGATGAGAGGACGGAACACGGGAATCTTCACGGCCTCGTTAACGGCCATGATATTCTCAAGCGTTTGGGAGGCAACCTGTCCAAGCGATTCGCCCGTCACGATGGCCTTGGCGCCCTCGATGTGTGCAATGCGCTCGGCAACCGAATACATAATGCGGCGATACATGATCACGCGCAGGTTGCTGGGACAGGTGACCGAAATCTCACGCTGGCAGTCGCCAAACGGCACCACGTACAGGCGGCCGATCTGGACACCCGGCTCAAGCGCACGGATGATGTCCTGCACCAAATACTCGCTCGTGTCGGGCGTCTGCGGACGACCTGAGAAATGTACCGGCACGCACACCGCGCCGCGACGCGCGAGCATCCAGGTCGCCACCGGAGAATCGATACCCGAGGAAAGCAGCGTCACGACCTTGCCGGCAGAACCCACCGGCAGACCGCCCACGCCGCGCTCGGAGCGCGCGTACACATAAACGCTACCCTGGACCACCAGTACGTGCACCATCGCATCGGGGTCGTGCATCTGAACCTTTTTATCAGGAAACGCCTCGCACAGCACCTCGCCCACCTGACGATTGATGTCAATCGAGGTGAGCTCATAGTCAGTATTGGAGCGCTTGGCGTGCACCTTAAACGAATCGAAGGAACCAAACTCGCGCAGCGCCTTCACGGCGGCGGCGCAGTACTCCTGCGGGTCGCGGTTAGTGTGATACGCCAAAGACACACGAGCAACGCCGGGAACGGTGCGAATGACACGCGCCGCCTCATCGGCCTGATGCTCGTTAAAGGTCACGAGGATATAACCGGAAATTCGAGACACGGCATTCACGGAAAAGGCGGCCAAGGCCGCCTTGATGTTATCCATGAGGATATGCTCAAAATGTGCGCGGTTCTTGCCCTTCAGTCCAACCTCGTGATAGTGGACCAGACAGACGCGAGCTGCCATTTAGGCTTCAGCAACCTTGTGGCCGAGCGCCTTCTCGTAACGGGCCTCGTCGTAAGAGATGTCGCCGTCGACAATCTCGTCCATAGCCATCGAGATGGTGTCGGCACCGGAAAGCCCGATGGTGATGTCATCGACATCCTGGACGGCAAGCACGCGGTTGTGCTGGCCACGCAGCATGCTATTGATATCGCAGGCGCGCTTGGAGGCAAGCGAAGCGAGCAGGAAGCGGTTGTGATCGGTCTTCTCCAGAAGATCGTCAATGCAAGGCTTTACAACGGACACGGACCTCAGATCCTTTCATGCATATCGAGAACGCGAACGAGCTCATCGGTCGCGCGGTCGAGATCGTCATTAACCACGACGTCGTCGTAGCGGTCGGCAAGGGCAAGCTCATCGGCGGCGTTTGCCATACGCAGCTCAATCGTCTCGGGCGTCTCGGTACCGCGACCGACTAGACGCTCGCGGAGCACCTCAAGCGAAGGCGGCTTGATAAAGATCAGCACGGCCTCGGGGAAACGCTCCTTCACCTGCAGGGCACCCTGGACATCGATCTCCAAAATCAGAGATGCGCCAGAGGCGAGCTTGGATGTGACCTCGCTCACCAACGTGCCGTAGCAGTTACCGTGGACCTCGGCCCACTCAACAAACTCACCGTTTGCCACGCGGCGGTCGAACTCCTCGCGCGTCAGAAAAAAGTAGTTGACGCCGTCGACCTCACCTTTGCGTGGTGCTCGCGTGGTAGCCGAAACCGTCAGGCCCAGGTTCGAGCGGCGCTCGCGCACACGAGTGACGAGCGTACCCTTCCCTGCGCCTGACGGTCCAGAAATCACAAAGAGCTTGGAATCCTGAGCGCTCACTTATTTGGTCAGCTGCTCGAGGAGCTGCTCGCGCTGACGGACGCCGAGGCCCTGGACGCGACGGGTAGCGGAGATACCGAGCTCCTCCATGATCTTGGCGGCCTTGGCCTTGCCATAACCAGGGAGAGACTCGATGAGGGTGGAAACCTTCATGCGGGAAGCGATGGGGTCATCGGAGTTGAGCACGGACTCAAGGGACTTCTCGCCCTTCTTGATCTGCTCGCGAAGCTCAGCGCGGGCGTGACGTGCGGCAGCAGCCTTCTCAAGAGCCTGCTTGCGCTGCTCATCGGTAAGCTGAGGGAGTGCCATTCGTACCTCCAAATAGTTGGGTTATATCTGATTCAATAATTGGCATTTTAGCACGTAGAACGTGCAAAATGCCCAATCGCGGCTCCATAGGTTAGACGATACCCGCAAAAAGTGCAATATACTGCGCCCAAAGTTAAGCCCCTGACCTGCGATTCCACACAAAGGATGGGAAAGTTTACGCAGGCACAGGGGCTATTTTGTGCTAATGAGACCCAAAAGTGGTGACTTAGGGGAATCTTTTACGCGACGTTTTCGACCAGCTCGGCGACGATGGCGTCAAAGGCGGCAACCGGATCGTCGGCGCCGGTGATGGGACGGCCCACCACAATGTGGCTTGCGCCGCGCTCGATAGCCTGGGAAGGCGTCGCCACGCGGGACTGGTCGCCTAAGGCGGCGCCCACCGGACGCACACCCGGAGTCACGATCAGGGCATCAGGACCCAGCAGCTCACGCATGTCGTGAGCCTCCATCGGCGAGCACACGATGCCATCGATGCCACTGGCCTGAGCGAGCTTTGCCAGGCGGGCGGCCTCCTCGGCCACCGGCGACTCGACGCCAATCTCGCTCAAGGCATCCTGATTCATGCTCGTGAGCACGGTGATGGCGACGAGCTTGGCGCGGTCCTCGCGTGCTTCCTCGGCACCCTCGCGGCAGGCAGCGAGCATGGCGCCCGAACCCAAGCCGTGAACCGAGAGCAGGTCGGCACCGGCAAGCGAGGCCGAGCGGGCGGCACCGCGAACCTGATGCGGAATGTCATGGAACTTAAGGTCAAGGAAAACCTTAAAGCCCAGGTCCTTAAAGGTCTTGACGATCTCGGGGCCCTCAGCGTAATAGAGCGTCATACCAACTTTAAGCCAGGCGGCATGGCCCGAAAGCTCGTGGGCGAGCTCGAGCGCACGCTCGCGGTCGCAGTCGAGAGCGACGATTACGCGGTCGCGGGCATCGGTCTCTAGCATTCGAAAGCACCTACCAGTTCGTTGATGTCCTTCACGCCTTGGGACTCAGCCCAGGCCTCGAGCTCGTGCGCGATCTTGAGCGAAGCGCACGGATCGACGAAGTTGGCCATGCCGACCGACACGCAGGTGGCGCCGGCCAGGATAAACTCGGCCGCATCCTCGCCGGTCATGACACCGCCGACGCCGTTGATGGGGATATCGACGGCCTGGGCAACCTCCCAGACCATGCGCACGGCGATGTGGTGGCACAGCGGGCCCGAAAGGCCGCCCTTGGGCTTGGCCACGCGGGACTTGCGGGTATGGACGTCGATGGCCATGCCCTGAATGGAGTTGATGACCGAAAGGCCGTCGGCGCCGGCAGCCTCGAGGGCCTTGGCAATCTCGGCGACGTTGACCGGCGCCATCTTCACGAACAGCGGCTTATCGGTCACCTTGCGGCAGGCAGCCATAACGGATGAGGCGCCCTCGGGCGTGGAGCCCATGGCGGCACCACCGGCGGCGATATTGGGGCAGCTCACGTTGATCTCGTAGCCTGCAGCCCAGGGGCACAGCTCGACATACATCTCGAGTGCGCGGACAAACTCGTCAACGGAGTGGCCGGCAACCTGACAGATGACCTGGCAGCCGTCCTTGGACAGCTGTTCGAGCCACGGACCGGACTCGCGAGCAAAGGCGGCCACGCCGGGGTTCTGAAGGCCCACGGAGTTGATCATACCGCCGGGGATCTCGGCCATGCGGGGCGCGGGGTTGCCGGGCCAGGGCTCGGCAGCGCAACCCTTGGTGGTGATGGCGCCCAGCTGGGAAACATCAAAGAAGTTCTGGAACTGCCAACCGTAGCCAAAGGTACCGGCTGCGGTGTTGATGGGGTTCTGCATCTTGACGCCGCCGAAATCGACGGCCATGTTCACGGTACCCACTAGAAGACCACCACCTTGGAAGCATCGAACACGGGGCCGCACATGCAAGCACCCTTCATACCGTCGACCGTCTCGACATTGCAGGTGTTGCAGGCGCCAAAGCCACAGCTCATCATGCGCTCGAGCGACACCTCGCAGTACGCACCGGCCTCGGCGGCAGCGGCGGCGACTTTCTTCATCATGACGGCGGGACCGCAGCTGGCGACGTAGTCGTAGCCGCCCTCGCCGAGCAGCTCGGCTGCCGGGTCGGTGCAAAAACCGTGCGTGCCCAGCGTGCCATCGTCGGTGCACACGTTAACCGTGGCGCCCAGCGCGCGGAACTCGTCGATGCCCACGGCCTTGGAAGCGGTGCCAAAGCCCAGGCACACGTCCACATCAACACTCTGCTCGGCAAGCATACCGGCAAGACACAGCACAGGCGGAACGCCGATGCCACCGGCGACGAGCAGGGCCTTCCTGGTGCCCTCGGGTACCATCCAGCCACGGCCACCGGGGCCCAGCAGGTTAGAGGAGGAGCCAGGGCCCATCTGGGACAAACGACGGGTATCGTCGCCCACGACGGCGTACCACAGCTCGACGGTGCCGGCCTCGGCGTCGGCGCGGTAGTAGCTCAGGGGCACGCGAAGCAGCGAGGACGCATCACCGGGTACGGCGATGTTCACAAACTGACCGGGCTTGAGCGCACTTGCAAGCTTGGGGGCCGAGATGACGAGCGAGAAGACGCCGTCGGCAATCTCCCGGTTCGAGACGACCTCGAAGTCATGCATGCGTGCAGTGGAAGGTGTGGGCATAAACGCTCCAATCCCCCATGCGGTTGCATGGTCCAAACGAATAGAAAGCGCGGCACCGCAAGGGCGCCGCGCACAAAAGCGATAAGGCTATGCTAGCAGATGCAGCCGTCGGCGAGCGTCTGCTTACCGCCGACAAACACATCGGTAGCACGACCGGTAAGCGTGCGGCCGGCAAAACCGGAGTTCTCGGCGCGCGACTCGTAACCGTCCTCGCCGACCGTCCAGGTGGCAGAGGGGTCGAACACGGTCAGGTCGGCAACGGAGCCCGCCTTGACCTGAACCTGGTCGAGGCCCAGGATCTCACGCGGCTTGATGGCCATGAGCTCGACCATACGGCCCATGCTCATCTTGCCCGTGTTGACCAGCTCGGTGAGTACGAGCGACAGCGAGGTCTCGAGGCCGATCATGCCAAAGGGCGCAAGCTCGAACTCGCGGGCCTTCTCCCACGGGGTGTGGGGAGCGTGATCGGTGACGATAGCGTCGACGGTGCCGTCGATGACGCCCTGACGGATGGCCTCGGCATCCTCCTCGGTACGCAGCGGCGGATTGACCTTGAGCGAGGTGTTGTAGGTCTCGTCCAGGTCGTTCTCGGTCAGGAACATGTGATGCGGGGTGGCCTCGCAGGTAACCTGAACGCCAGCGGCCTTACCGGCACGCACGATCTCCAGGCCATGGGCGGTGGAGATGTGCTGGATGTGCAGCTTGGCACCGGTCAGCTTGGCGATCTCGATGTCGCGGGCGATCTGGAGCTCCTCGCCGGCAGCCGGCCAGCCCTCGAGAGCCAGGCGGGTCGAGACCTTGCCCTCATTGATCTGGCCGTGGCCGACCAGGTCCTCGTCCTGGCAGTGGCTCATAAAGACCTTGCCGAACATCTTGCCGTAGTCCATGCAGCGACGGAGCATGCCTGCGCCCTGCACGCCGCGACCGTCGTCGGTGAAGGCGACGGCGCCGTGGGCGACCATATCGCCCATCTCGGACATGGCCTCGCCCTTAAGACCGCGGGTCATGGCGCCCGACGGATAGACGCGGCAGTGGCCGACCTCGGCAGCGCGGGACTTGACAAACTCAACGACGGTACCGTTGTCGGTAACGGGGTCGGTGTTGGGCATGGCGCACACGCCGGTAAAGCCGCCCTTGGCAGCTGCGCGGGTGCCGCTCTCAATGTCCTCTTTGACCTCGTAGCCGGGCTCGCGCAGGTGGACGTGCATGTCCACCAGGCCGGGGACGAGGTACTTGCCGGAAAGGTCGCGGACCTCGGCTCCCTCGACGGCGAGATTCTCGCCGACCTCGGCGATCTTGTCGCTGTCAATCAGGACGTCAACGACACCGTCAAGCTCGACGGACGGGTCGACGACGTGGGCATTCTTAAGAAGCAAGGCCATTATCGGCACCTCCAAGCAGCAGATACAGGATAGCCATACGCACGCAGATACCGGCGTAGACCTGCTCCAGGATGACGGAGCGTTGCGGGTGGTCGGCCATATAGGAATCGAACTCGACGCCGCGGTTGATGGGGCCCGGGTGGCAGATAATCGCGTCGGGCTTCATGAGCTTCTCGCGGTCCTTGGTCAGACCGAAGAGCTTGTGGTACTCACGAATGGTCGGGAACGGGGCACCCTCGAGACGCTCCTGCTGCACGCGCAGCATGTAAACGACGTCCAGCTCGGGCAGGACGGAATCGAGGTCGCTCGTCACGTGGTCGCAGCCCAGGACCTCGGGCGCCGGCGGCAGCAGCGTGCCGGGGGCGACGGCGTAGGTCTCGCAGCCCATGATCTTAAGGGCGGGAATCAGCGAGCCGCAGACGCGGGAGTGCGCGATATCGCCGACGACGGCGACCTTCAGACCGTGGAAGTCACCCTTGTGCTCCCAGATGGTGTACAGGTCGAGCAGGGCCTGCGTGGGATGGTTGTGCTTGCCGTCACCGGCGCAGATGACGCTCGCGGGCGAGTTCTGCGTGACGATGTAGGGAGCACCGGCGTGCTTATCGCGCACGACGATGCAGTCGATCTTGTAGGCGTTGAGGGTCTCGACGGTGTCGACGAGGCTCTCGCCCTTGACCGTGGAGGTCGAGGAGCCGCCAAAGTTGAGGCTGTCGGCCGAAAGACGCTTCTCGGCGAGCTCGAAGGAGCTGCGGGTGCGCGTCGAGGGCTCGTTGAACATGTTGACGATGGTCTTGCCCTTGAGCGTGGGGACCTTCTTGATGGCACGCTCGTTGACCTCGGAGAACGCCTTGGCGGTCTCGAGGATGAGCTTGATGTCCTCTTCGGAGTACTCGGTAATGTCGATCAGGTGCTTATGGTTGAACGCCACGGTACTACTCACCTCCCAGCGGCGCGGAGCCCACGTGGGAACCCGGCGCGACGTCGTTAATCTCGACAGCGGTGTGGCCGTCGACTTCCTTCATATATAGGTGCACGTTCTCCTCATGCGACGAGGGAACGTTCTTGCCGACAAAGTCCGGCGAGATGGGGAGCTCGCGGTGGCCGCGGTCAACGAGGACTGCCAGCTCAATGCGGCTCGGACGGCCCAGGTCCATGACGGCGTCTAGAGCGGCGCGGATGGTACGACCCGTGTACAGGATGTCGTCCACCAAAACGACGCGTTTGCCATCGACGCTGAAGGGAATGTTGGTGGCGTGGATCGCGGGAGCGAAATTGGTAGCGTAGTCATCGCGGTAGAAGCTGATATCGAGGCTGCCGAGCGGAACGTCGACGCCCTCGATCTCCTTGATCTCCTCGGCGAGCTTCTTTGCCAGAAGGTCGCCGCGCGTGACGATGCCGACCAGAGCGAGGTCTTCACAGCCCTCGTTGCGCTCGAGAATCTCGTGCGCGATGCGGGTCATCGCTCGATTGACGGCGGTCTCGTCCATGATGACCGCCTTGGGGGAAGTCGTGCCCATCGATCTCCTTCCTCACATGTCTTGACTGCTGACACAGTCAAAAAAAATAGATGCCCGACCGCTTAAAACGGACCAGACACCCACAGGAAAGGCTGCTCTTTGGCAGCTATGTAATTCCATGTGGGTATCTCGTACCCCTTTAATGGTCAAGGGATAGTGTAGCCAACCTCGGGCTTAATTGCGAGCATAAATACAGAGCAATCCGTAAACGGAGCCCAATGCTCCATAAACCTATATATATTTGTGGGACGAGCTTGAAAACGCACGCACGAGCTGGCATAATCCCCTCTGCTGCACGCAAATCGGATCTACGTCCAGGGCCGTGGCGTGGGCACTATCGCCAAAAGAGGAATATCTCTGTGTAGATTGCGCACAGGGAGCGACTTCTGTGCTATAGTTCAGGCTTGTTTGTTAACGCGACATGTTCGTTTGTCGCCCAAGGAGGGTCAGTTATGTCCAAAGTTTGCGAAGTTTGCGGTAAGCACCCCGTTGCCGGTCGCTCCATCAGCCACTCTCACCGCGTCACCAACCGTAAGTTCCGCCCCAACATCCAGCGCGTCTACGTCGTCGTCGATGGTCACCGTCGCAAGATGAACGTTTGCTCCACCTGCCTCAAGTCTGGCAAGGTTGCGCGCTCCTAAATAAGGTCTTACCAACAAGTACCTCGGACTCTCCGGGTCAAAGACCTCGCGTTCATATAGAACTTACCAAAGGCGCCCTCCCCAATGAAGGCGCCTTTTTGCACTCATTGGGGACAGACTTACATGAGTGTTTTCACGCATTTGGGACAGACATTACGCATGCCGGCAGCGGTTCGGCCCCTGCCTCACGCAGCCTCCCTCCAGCCTACGGTGGCCTTGGTCACGCTTGTAGCGCCGATGCCGGTGATACGGGCAATTTGCTTGACCGTGAGATGTGCCCGCCTGAGCCTCAGCAGACACGCATCACGATCGGGGCGTGGCAGGGCCTTGAGCAGCGCAGGATCTATGCTCGGAAGGACTTCGCGCGCAACGGAAAGAGCATCCTCATCGAGGATCCGTCGGCGTGGAAGAATCTCAACTGACCAGATCCGCCCGGCAACTTCCTTAAGATGCTCACAATAGTGACGAGACCCCCCGACAATATCGAGCATAGGGGCCGCATCGCAGATGTCAAAGGGATCGTAGCCCAGCTGGTATGCCCTAAAGCTTGACCAGCGGTATGCTTCGAGAGAGTCGATCGCACCTTTCACAGGATTGAGATGGATATAATCGAGTAGCTGCACCGCCTGTGTGTCCGACTCAACCGCAACACGCGAATAGCGATTGTCAAACAGATGGCCCGTTCTTCCCGTTTTCCCATTGAAATACTTAGCATACGCCGTCAGTGCGCACTGCATTGCCTTTGAAAGGTTGTCATATGGGTCATCAACCATCAAATGGAAGTGGTTGTCCATAAGGCACCAAGCCAACACTGCCACTTTATGGCGTGCAAACCTGTCCGAGATGTCCGATAAGAAACGATATCGGTCAGAGTCATCTTCAAAAATAATCTGTTTGGAGTTGCCACGGTCAAAGACGTGGTAATAGCCGGTGAGCGAAACGGCGCGGGCACATCGGGGCATAATCTCTCCTTTCAAAACTGAACAGGCAACACCTAAAAGGAGAGAAGGAACGCGAAATGCTGAGCCTGTGACCTATTTATATCCAATGATCGGCAAAAACAGGTTCAGAACGGCAAAATGGCAAAACGATGTCTGTCCCAAATGAGTGAAAGCACTCATGTAAGTCTGTCCCCAATGAGCGGGGAGATGGAGCAGGCAGATAGTTTTAGTTAAAACGCTTCATTTTATTGAAGCGGTTTAGTGTGCCTTTTACGGGAATCTTACCGTTCACCGAATAATTTCTTGCTATCATGCAAGGCGTAGGGTAAATCTCCGATCGCAAGGAGACACAAATGGTGAAAAAGTCACCGGAAAACACTACTCCCGCAATTGTGGACAACGTAGAGGCGCTTGAGGCTAAGCTCGCTCAGATGCGAGAGGCCCAGGCGCTTTTTGCTACGTACACGCAGGAGCAGGTCGACAAGATCTTCTATGAGGCCGCCATGGCCGCCAACAAGGCTCGTATCCCGTTGGCGAAGATGGCCATCGAGGAGACCGGCCGCGGCGTTCTTGAGGACAAGGTCATCAAGAACCACTACGCCGCAGAGTACATCTACAACGCTTACAAGAACACCAAGACCTGTGGTGTCCTGGAGCGCGACGAGGCTTACGGCATCACCAAGATCGCCGAGCCCATCGGCATCGTGGGCGCCGTCATCCCGACGACCAACCCCACCTCCACCGCGATCTTCAAGACGCTGATCTGCCTGAAGACCCGCAACGCCATCATCATCTCCCCGCACCCGGCTGCCGCCAAGTGCACCATCGCCGCCGCCAAGCTCGTGCTTGACGCCGCCGTCAAGGCCGGCGCCCCCGAGGGCATCATCGGCTGGGTCGATGTCCCCTCCATCGAGCTGACCAACATGGTCATGCGCGACGTCGACATCATCCTCGCCACCGGTGGCCCGGGCATGGTCAAGGCCGCTTACTCCTCGGGCAAGCCCGCCCTGGGCGTTGGCGCCGGTAACACCCCGGTCGTCATCGACGACACCGCCGACGTGCTGCTCGCCGTCAACTCCATCATCCACTCCAAGACCTTCGACAACGGCATGATCTGCGCTTCCGAGCAGTCCGTGACTGTCATCGACAGCATCTATGACCAGGTCAAGGCCGAGTTCCAGAAGCGCGGCTGCTACTTCGTCAAGCAGGGTGCCGAGATGGAGGCCCTGCGTGCCGCCATGTTCAAGAACGGCGCCCTCGATCACCGCATCCCCGGCATGGCTGCCGCCAAGATCGCCGAGCTCGCCGGCATCAAGGTTCCCGCCAAGACCAAGATCCTGATCGCCGAGGTCACCTCCACCGACCCCGCCAAGGAGGAGTTCTCCCACGAGAAGCTCTCCCCGGTCCTGGCCATGTACCACGCCAAGGACTTCCAGGAGGCCGTCGACAAGGCCGAGCACCTGGTGCTCGCCGGTGGCCCGGGCCACACCGCCTCTCTGTACGTGCACCCCGCCCAGGCCGAGAAGATCAGCCTGTTCGAGCACGTCATGAAGGCCTGCCGTATCGTCATCAACACCCCGTCCTCGCACGGCGGCATCGGTGACCTGTACAACTTTGGCATGAAGCCGTCTCTGACCCTGGGCTGCGGCTCCTGGGGCGGCAACTCCGTCTCCGAGAACGTTGGGGTGAAGCACTTGATCAACGTTAAGACTGTGGCCGAGCGCCGTGAGAATATGCTGTGGTTCCGCGCTCCCGAGAAGGTCTACTTCAAGAAGGGTTCCACGCCCGTCGCCCTCGACGAGCTTGGCAACGTCATGGGCAAGAAGCGCGCCTTCATCGTTACCGACCAGTTCCTCTTCAAGAATGGCAACACCCGCGCCATCGAGGCCAAGCTCGACGAGATGGGCATCGCCCACGACTGCTTCTACGACGTCGAGCCCGATCCGTCGCTGCAGTGCGCACGTCGCGGCGCCAAGCAGATGGCTCTCTTTGAGCCGGACGTCATCATCGCCGTCGGCGGTGGCTCCGCTATGGACGCCGGCAAGATCATGTGGATGATGTACGAGCACCCCGAGTGCAAGTTTGAGGACATGGCCATGGACTTCATGGACATCCGCAAGCGTATCTTCACCTTCCCCGAGATGGGCAAGAAGGCCTACTTCGTCGCCGTCCCGACCTCCTCGGGTACCGGCTCCGAGT
Source organism: Collinsella aerofaciens ATCC 25986 (assembly GCF_010509075.1). NCBI lineage: Bacteria > Bacillati > Actinomycetota > Coriobacteriia > Coriobacteriales > Coriobacteriaceae > Collinsella > Collinsella aerofaciens. The sequence continues at coordinate 676,469 of NZ_CP048433.1, forward strand.
GCACGCCGTTCGCCATCATCACCGACAAGGAGACCGGCATCAAGTGGCCGCTCGCCGACTACGCGCTGCTCCCCAACATGGCTATCGTCGACGCCGACAACTGCATGACCGCCCCGCGCGGCCTGACCGCTGCCTCCGGCATCGACGTCATGACCCACGCCATCGAGTCCTACGTCTCCATCATGGCTTCCGACTACACCAAGGGCCTCTCCGAGCGCGCTGCCAAGCTCGTCTTTGAGAACCTGCCCTCCAGCTTCACGAACGGCGCCAAGGACCCGCACGCCCGCGAGGAGATGCACAACGCCTCCTGCATGGCCGGTATGGCCTTCGCCAACGCCTTCCTGGGCCTCAACCACTCCATGGCTCACAAGCTCGGCGCTTTCCATCACCTGCCCCACGGCATCGCTAACGCCGTCATCCTGACCCGCGTCATGCGCTACAACGCCGCCGAGGCTCCCGTCAAGATGGGTACCTTCTCCCAGTATCCTTACCCCAACGCGCTGCACAACTACGCCGAGATGGCCAAGTACTGCGGCATCGAGGGCAAGGACGACAAGGAGGTCTTCGAGAACTTCATCACGAAGCTCGAGGAGCTCAAGGACTTCATCGGTGTCAAGAAGACCATCGCCGACTACGGTGTTGACGAGCAGTACTTCCTCGACACCCTCGACGAGATGACCGAGCAGGCATTCAACGACCAGTGCACCGGCGCTAACCCGCGCTACCCGCTCATGAGCGAGATCAAGGAGCTCTACCTGGACGCCTACTACGGCCGCGAGCCCCAGGACTACGCCGTCTGCTAGTTTTTAGCACGGTTTTTTGCGGCGGGGGTGCACGGGTGTTTCACACACCCCCGCCGTCGCTTCTATCGCATCGTTGAAAGGATGCAACCATGCTGCTACCCGATTCCAAGACCGAGCTCGTCCGCCGTGGCAACAAGGTCGTTTACGACCTGGGCGACAAGATCGTCAAGGTCTTTAACGAGACCAAGCCTGTCTCCGACGTGTTCAACGAGGCTTTGAATCTTGCCCGCATCAATGAGTGCGGCATCCGCAGCCCCAAGGCTCTCGAGGTTTCCCAGCTCGAGAACGCCAACGGCTGGGCGCTCGTGACCGAGAAGGTTCCGGGCACCACCCTTGCCGAGAAGATGACTGCCGAGCCCCAGCGCTTTGGTGAGTACCTCGAGATGTTCGTCGACCTCCAGATCGAGATCCACGGCTACACCTCCCCGCTGCTCAACCGTCAGCGCGACAAGTTCGCCCGTATGATCGACAGCCTTGATCAGCTCAATGCCACCACGCGCTACAACCTTCAGGAGCGTCTGGACGGCATGACCAAGGAGTTCAAGGTCTGCCACGGCGACTTCAACCCCTCCAACGTCATCGTCGGCGACGACGGCCAGCTCTATGTGTGCGACTGGGCACACGCCACCCAGGGCTCCCCTGCTGCCGACGTTGCCACCACCTACCTGCTCTTTGCCCTCAACAGCAAGGACCAGGCCGAGGCCTACCTGGAGCTCTACTGCGACCGTGCCGACATGCCCATGCAGGTCGTGCGTCAGTGGACGAGCATCGTCGCCGCTTCCGAGCTCGCTCGTAAGCGCAACGTGAACGATGAGTTCCTGAAGAACTGGATCGACGTCGTCGATTATCAGTAATATCTGAGCGATTTATTTCGCATCGGAGGCATAATGGAAAACCCCGCAGCTCGCATGGGCTGTGGGGTTTTCCTTTTAGATATCGAGGATGCTACAAGATAATAGGACGGCCCCGCATCTCCCCGATTGGAGAAATGCGGGGCCGTCCCACATATCGAACTACAAGCGAAATCGTCGATTAACGGCGGGCTGCCTTAACAAGCTCGGCAACCTTGGCAACGACCTCGTCGATCGCCACGTCCTCGCGCTCGCCCGTAGCACGGTCCTTGAGCTCAACGGTGCCATTCTTAAGGCCGCGCTTGCCCAGAACCACCTGATACGGGAAGCCCATGAGGTCGTTATCGGCAAACTTAAAGCCCGGACGCTCATCGCGATCGTCGACGACGACCTCGATACCCTCGGCACACAGGCCATCAACAATCTGCTCGCAGACGGTAGCGCACTCTTCCTTCTTGGGATCAAGCGGAATCACCGCGACCTCGTACGGGGCAACGGAGACCGGCCAGACGATACCGTGCTCGTCGTTGTGCTGCTCCACGACGGCAGCAAGCGAGCGGGACACGCCCACGCCGTAGCAACCCATGATGAGCGGCTTCTCCTTGCCGTCCTCATCCATAAAGGTGGCACCCATGGCCTCGGAGTACTTGGTGCCCAGCTGGAAGACCTGGGAAACCTCGATGCCGCGAGCAGCAGAGAGCGGCTTGCCGCAGTGCGGGCAAGGATCGCCGGCAACGACGGTGACCAGGTCGGCCCACTCGTCGACGGTAAAGTCGCACTCGGGGCAGGCACCGGTAAAGTGATAATCGACCTCGTTGGCACCGCAGGCCCACTGCTTGGACTCGCGCAGGCTCTCGTCGCACACCAGACGGATGCCCTCGGGCAGGTTGACCGGTCCGATAAAGCCCTTGTGCAGGCCGTTCGCCTGAAGCTCCTCATCGGTCATCATGCGATAGCCCTTGCCAAAGACATGCTCGGCCTTGCAGTCGTTGAGTTCATGATCGCCCGGAACGATGGCCACGACAGGCTTGCCCTCAGCGTCGATGAGTGCCAGCGACTTGCGCGTGCCGTTCTCGGGGAAGCCGAAGAACTTTGCAACGGCCTCGATGGTGCCCATACCCGGAGTCTCGACCTTGGTAAGCGTACCGTCGCCAGGACCCTCGGTCACAACGACCTTGGTACTTGCGGCCTCGTCATCGGCAGCAAAGCCGCACTCGTCGCAGTAGACGAGCGAGGCCTCACCGGCGTCGGCCAAAGCCATGTACTCGACGGAGGTGTCGCCACCGATCTCGCCGGAGTCGGCGACAACGGGCAGAGCCTTGATGTAGCAGCGCTCGCAGATGTTGGCGTAGGCCTGCTTCATCTTGTCGTACTCCTCCTGCAGACTCTCCTGCGTGGCAGAGAAGCTGTAGGCGTCCTTCATGATGAACTCGCGACCGCGCATCAGGCCAAAGCGGGGACGGAACTCGTCGCGGAACTTGTCCTGGATGTGGTAGAGGTTAACGGGCAGTTGCTTGTAGGAACGCAGCTCATTGCGAACCAGGGCGGTCACGGTCTCCTCGTGCGTGGGGCCCAGCACGAACTCGCGGCCGTGGCGGTCATCGAAGCGCACGAGTTCCTTGCCATAGGCGTCGATGCGGCCGGACTCGCGCCATAGCTCAGCGTCGACCATAATGGGCATCATGAGCTCCTGGGCACCGGCGGCATCCATCTCGTCGCGCACGATGTTCTCGATCTTGCGAATCGAGCGCCATGCGAGCGGCAGGTAGGAATACAGACCGGCGGCCTCCTTGCGGATCATGCCGGCACGGAGCAGCAGGCGGTGGCTGGCGAGCTCAGCGTCCGCCGGATCCTCTTTAAGCGTCGGCGCATAGAGCTTAGACATATACATTGCTCGGGTCATTTATTTCTCCTCAATAAGTTTGTCGACCTCTGCCATAAGCGCGTCGACAATTTGGTCCTCAGCTACTTTACCAATGATCTGGCCATGCGAAAAGAGCAAGGCCTGACCACGTCCGCAAGCAACGCCCAGGTCGGCATCAGAAGCCTCACCGGGGCCATTAACGGCACATCCCATCACAGCGATAGAAAGCGGCGCGGAGTAGTTCTTAAGCCGCTCGGTGACCTCCTCGGCGATGGGAATGAGGTTAACCTGGCAGCGGGCGCACGTGGGGCACGAGACAATCTCGGGGCCACGGCGACGCAGGCCCAACGACTGCAGAATACCCCAGGCAACCGGCGGCTCCTCAACCGGATCGGCTGTGAGCGACACACGCATGGTGTCGCCAATGCCTTCGGAAAGCAAGATACCCAAGCCTACAGAGCTCTTGATGGTGCCCTGGAGCTTGGTCCCCGCCTCCGTCACGCCCAGGTGAAGCGGAACGTGGGGAATCTCACGCGACAGGGCTCGATAGGTATCAAGCGTCGTTTGCACGCTATGGGCCTTGGCCGAAAGCACAATGTTCGTAAAGCCGCGGTCCTCAAAGTGCTTGACGAAACGCTCGCTCGACATCACGAGCTTCTCGGGCTGCGTGAGGTCTTCGCGCTCGGCGATATCCTGCTCAAGCGAGCCCGCGTTCACGCCAATGCGAATCGCGCACCCAGCAGCGCCGGCGGCGTCGATGACGGCATCGACCTTAGCCCAATCGCCGATATTGCCGGGATTGATGCGAAGCTTGGCGGCACCAGCCTCGACGGCGCCGATGGCCAGCTTGTGGTTAAAGTGGATATCGGCAACGATTGGCACCGGAGACTCGGCACAGATGGTGCGGAAACCCTCAAGCGCGGCCTCGGTGGGCACGCTCACACGCACGATATCGCAGCCAGCCTGCGCCAACGCGCACACTTGCGCAAGCGTTGCCTGGGCATCAGCGGTATCGGTGCAGGTCATGGATTGGACCACCACCGGCGCACCGCCACCGATCTGCACACCGCCCACATGCACGGGGCGCGTCAAATCGCGAGGCAAAGGATGGGATAAAGACAATCCAAACACTCCCCTACAGAATAAATCGAAGGATGTCGGAACGAAGCATATAGACAAACAGCAGCGCAAAGAGCGCGATGCCCACATAGCTCACAATCGTCTGGACCTTGAGCGGAAGCTCGCGGCCGGCAATCTTTTGAATGATCTCGATGACCAGCTTGCCGCCATCGAGTGGTGGGATGGGCAGCAGGTTCATAAAGCCAAGCGAGAACGAAATGAGGGCGGCAAACGAAAGGAACGTGGCAGGGCCGGCAGCAGCAGCCTGTGAGGACATAACGCTAATACCCACGATCGAAGAAGACTGATCGAGAATCTCCATCGTATGCTGCGGCTGGAGCAGGCGCATCACGCCCTCCGCTGTCTGCACGACATAGGAGAACGAAAGGCGAGCCGACGTGATGGGGTCTAAACGGACCACCTGCGTAGAGGCATACACACCTAGGCGCTCGTCCTCTTTGAGCGCAACCGAGGTCGAATGCTGCTTGCCGTCGCGCTCATACTCAATGGCGATATCGTCCTTACCGGCGGCCTTGCCGATGGCATCGTAAACGTCCATCCAGGTAGAGCACGATACTCCGTCAACCGAAAGGATCGCGTCGCCGCCCTCGATACCCGCCTTGGCGGCAATAGACCCCTCGTCAACCTGACCAATCACGTTGGTATCCATCGGCACGGTGACACCCGCAATAGAGTAGATGCTCATAAGCAGCAAAAAGCCCGTCAGGATATTGACGAGAATGCCCGCGAGCAGCATAAAGGCGCGCTTGAGAAAACCCTGGCCCAGATAAGTGTGCGAGCGCTCTTGCGCCAAGAAATCAGCCTCGCCGCACGGCAGCTCCCACACATCGCCCTCGGTAGTCGCATGCTCTCGATCGAAACGACGGCCGTCAAAGGTGGTGTAACCCGCCGCGTCTCGCGGCAGCGTCTGATACTTGGTGGGATAGTAGCTCGGCGAGGGCTTCTCCCCTTCCTCATACCAAGGCGCGATAGAGCCCCAACCCAAGAGCAAGGCGCATGCCTCGAGCACAACCTCCTCGGATAGCTCGAGCTCGACAGCAAGGTCGGCCACGGTCACGCGACCATGACGATAGATAGCCGCGAGCACGCGATCGGCGCAGGAGACATCGGTCGGATCCATACCGCAGATGGCAGCGTAGCCACCCAGCAGCAGCGGGGTCACGCCAAACTTGGTTCCAATGCGACGCGACGTGTAATGGATGTCAAAGCGGCACGGCAGGCCCAAAAAGAACTCGGTCACACGGACGCCGCAGGCACGCGCCGCCAAAAAGTGGCCGCCCTCGTGCAAAAACACGAGGACGGAAAGCATCAGCAGGCCCCAAAAGACCGATGAGAGAACGCTCAGAACAGTATCCATAAAACGAAAAAGCAATCCTTATGGGTTAGGAACGGGTTGCGGCGAGTACCTGCGCAGCCTTTTCACGCGCCCACGCATCGATGTCGCGAAGCTGCTCAAACGAATCGACCGCCTGCATATCGTGGGCATCCATGCAGGATTCCACAATGCGATCGATATCGGTAAAGCTGCAGCCATCGTGCAGGAAGGCATCGACGGCGACCTCGTTGGCGGCATTGAGCACGCACGGCATGGTGCCACCCGTCTTGCCGGCACGCTCGGCCAGTGCCAGACAGCGGAAGGTATCCATGTCGGCAGCATCAAACGTGAGCTGCCCCAGCTCGCGGAAATCGATACGAGGCGCCGGGGTATCCCAACGCTCGGGATACGAGAACGCGAACTGGATGGGAATACGCATGTCGGAAGCACCGAGATGCGCCATCACGGAGCCGTCGGCAAACTCGACCATAGAGTGAATCTTGGACTGACGCTGCACGACCACGTTAATGAAATCGAGGTCGCAGTTAAACAGATGCATGGCCTCAATGCGCTCCAGGCCCTTATTCATGAGGGTGGCGGAGTCGATGGTGATCTTAGCACCCATGGCCCACGTGGGATGTGCGAGGGCATCGGCACGCGTCACGCGATTGAGCTCGTCGCGCGCGCGGCCAAAGAACGGACCGCCCGAGCAGGTGAGCCAAATACAATGAGCCTCGCGCGGGTTCTCCCCCAGATAGCACTGGTAGATGGCGGAGTGCTCAGAGTCGACTGGAATAAGCTGGCCCGGTTGCGCCAACGGCATAAGCAAGTCGCCACCGACGACGAGGGACTCCTTGTTGGCAAGGGCAAGACGCTTATTCGAGGTCAAGGCCGCATGGCTCGCCTCGAGACCGGCGGCACCCACAATAGCGACAAGCACGCAGTCGACATCGTCGCGACGCGCGAGCTCGCAAACCGCCTGCGCGCCAACGCCGAGCTTCGTTCCCTCGGGCAACTCCTGCAGCACGGCGTCATCGCCATGAGCGACATCGGCCACGGCAACCGCCGGAACCGAGAACTCGCGGGCAGCGGCAACGAGCTCGGAGGTACTGGAGTTAACGGATAGCGCCGTCACCTGCAGGCGATCGGCATGCTGACGGCACACATCGAGCGCCTGGGTGCCGATAGAGCCCGTACAGCCCAGGATGGCAACACGGAGACGTCCATCGGAGCCATACGTCGTCTGGAATGACATTACAGCACGCCTCCGATCATCAAAAGCAGCTGAGCGGTAATGCAGCCAAAGATAAGCGAGTCGCTACGGTCGAGCATGCCGCCATGGCCCGGGATAAGGTTGCCGGAATCCTTGACGCCCACGCCACGCTTGATGCGCGACTCGATAAGGTCGCCGATAACGCCCAAAATGGACACGACCACGCCGCACAGCAGCGCATAGGGCAGGCTGAGCTTGTAGAAGTGCGTCGCCCACAGAATGAGCCAAATCAAAACCGAGCCCAGGATGCCGCCGACAAACCCCTCCCAGCTCTTTTTGGGAGAGATCTTGGGAACCATCTTGTGCTTGCCGATACGGCTGCCCACAATGTAGGCAAACGAATCGGAGACCCAAAGGGACGCGCAAACGCCCACTGAAAGCAGGGCGCCGGCAAAACCGGGCACGGCATCGCGCAGCAGCACGATAGCCGACAGCATAAAGCCAGTGTAGATGGGACCCATGAGCGTCACGGCCACATCAGAGATGCGGGTACGCGGCGACCAGACATACCAAATGCCCACAGCGAGCATCAGGGCAAAAAGCAGGGCATTCAGCAACATCGAATCGCCCAACGCCGACAGCGGAAAGAGTACGGCGGCAGCGATACCCATGCGCTCGTTAGCCATCTTGCCATCGAGCCTCGTCATACGGAAAAACTCATAACAGCACAGACCGCTCATGACGGAAACAAAGATGGCAGTGGGCACGATACCCAAAACCAGGCACAGGATAAAGACAACGGCGTAGACGATACCGGCGGCGGCACGGGTAATAAAGCCCGCCAGCCACGAACCGCTGCCGCTCTTCGCTGCAGGCGCTCCCGCAGTGGCAGCTTTACGCGCAGGCGTCTTGGGAGCAGATGCCTTGGGACGATCGGACACGATTAAGCCTCCTCGGTCTTGCTCAGTCCACCAAACCTACGGTCACGGCCCTGATAGGCCAAAATGGCGTCGACAAGGCCCCAACGATCAAAGTCGGGCCAATAGGTATCGGTGACGTAGAACTCTGAATAAGCCACCTGCCACAGCAGATAGTTCGAAAGGCGCAGCTCACCAGAGGTGCGAATCACAAGCTCAGGATCGGGAAGACCGGCGGTATAGAGGTGGGAAGCCACCATGTCGTCATCAATTGCGCCAGGATCGATCTTACCGGCGGCAGCGTCGAGTGCGATTTGACGGACAGCGCGGGTAATCTCGGCACGCGCGCCGTAGTTGACGGCAAGCGCCAGCGTCATGCCGGTGTGATCGGCGCACTCGGCAAGACCGCGTTCAAAAACGTCACGGGTTTTCTTGGGCAGCGCGGAAATGTCACCCAAAAAGACAACGCGCACGTTTTCGCGCTTCAGAAGCGGCAGCTCGTCGATGAACGTCTTGGCAAACAGGTGCATCAAGACGTTGACCTCATGCTGCGGGCGGTTCCAGTTTTCGGTAGAAAACGCATAGGCCGAAAGCACGTCGACGCCCAGACGCACGCAGGCGGTAATAATCTCACGAAGGGAGACGATACCCGCCTTGTGGCCCTCGGTGCGTGCAAGACCGCGCGATGTGGCCCAACGACCGTTGCCGTCCATGATGCACGAGATATGGTGCGGAATGTTATTGAGGTCAAGGTCGGAAAAACCGACGCCCGCGGGGGCGTCGGCAAAGTACTCGACCAGTTTATGCTCGTCGTATTGCACCTTAGATCTCCATGACCTCGGCTTCTTTTTCCTTCAGAAGCTCCTCGACCTTGGCGACATACTCATCAGTGTGCTTCTGGACCTTAGCCTGCTCGCGACGGACATCGTCCTCGGTGAGCTCCTCATCGCGCTCGAGCTTGTTGTTGAAGTCGCGACGGATGTTACGGATAGACACCTTGGCCTGCTCGGCGTACTCGCGGCACTCCTTGACGAGCTCGCGACGGCGCTCCTCGGTGGGAGCCGGGAACGGCAGACGAACGACGGTGCCATCGGAGTTGGGGGTAATACCCAAATCGGAAGCGCCGATGGCCTTGACGATGGCGTTGATAAGCGCCTTGTCCCACGGCTCGATGAGCAGCATGTGGGCCTCCGGGGTCTTGACGGCGGCAACCTGCGTGACCGGCGTGGGAACACCGTAATAATCGACGGTGATGTCGGACAGAATGTTGGCATTGGCGCGGCCGGTACGGACCTTGGAGAAGTTATGCTTGAGGGACTCGAGCGACTTGTCCATGTGGGCGGTGATGTTCTCTGCCATGCTTAATCCTCCTGATAGACGAGCGTGCCGACGGGCTCACCCGCGAGCGCGCGCTTGACGGTGTCCTCGCCATCGATGTTGAGGACCAAAATCGGCATACGGTTGTCCTGGCACAGTGCCGTAGCCGTGGAATCCATAACCTGCAGACCGCGGACGAGCACCTCATGGTAGGTGATCTTGTCAAAGCGGACGGCATCGGCGCACTTGACGGGATCCTTGTCATAGATGCCGTCGACCTTGGTGGCCTTGATCAGAATCTCGGCGCCGATCTCGCACGCACGAAGAGCCGCGGCGGTGTCGGTCGTAAAGTACGGATTGCCCGAACCGGCAGCAAAAATAACGACGTTGCCCTTGGAAAGGTGGTTGATGGCGCGACGGCGAATATAGGGCTCGCAGATCTCGTTCATCTGGATAGCGCTCATCACGCGGCAGGGAACATCGTTATGTTCGAAGGCATCCTGCAGGGCGAGCGCGTTCATAACGGTTGCCAGCATGCCCATGTAGTCGGCCTGAGCACGCTCCATGCCACCGGCAGCGCCGGCCATGCCGCGGAAAATATTGCCGCCGCCGACAACGACGCCGACCTCATGGCCAACGGCGAGTAGCTCCTTGACCTGCTTGGCAAGATGGTCGGTAACCTTGGGGTCGATGCCATATTGGCCGTCGCCCATCAGTGCTTCGCCGGAAAGCTTAAGAAGCACGCGTTTATATCGGATGTCGGACAAAGCGATCCTCCTTTAGATTGAACTCTCAACATTCTATCAAAGGCTCTAAGAAGAGCCATGAAAAAGCAGGCTGTGAGTAAAACCCACAGCCTGCTCATTACCAGCTACAAGAGCTTATTTACTCGCCACGGACCAGACGGTCAAAGGCAACGACGGTAATGGTGTCGCCGAGCTCCTTGGAGACCTGCTCAGCGTACTTCTTGATGGTGAGGGAGCTGTCCTTGATGAACTCCTGCTCGGTGAGCACGGACTGCTTGTAGAACTTCTCCAGACGGCCGACAGCCATCTTCTCCTGGATAGCCTCGGGCTTACCGGACTCGGCAGCCTGAGCCATGTAGATCTGCTTCTCGTGCTCGACGGTCTCGGCCGGAACCTGATCGCGGGTAGCGCAGATCGGGGCGACGGCGGCAACCTGAAGGGCAACGTCGTGAGCGAAGGTCTTGAAGGATTCAGCCTGAGCGGTCTCAGCCTTCTCGAAGACGAACTCGACGAGGACGCCGATCTTACCACCCATGTGGATGTAAGAAGCGAGCGCGCCGTTCTCAGCCTTGCGGGCAGCGAAGCGGGAGATCTTCATGTTCTCGCCCATGATGTGAATCATCTCGGTGAGCTCGGAGGAAACGGTCTCCTCGCCCATCGGCTTCTCGAGCAGAGCGTCGACGTCAGCAGGCTCGGTGGTAGCGACAACCTCAGCGACCTTGGAAGCAAAGCCGGTGAACTTGGCGTTAGAGCCAACGAAGTCGGTCTCGCAGGAGAGCTCGAGCAGAGCGCCGGTCTTGCCATCCTCGGAGACGAACGCGGCGACAGCGCCCTCGTTGGTCTCACGGCCAGCCTTCTTGGCAGCCTTGGCAAGGCCGTTCTTACGCAGGACGTCGACAGCGGCGTCCATGTCGCCGTCAGCCTCGACGAGAGCCTTCTTGCACTCCATCATCGGGGAGTCGGTCATCTCGCGGAGCTGCTTGACCATAGCGGCGGTAATCTGGGCCATTGTGGTTCCTTTCAAAGAGATGAAAAAGAATTAACTAAGACTGATTTACTCGGCCTTGGGCTCAGCGGCCATCTCGGCCTCGGAGACCTGCTCCTTGCCGGAGCCAGCGAGGCAGGCGTCAGCCATGAGCTCGCACATAAGGGTGACAGCGGAGATAGCGTCATCGTTGCAGGGGATGCCGTACTCGACCTCATCGGGATCGGAGTTGGTGTCGATCAGGGCGACGACGGGGATGTTCAGGCGCTGGGCCTCCTTAATGGCGTTCTCCTCGCGCTTGGTGTCGATGACGAAGAGAGCCTGAGGCAGACCCTTCATGTCGCGGGCGCCACCGAGGTTGGTCTGGAGCTTGGTGAGCTCCTTGCCGAGCACAGCCTGCTCCTTCTTGGGCAGAACAGCCATGCGGCCGTCCTCGACCATGGCCTCGAGCTCCTCCATGCGGTTGATGCGGGAGCGGATGGTGACGAAGTTGGTCAGCATACCGCCGAGCCAACGCTGGTTGATGTAAGGCATGTTGGCGCGCTCAGCAGCGTTCTTGACGGCCTCCTGAGCCTGCTTCTTGGTGCCGACGAACAGCACGTTGCCACCCTTGGCGACGTTCTTGACGAAGGTGTAGGCCTGGTCAGCGTCGAGGATGGTCTGCTTGAGGTCGAGGATGTAGATGCCGTTGCGCTCACCGAAGATGAACGGCTTCATCTTGGGGTTCCAGCGACGGGTCTGGTGACCGAAGTGGCAGCCGGCCTCGAGCAGGGTGCGGATATTAATCTTGGTAGCCATGTTAAACCTCCTGTGGTTTGCCTCCGCGCGGGGTCATCCTCCAAAACCAACCCGGACATGTGCTACCAAAGCCCGGGCACCACGGTATGAAGTAGCCGCGCGTGCGTGATAAAAACATGTTGCCGTGAAGCAACCCGATGAATGATAGCAGGAATGCCTCTTCCTGCCAACCCGCAATCAAAACCACACACCTGAGTGCGGCGCGGGACGTCCCAGCCACTATTCGCCGCGGGGATGGGCTTGAGCCACAGCCCGCTTAAGCCGATCGGGTGTGAGATGCGTGTAGATCTGCGTCGTGGACAGGCTCGCATGACCTAGCAGCTCTTGAACCGAGCGCAGGTCCGCACCGCCCTCGAGCAAATCGGTCGCAAAGGTATGGCGCATCGCATGCGGGGCAATGTCGGCCGGAATGCCGGCGAGCGTCGCCAGCGTATGGAACCGCCGCCTGAGCATGGCGGCACTCATGCGATTGCCGCGCGCCGATATAAGCAGCGGATGCGGCCCGGTAGCGGGGTCACGGCGCTTTGCCTGAGCGAGCAACTCCGGCCTCCCCTCCTCAATATAGAGACGCGTCGCCTCGAGTGCGCGACGATACAGAGGGACGATACGCTCCTTGCTCCCCTTGCCCCAAAGTCGCAGCGTTCGCTCGGACCAACCAATAGACTCCACGTTGAGCGCCGCGAGCTCCGAGATTCGCGCGCCGGAGGCATAGAGCAACTCAAGCATCGCCGCATCGCGCAGTCCCGCGGGCGTCGAGGTATCAGGCGTCTTGAGCAGCGCCTCAACCTGCTGGGTCGTAAGGACGCCCGGCAGGTCACGTGGCAGCTTGGGCGATGCGATCGCCGAGACCGCATCGCCCTCGACAATCCCCTCGGCAGCCATCCAGCGATAGAGAGATCGAATAGCCGACAGGTGCGCCGCAAGCGTTCGGGGAGCCACCTGCTCACGCGAAAGCTCGGCAAGATAGCGACGAATGGTGCGCACGTCGGCAGCGAAAGCATCAATATTCTCGCGCTCGCACCAGACAGCAAAGCGCTCTAGCCTCGAGCCATAGGCCGTCACCGTGTTGGGAGAAAGTCCCTCAACACGTGCGATATAGGCGATAAACGAGTCGACGGTGTCGTACAGGTCAAAGGCTATGACCGGTCGCCTCCAAACAAGTCGGAGCGCGTGGCCAAGTAGGCATCAAGGGCCTCGAGGGCGCGATCCGCATAAGCCTGATAGCGGTCGCGTTTGCTGCGGCGCTTACCATCCTCGAGTGGCGGCACCAGGCCAAAGTTGACATGCATAGGCTGATAGCCCACGGTGGCAGGATCGGTCGCATAGCCCACGAGCGCACCCAGGGCGCCCACACGCGGCAACTCGACGCCCGCGGCACCGATAGCCTCGGCATAGGTGTTGAGCGCCGCGAGCAGACCTGTCGCCACGGCTTCCATGTACCCCTCGGTGCCGGTGATCTGACCGGCCAGGCGCACGCCGGTACCGGGCACGGCAAAGGTGCTATCGAGCACGTGAGGGGCGTCGACAAAGGTATTGCGGTGCATGACACCGTAGCGGAAGAACTCAGCGTTCTCCAGGCCCGGCACCATATGGAAGACGCGCTTCTGCTCGCCAAAGGTCAAGTTGGTCTGGAAGCCCACCAGGTTATAGGCGGTCTTCTCCTTGTTCTCGGCACGCAGCTGAATCGCCGCCCAGGGGCGACGTCCGGTACGCGGGTCGGTGAGGCCGACGGGCTTCATGGCGCCAAAGCGAATGGCGTCCTTGCCGGTGCGCGCAACTTCCTCGGCAGGCTGGCAGGCCTGGAACAGATCGCCGCCCTCAAAGTCTTTGAGCACCACGCGGTCGGCCGTGGTAAGCGCCTCGATAAAGGCCTCGTACTCCTCCTTGTTGAGCGGAGCGTTGAGATAGTCGCCGCTCCCCTGCTCCTCGTAGCGCGACTGCGAGAACAGCACGTCCATATCGAGCGTGGAGGCATCGACGATCGGCGCCGCCGCATCAAAGAATGCCAGGGCATCGCCACCGACGAGCTTCATAACCTCTTCGCTCAGCGCCGGTGAACACAGCGGGCCCGCGGCAATGACCACGTGACCCTCGGGAATCTGTGTGACCTCACCGTGCACGACCTCGATATTGGGACGAGCGGCAACCTCGGCCTCGACAAGCTCGGAAAACTTGACGCGGTCGACCGCCAAGGCGCCACCGGCGGGAACAGCCGCGCGATGGGCGCAATCGAGCAGGACTGAACCCATGCGCTCAAGCTCGGCCTTCAGCAAACCAGCCGCGGAATCCGGACGGGTCGACTTAAACGAATTCGAGCAGACGAGCTCTGCCAGGTGATCGGTATGGTGAGCCGGGGAGCTCACCTGGGGGCGCATCTCGCACAGCTTTACGGCAAAACCGCGATCTGCCAGCTGGATCGCGCACTCCGAACCCGCCAGACCGCCACCGATAACTGTCACCTGATCGAACTGCATCTGCAAACACCTTTCTAATTGACACGTTTTCCATTGTGACCGAAGGGTGTCTGGGCGTGAAGGGCAAACTTGGAGGGCGCATACCTTCCATCCATCATGCGCTCGATAAGACCCTCGAGTTCAAGCGAACCCAAGAGTTTGAGTACGCCGACAGCATCGAGCGAGACGAGCGCAGCGATGTCGTCGACCTTGAGCGGAGAGGCGATGAGCGCATGTATCACGGTCTGCTGCGTTGGATCCAGGTCGGCAATGCCGGGAGCATCGGGGCGCGAGTAGCGCAGGGTGCCGTATATGCGAGAGATAGCCATCTCGATGGACTCCTCGTCGACAATGCAGCAGGCACCGTTCGCAATGAGGTAATTCGTGCCACGCGACTCGGGCGATAGGATCGACCCCGGCACGGCAAGAAGTTCGCGCCCCAAATCCATAGCAGCCTCGGCTGTAGAAAACGTCCCGGAAGGCATACCCGCCTCGGATACAAAGAGGGCTTGCGACAGGGCCGCGATCACGCGATTGCGGCGCGGAAAGGCAAACTTGCGCGGCCCCATGCCCCACGGAGAGATCGACACGACCGCGCCACCCGTATCGAGCGTGCGTGTAATAAGCCCCGCGCTCGAACGCGGGTAGACCACGTCGGTGCCCGTCCCCAGCACCACGACGTGTTTGCCGCCGGCGTTGACCGCAGCCCAACCCGAGGCTTGGTCACAACCGACCGCGCCGCCCGAAACTACCGTCACTCCCGCCTCGACCGCAACCTTTGCCGCAAGCTCTGCCACGGCAAGACCATACGGCGAGGCCTTTCGCGCGCCGATGATGGAGAGCGCGGGCGTCGAAAGCACCTCGGGGTTGCCGCGCACATAAAGCGTCTGGGGTACATCAGAAAGCTCCAAAACGGTCTCGGGATACAACGCATCACCTGGATGCAGCTCGAAGGTCCCCTCGGCCATCATTGGTCCCTCCTTCCCTGGTACATCGCCGCCTCGAGCACGTGGTCCTGCGTCACTTGCTCGCTCTCGGCGACATCTGCGATCGTACGCGCAATGCGAACCAGGCGCACGATGCCACGCCCTGTGAGATGCGTGCGTTTGGATAGGCCGAGTACGCATTTCTCGGCAGCATCATCAAGCTCAAAGGTCGAAACGACGCCGTCAATGGACCGCGTCTCGTCATCCTCGGCCTCGGCATCTGCATCGTCCATACGGGATTCGCGCCAAGCGCGAAAAGCGCGACCGCGCACAACGTAGTCACGTAACTCGGCCGACGACATACCCTCTGCGCCCTCGATAATCACTTGAGGGTCGGGACGGGTCACATCGATCATCATGTCGATACGGTCGGCCAAAGGACCGCGCAGTTTAGACCGATAGCGCTCGACCATCGCCGCCGAGCAGCGACACGGTACCTCGCGATCGCCCAAAAAGCCGCAGGGGCAGGGATTGCTCGCAGCCAGCAGCTGAAAGCGCGACGGGAAGGTAAAAGCCCCATCGACGCGTACGATCCTCACGTAGCCGCGCTCGATAGGCTGACGCAGCGTCTGCAGTACGCCCGTGGGAAACTCGGCAAGCTCGTCCAAAAAGAGCACGCCGCCATGAGCAAGGCTGATCTCACCTGGGTGCACCGGGCGTCCTCCGCCAATGAGGCCCGCCGTTGAAATACTGTGATGGGGACTGCGGAAGGGCCGGTGCCCCGCCAACAAGCCATCAATGTTCTCACCCAAAACCGAATGGATGCACAGCGCCTCCTGTTGATCCTCAACGGAAAGCTCGGGCAGGATGCCGGTCATACGACGCGCGAGCATCGTCTTGCCCGATCCCGGGGACCCGATCATGAGCAAGCCGAGTTCTCCTGCCGCCGCAAGCGCCATGCCGCGCTTGGCGACTTCCTGCCCCAGTACGTCGGCATAGTCGAGCTCAGGCTCAAAGGTCGCCTCGACGCCCTCAGAATCCAGGTAGTGCCGCGCGGCATCGCCCATACCATGAGCAAGCTGAGACAGATGATCGATAAATCCGCAGTCAACGCCAGCAAGCGGCACATGCTGGTCGGACCTGCCGGCGATAAAAGACAGCCCCATGTCGCGAGCCAGCAGCTGAAACGCAACCTCGCCCTTGACGGGAAGCACCGTACCGTCCAGACCAAGCTCACCTGCGATAAGGCAGCGATCGAGGTTGTCACGGGGAATCTGCCCATCGGCCGCTAGAACCGCGATGGCAATGGGCAGGTCAAAGCCGCTACCGGTCTTGCGGATATCGCCGGGTGCCAGGTTAACGGTAATGCCCGAGCGTGGGATCTCGAACCCGGCGGAGCGCATCGCGCAGCGAATACGACCGCGTGACTCCATCACCTCCATACTCGGAATGCCGAGCATCTGGATGCCCGGAACGCCACCAGCAAGCGAGACCTCGACCGTGACGGGAATCGCCTCGACGCCGCGGATGCAGGCCGCGTGAACGGCAAACGTCTCGAACGCCATCACGACACCTGCCAATCGAACGCGTTGTACTGGTGCTCGATCTCGGCGATATGCCCGCCGCGAATGGTGACACCCACGGCATCGAAGCGAATCGCCTTGAGAGGATAATGCTCCATGAGATAGCAACTTGCGATGCGGCGGTAGCGGCGTTGCTTTTGGGCGTCCACGGCCTCCTCGGGAAAGACCCGCGTGTTGCAATCCAGTGCGACACGTCTGGTCTTGACCTCGGCCATCACCACGACATCGTCGAGCTCATCGAGCAGCACCAGATCGGCCTCGCCCTCGGTGCAACGATAACCCTGCTCCAGCAAGGTGTAGCCGCGCTCGTTAAAGTAGTCGATGGTGATCAGCTCGCCCAGCATGCCCAGCTCGCGGGGACTGAGTCCCTTGATAAACTCGGGCGTCATCGCCCCGCAGTCGAGCTCGCCGTTTTCCCAACGCTCCTTGAGCTGCTGCGTCTTGCTCTTTTTGCTTGCGGCACTCATGGGGCCTCCTTTCCCGCACACTGCATTGCCCCGATGATGAGGGCACCTTTCATGCGGGTAAGTACCGGAAGCAAACCAAAAGCTGACCAAATGCCGTCAAAAAACGGGCCGTACGCAACAATGGTGTTGCATACGGCCCGCTACCAGCAGGTTTATAAAACCCCAGAGGTCCCTGTCTCCACAATTGACCTAGAAAAGGCGCTCAGTCTGCAGAAAGTTTCCGCAAAAGCTCACGCGGTGCAGCGGACAAAGTCCATGTTTGCGAATGGCCTCGATATGCTCGGGGCTTGCATAGCCCTTCGACTCGGCCAGATGGTACTCGGGGTACTCGGCGTCGTACTCGACCATCATCTCGTCACGCGTGACCTTGGCCATGATGGACGCCGCGGCGATGCAGGCGATCTTGGCATCGCCCTTCACCACATCGCGTTCGTTAGGAACGGCGCCCAAGGGGTTGCCATCCATGAGGACGCAGTCGGGTTCAAGTCCCGTATCGGCCACGGCGCCCGCAACGGCGGTACGGATAGCACGGGCCATGCCCATCTCATCGATATCCTTAGGCGCAATATGGCAAAAACCGATCGCCGTCGCCACCTCGGCAATCTTCACTGAGAGCAACTCGCGGCGCGCAGGCGTGAGCTTTTTGGAATCGTTGATGCCCCAGACGCGCGGCTCCATAGGAAGGCAGACGGCGCATACCGTCAAAGGACCGGCCACCGATCCGCGACCCACCTCGTCGACACCAACGACCACCCCATCGCCGCCAAGCTCATGCATAAGCTCGTACATGCCATTGACGCGCTCGCGCTCGGCAAGTTCCTTGGCATGGCGTTTGAGGGCGCGTTCACAAGCCTTGATCACCTGCTGGCGCGGGTCCTCGCGATAATGCTCCACGAGGGCGGGAATCTCCTCAAACGTAGCGCTCGCCAGCTCGCCGGCAACTTGCGATGCCGAAACCGAGCTCGTCATATTGGCCATACCAGGCCCTCCTTGCATGCAAATCAGATAAAAAGAAGGGCCACCCGAAGGTGGCCCTTGTGTCCAAACGAGTGGACAGACGCTGCGATCTTCTTAGCGCTTCTCGGGGATGCGAGCAGCCTTGCCCACCTTGTCGCGGAGGTAGTACAGCTTGGCGCGACGGACGCGACCATGACGAACGACCTCGAGCTTGGCGATCTTGGGGCTGTGAAGCGGGAAGGTACGCTCAACACCGACACCGAAGGACATCTTGCGGACGGTGAAGGTCTCGCGGGCACCGGCGCCGGCCATGCGGATGACGTCGCCCTGGAAGACCTGGATGCGCTCGCGGTCGCCTTCCTTAATGCGGTAGTGAACCTTGACGTTGTCGGCGACGCGAACCTGAGGAATGTCCTCGCGGATCTGCTGACGCTCGATTGCGCGGATGTAATCCATGTGCAATTCCTTACTCTTCTAGAGGTGCCGTACCACCTTGGCCGGCACGTAGTTGAACAAACGTATTCGAGTATACACGCGCGGGTTTCTGCTGCAAGAACAATTTTTTACGCAGACAAAAAGACAAAACCCGCACATGATAACCGTCCGCCTCACGAATGAGACGGACGGCATGAAGGGGGGCTACGTTAGGCGTCTGAACCCAAAACGTTACGCGGAGCGCTTCGCCTCGAGCTTGGCCTGGGCGGCAGCCAGGCGTGCGAGGGGCACGCGGTAGGGCGAGCAGGACACGTAGTCCACGTCGGCCACGTTGAACAGGCCCTTAATGGATTTGGGGTCGCCGCCGTGCTCGCCGCACACGCCAAAGTGCATGTCGGGGTTGGTGGCGCGGCCCTTCTCGACGGCCATGCGCACCAGCTCGAGCACCGCGGTATCGATGGTCTCGAAGGGATTGTCCTTCAGGATCTTCTTATGCATGTACAGCGGGATGAACTTAGCCTCGGCGTCGTCACGCGAGAAACCGAAGGTCGTCTGGGTGAGGTCGTTGGTGCCAAAACAGAAGAAGTCTGCATAATGGGCGATCTCGTCAGCGACCATGCAGGCGCGCGGCAGCTCGAGCATCGTGCCCACGGGAATATTGAGCTCGACGCCCTCTTCGTCGGAAACCTCGGCGATTACGCGCTCGATAACCTCGCGGATCTGGACATGCTCGGCCGTGATGGAAACGAGCGGAACCATGATCTCAGGGCGCGGATCGACGCCTTCCTTGATAAGACGGGCAGCAGCCGTAGCGACGGCGCGAACCTGCATGAGCGGCAGATCGCTAAAGACGACGGACAGGCGCACACCGCGCAGGCCGAGCATCGGGTTGGACTCGACCATACCGTCAATACGACGCAGACGGGTGCGCAGGGCGGCAAGCTCTTCCTCGTTGGCGCCAGCGGCTTCCTTCTTGGTGATGGCGACCTCGAGCTCGCGAGGATCATCCAGGAACTCATGAAGCGGCGGATCGAGCAGGCGGACGACCACATCGCGACCGGACATGGTCTTGAACATCGCCAGGAAGTCCTCGGTCTGAACCTTGAGCAGGTCGGCCAGGGCCTGCTGCTTCACGGTCTCATCGTCAGACAGGATAAAGCTCTGGATGATGTTCTTGCGATCGCCCAGGAACATGTGCTCGGTGCGGCACAGGCCAATAGCCTCGGCGCCAAACTCGAGGGCGAGCTCGGCATCCTCGGGATTGTCGGCGTTGACGCGCACATGGTTGGCATGGCCACAGGTCTCGTCCAGGCGAATCTCGTCGGCCCAGGACAGGATGGTGTCCAGGTCGCCGGTAAGCTCGGCGGAGGCCAGGTCGACGGCGCCGTCGACGACGATGCCCTGGGTGCCGTCGATGGAGATGACATCGCCCTCGTGCAGTACGCGTTCGCTGCCCTCGATGCGCACGACCTTCTCGGCGGCGTCAATATGGAAGCGCTCAACGCCGCAGACGCAGGGCGTACCCATGCCGCGGGCGATAACGGCGGCATGGCTCGTCTTGCCACCGTGGCTGGTCAGGATGCCCTCGGCGGCGACCATGCCCTTCAGGTCGTCGGGGTTGGTCTCCCAACGAACCAGAATGACCTTGTGGCCCTCGTTGGCGCGCGCGACGGCGTCATCGCTCGAGAACACGACCTCGCCCACGGCGGCACCGGGGCTGGCGTTCAGACCGCTGGCCAGCGCCTCGTACTTCTTGGAGGCGTCAAACTGCGGGTGCAGGAGTTGGTCGAGCTGCGCGGGATCGATGCGGCTCACGGCCTCCTCGCGGGTGATCAGGCCCTCCTCGACCATTTCGATAGCGATGCGCAGGGCGGCGGTGGCGGTGCGCTTGCCCACGCGGGTCTGGAGCATCCAGAGCTTGCCCTGCTCGATGGTGAACTCGATATCGCACATATCGCGATAATGATCCTCGAGCGTCAGGAACACGCGCTCGAGCTCCTCACCTGCGGACTCGAGGCCCGGGGTGGTCTTGAGGTCGGCAATGGGCTCGGTGTTGCGGATGCCGGCGACGACGTCCTCGCCCTGGGCGTTAACCAGAAAATCGCCGTAGAACTCCTTGGTGCCGTCGGCCGGGTTGCGCGTAAAGGCGACGCCGGTCGCAGAGGTCTCGCCCTTGTTGCCAAAGGCCATGGCCTGCACGTTGACGGCGGTGCCGAGGTCGTCGGAAATGCCATGCTGCTTGCGGTAGATGCAGGCACGCTCGTTCATCCAGCTGCCAAAGACGGCCTGGATGGCAAGGCGTAGCTGAAGCTCCGGGTCGTGCGGGAAGACGGGCTTGCCGTCAGCGACCTCGAGCTCGGGATACAGGGCGGCATCGACGTTCTCGGAGAAGATGCCCTTAAAGGTCTCGACGAGTTCCTGCAGGTCCTCGGCCGAAAGCTCGGAGTCGACGCGAACGCCGGCGACCAGGCGGGCCTGGGTCAGGGCGTTCTCGAACAGGTCGGCATCGACACCCATGACGACGTTTGAGAACATCTGGATAAAGCGGCGGTAGCTATCCCAGGCAAAACGCGGGTTTTGCGTCTGGGCAATGAGACCCTGAACGGAGTCGTCGTTGAGACCCAAGTTGAGGACCGTGTCCATCATACCGGGCATGGAGAACGGAGCGCCCGAGCGAACCGACACGAGCAGCGGATCGGAGGCGTCGCCGAGCTTTTTGCCGCAACGGGCCTCGAGGTCTGCCTCGGCAGCAACGATCTCATCGAGTGCGCCCTCGGGCCACACGTTGCCGGCACCGGAGTACTCGACACAGGTCTGGCAGGTAATGGTAAAGCCACCGGGAACCGGCAGGCCGATACGGCTCATCTCGGCAAGGTTTGCGCCCTTGCCGCCAAGCACGAAGTTCATGGACTTGTCGCCCTCAGTGACACGGGTGCCCTGGGCGTCGGTTCCAAAACGGTAAACCCTCTTGCAATCGCTCACGATACTTCCCCTTCCATGCACTTACGCGCACGACCGTGGTAACGAATCGACCCGCCGGATGCGAGCCGTGAGGGTACTATACGGCGGGCATTGAGCGGGCTTGCGCAGAGGACGCGGGGGTTGGTAAACGTGGTAAATATGGCGGTAAACGGTAGGTAAAGGTGGTTACCTTATGAAGATACCACTACAAGAAAAAAACAGGTCAGATGCAATGTTTTTGCTAAATCGCTTTACCATAAGTAGCTACTTTTGTTGAGTTCGACGGGCGGCTCGGCGGGCACGGGCTTCTTGGATTTCCTCCAAGTGGCTAATGATCTCGGCAGCGCTTTCCTCGATGGCCTTGCCGTCGGTACGCACCACAAAGCAGCCCAGGCGCTTCATGAGGGCACGGGCTTCCTCAAGCTCGCTGCGCACGCTCTCGGGCTCGGCATAGGAGCCGGCAACGGCACGAGCGTAGTCATCGCCCAAGCGGCTATCACGAATTTCGGAAATCACATCGACGGTCGAAATCAGGCCGAACAGGCGCATCGGGTCGACCTCGTAAATCGACTTGGGCGGCTCCATGCCATGGGCCAAAGGAACATTGGCAACCTTGTAACCTTGATAGGCCAGATACATCGACAGCGGCGTCTTGGACGTGCGCGATACGCCCAGCAGCACGATATCGGCACCCGACAGATCGTCGCAACCGCGCCCGTCATCGTGCTCAACGAAATACTCCATGGCCTCGATACGATGGAAATAGCGGTCATCGGTCCTGTGAATCACGCCCGCAACGCCCTTGGGCGGTACACCGATGAGCGACGACAGCACGGCGAGCGTGGGGCCGATCAAGTCGACCGAACGGATATGCAACATACCCAAGTAATCGAGCACGCGGGCACGTAGCGCCGGGTCGACGATGGTATGGAACACGGCGATATCGCGATGGTCGGCATCGACGCGCGGCCCCACAAATGACTTGACCTGCTCCACAGAAGTCACCTTAGGCAGGCGCAAAACACGAAAAGCCCCTTCATCAAATTGCCCGGACGCCGCAAGCACCACCTCACAAGCGGTATCACCGAGCGAGTCGGAGATAACGATAACGGTGGGACGAGCGGTGACCGGGCAATCCATGCGGGGCTCCTTTTGCGCTTATGCGCAGGCTGGCTTACTTTTTGCGGGCAAGCTCACCGATGTTGGCGATGCCGGAGAAAACGGCCTCGAAGCGGTTGAGCAGCTTAAGGCGATTATCGCGGAGCTGCTCGTCCTTGTCCATGACCATAACCTCGTCGAAGAAACGGTCGATGGGCGCGCGCAGGGCGGCGAGGGCAGCAAATGCGGCCGGGTAATCCTCGGCAGCGAGGGCGGCATCTACAGCGGTCTGAGCAGCCTCGGAGGCATCGGCAAGCTCGAGCTCGACCTCGCCCATCAGGCTGCGGTCGTACTCCACGCCCAGCTCGGGCTTGGAGATATGCGCGGCGCGAGCATAGGCGGTCGCAAGGTTGTCGAACGTCTCAGCGTCGTTCTTGCGGGCCTCGTCGAGGGCGGCGCAGCGGGCGAAGAAGACGGACGGAGCGATGATGTGCACCGCGGAGACGGCGGCAACGGTATCGGCCGGGACCTTTTCGTCGCGGGCCATGCTCACCAGGCGGCCATGGAAGAAGTCACGAACCTGCTGGGCGACCTCGGCGGCGTCGAACTCAATGCCCTGCTCACTGTAGAGCTCAAGGGCGAAGTCGATCAGCGACGTGGGGTCAATCGGCAGACGATCGCGCAGGATGTTGATGATGCCGATGGCGGCGCGACGCAGCGCGTACGGGTCGGAAGAGCCGGTCGGGGGCTCGCCGATGGCAAAAATACCGGCAATGGTATCGAGCTTGTCAGCACAGGCCACGATGCAGCCAGCGGTGCCCTCGGGCAGCTCGTCACCGGCAAAGCGGGGACGATAATGATCGCGAATGGCATGGGCGACCCCGTCGTTCTCCCCCATCGCGATGGCGTAGTAACCGCCCATCACGCCCTGCTGGCTCGTGAACTCGACGACGGCGTTAGACACCAGGTCGGCCTTACACAGGTGAGCGGCGCGAGCCGCATCGGCGGCCAGATGGGCACCCAGGTGAGCCTCGCGGGCGATGGCGAGCGCGAGCTGCTCAATACGCTCGGACTTGGCGAGCACGCTACCGAGCTTCTCCTGGAAGGCGACCTTGGCCAGACGCTCGCGGAACTCGTCAAGGGAGATCTTCAGGTCCTCCTCATAGAAGAACTTGGCGTCGTCCAGACGGGCGCGCACGACGCGCTCGTTGCCGTCGATCACGCGCTCGGCATTCTCGGGCTTGCTGTTGGAAACGACTACGAACTCACGCGTGAGCTTGCCCTCGCCGTCATAAATCGGGAAGTAGCGCTGGTTGGTGAGCATGGACTCGCAGATGATCTCGTGCGGGACCTTGAGGAACTCCTCGTCAAAGGTACCGACGAGCACCGTCGGCCACTCGCAGAGGTTGATGACCTCCTCGAAGACCTTCTTGGGCGTGTCGACATGGCAGCCGGGGCGAGCGGCCTCGACTTCGGCGATACCGGCAAGGATAGCCTCACGGCGACGCTCGGCAGAGAGCACGCCGGCGTCCTCGAGCACCTGCTCGTAGACGGCGGGGCTGGCGACCACATGGTCACCGGGGCCCAGAACGCGATGTCCGCGCGTGGTATTGCCACTCGTCACATCGGCAAACGACACGGGCACGACGTCCTCGCCCAAAAGGCAGCAGATCCAACGGACCGGACGAACAAACGTAGCGTGCTCGTGGCCCCAGCGCTGGCTGCGGTAGTTGGGCCACTGCAGGCCGGCGATAGTCTTCTCGCACAGAGACGTCAGGATCGGCGTAGCCGGAGCGGAGGGAATGTTCTTCTCGGCGAACACGTACTCGCGGCCGTCGGTGTCCTCGCGACGGACCAGGTCCTCGGCAGCCACACCGCACTTGCGGGCAAAGCCCTGGGCGGCCTTGGTGGCGTTACCGTCGGCATCAAAGGCAATGTTTGCCGCGGGGCCGCGCTTGACCTCATGGACCTCATCGGTCGCAGTGGCGACGTTGGCCACGAGCGCAGCCAAACGACGCGGGCTCGAAATCACGCGGACCTCGCCATGGGCCAGACCGGCCTCGTCGAGACCCTTGGCAATCATGGTGCCAAGCTGCTTGACGGCATTGTTCAGCGGTGCGGAGGGCATTTCCTCCGTACCGATCTCAAACAGGAAATCCTTAGCGTCTGCCATGGCTTACGCCACCTCGCCTTCCTGGTCGGCATTCTCGTTGACTCCGGCGACCTCGGCCATATAGGCCTCGCAGCACGCCTTGGCGACGGCGCGGACGCGCAGGATGTAGTTGGCACGCTCGACCGCGGATAGTGCGCCGCGGGCATCGAGCAGGTTGAAGGCATGGCTGCACTTCATGACGCAGTCGTATGCGGGCAGCGGCAGCTTGCGCTCAAGGCAGGAATGACACTCGGCCTCGTAGTCGTCAAACTTCTGACGCATCATCTCGACGTTGGCGACCTCAAAGTTGTAGGCGCTAAACTCACGCTCGTTCTCCAGGAACACGTCGCCATAAGTCATAGGCGTGCCGTCGGGCAGATAGCTCCACACCAGGTCGTAGACGGAGTTGACGCCCTGGGCGTACATGGCGATGCGCTCCAGGCCGTAGGTGATCTCGACGGGCACGGGGTCGACCTCGATGCCGCCCACCTGCTGGAAGTACGTGAACTGCGTGACCTCCATGCCGTTGAGCCAGACCTCCCAGCCAAGGCCCCAGGCGCCCAGGGTCGGGCTCTCCCAGTCGTCCTCGACAAAACGGACGTCATGGTCGTTGGGGTCCAGGCCAATGGCAGCCAGCGAACCCAGGTAGAGCTCCTGGGCGTTGACCGGCGACGGCTTGATGAGCACCTGGAACTGATAGTAGTGCTGCATGCGGTTGGGGTTCTCGCCGTAGCGGCCGTCGGCGGGACGGCGGCAAGGCTGAGCGTAGCAGGTGCGCCACTCGGCGGGACCGAGCGAGCGCAGCGTGGTCGCGGTGTGGAAGGTACCGGCACCGACCTCGGAGTCATAGGGCTGCATAATGACGCAGCCCTGCTCGCCCCAGTACTGCTGGAGGCGCAGGATGATGTCTTGGAAGGAAAGCGATGAAGCGTTCATGCCTCTAATATCCCCTCGTCGAAACGATTACACGGTTAGGTACTGTACTATAGCGGTTTTTAGTCGATAGCGCCGATGCGGTTGAGCGGCCAGTAGCGCACAAGCGCCACGGCGATCAAATCAGAGCGATCGACGGGACCAAAGTAACGTGAGTCGGCAGAGTTTTCGCGGTTGTCGCCCATCACCCACACGCACCCGTCGGGAACGGTGTAGGGATAGCTTACCTGAGCGCCGGGAGCCTGGACCGAAAGCGGCCAGCTCATGCCGGTCGTGTAGTCCTCGTCGAGCGCCTGGCCGTCAACGACCACCTTGCCGTCCTGAAGGTCGACCGTCTGGCCGGCCGTGGCAATAACACGCTTGACGAGAACATCGTGCTCGGAGGTGCCATCGGGGTTGTGGAACACCACGATATCGCCTTGGCTGACAGGCTGGCCGAGCTCAAGGCTCACCTTTTGCGCCAGGATCTGGTCGCCGATCTCGATCGTGGACTCCATGGAGCCAGTGGGCACCACAAAGGGTTCGGCCACAAACGAGCGAATCAGGAAGGTGGCGACCAGTGCGATCGCGACGACCACGATCCACTCAAACGCACCCTTTAGCACGGAATGCTGCGATGGAACCATTCTCACTCCTTGCTCTGCGAATACGATGCGTCCAGGATGTCCTGCGCGTATGCGCGCTCCTCGGGCGTAAGCCGCGCCGTCTCGATCAGGTCGGGACGCCAGCGGCAGGTGCGCTCGATGGCATTCTTACGGCGCCAGGCGTCAACCTTGGCATGGTCACCGCTCACGAGCACCGGCGGCACGCCCTCGCCGTTGAACTCGGCGGGACGGGTGTACTGCGCGTACTCGAGCAGGCCACCGTCCTCGGCAGTCGAGAACGACTCATCGACATTGCTCATCTCGTCACCAAGGGCGCCGGGAATCAAACGTACGACGGCATCGGCAACGACCATAGCGGGAAGCTCGCCGCCCGTAAGCACGTAGTCGCCGATCGACAGGCGCTCGTCGGCATACGCATAAGCGCGCTCGTCGACGCCCTCGTAGCGGCTGCAAACAAACAGCAGGCGCTCGCTTTTGAGCAGGCGCTCGGCCACATGCTGCGTAAAGGGTTCGCCGCAGGGCGTAAAGAACACCACGGTGGGCTTGGGACCCTCGGAGCTAATAGCCTCGATGGCCTCGGCGATGGGCTCGACCTTCATGAGCATGCCCTGCCCGCCGCCGTACGGCTCGTCATCGACGGTACGATGGCGGTCGTGAGTCCAGTCGCGCAGGTTATAGGCCTTAAAATCAAAAAGGCCGGCCTTGCGGGCGCGGCCCAAGATCGATGTGGACATGACGGGCTCAAACATCTCGGGAAAGACCGAAAGGGTCTCAATCAGCATGTTGTCCTCCCTACTTGTCCATATCAATCAACCCGTCCATAACGTGGACGGAAATTGTCCCCTGATCGGGAAGATCGAGCACAACCTGCTCGATCACGGGAATCAGCACCTCGCCGTACCGATCGCCCTCGACAACCCAAACATCGTTGGCGGGCGTCGACATGATCTCGACAATCGTGCCGAGCGAACCGAAACGCTCGTCGACCACCTCGCGACCCATCAGATCGGTATAGGCGGCGTCGAGCGAATCGAGCTCAAAGTCGTCACGATTTGCCAGCACGTAGCATCCGGTGATGCCCTCGGCGGCCGTCAAGTCATCAATGCCCTCAAACGAGACCAGATCGCCATCGCCCGTATCGGTGACGGATGTGACCGTGCAAAAACGGTCACGCTTGAGCGCCGGCGGCGTCAAGGCGACGCGCATACCCGGCGTCAATACAGAAGGAAGCCCCCGCAGCGGCTGCGCGAGGACCTCCCCCTTCCTTCCGTGCGGCTTGACCACACGGGCGATGTTTTTGTACTGGGACCTCAAGGTCCTAGCCCAGAACCTCTACCTCGACTGCAGTGTCGAGGCGAGCGGCCAGTGCACGGGCGAGCGTGCGAATGGCCTTGATGGTACGGCCACGACGGCCGATGACCTTAGCGACGTCATCCTCGGCAACCGAAACCTCAATCGTGGAGGCGTCGTCACCATCGATGACCTCAAGGCTCACGGAATCCGGGTCGTCGACGATCTGAACAACGAGATATTCGACGAGATCGGCGATGCGATCTGAGAGCATTGCCTCACCCTCGAGCTGTGCAGCGTCAACCTCAGGCACGATTTACTCCTCGGCGCCCTCAGCGGCCTCAGCGGCAGCCTTAGCGGCCTCGGCCTCTTTGGCGAGCTGCTTCTTGGACTTCTTGACGACGGTCTCGGTCTTCTCGCCCTCGTTGGCGGCCTTGACCAGAGCAGCGACAGCGTCGGTGAGCTGAGCGCCCTTGGACTGCCAGTCAGCGATCTTCTCGAGATCGAGATTGATGGTCTTGGGGGCGGTCATCGGGTTGTAGCGGCCAACCTCCTCGATGATACGACCGTCACGCGGGGCGCGGGAATCGGCGACGACGACACGGTAGTACGGACGCTTCTTAGCGCCGTGACGAGCAAGGCGAATCTTGACTGCCAAAGGAAACTCCTCCAACCAAGCAGCTTTAGGCTGCAACTACAAACAAACAGTTGAACATAATACGCCATCGACGCGGGCAGGTGAAGTCCGTGAGACCAACTTCTTCGGTGTAGTCGAAGGCAAATCCATATCTTAGACAAGAATTTGCGATTTGCAAGCACATCCACGCACCCCACATGAGCTGCGCGGTATACTCATGCCATGAAAAGACGCGAACATACATACGGTTATAAGGATGCTGCGGGCGTCACGCCGCCGCCCTGGACGGGTCCGGCGGTGGGCCTCATGGATCTCGATGCGTTTTTTGCGAGCGTGGAGATGCTCGATCATCCCGAGTGGCGCGGCAAGCCGCTCATCGTGGGCGGCGATGCCGATTCCCGCGGCGTCGTGTCCACCTGCTCATACGAGGCACGTCGCTTTGGCGTGCACTCAGCCATGCCCTCGGCCGAGGCACGGCGCCTCTGTCCGCAAGCCATTTGGACGCATGGGCATTTCGATCGCTACCGCGAGGTCAGCGCGCAGGTCATGGCGATCCTCGCCGACGAGACCCCGCGCGTTGAGCGTGTATCCATCGACGAAGCTTTTATCGATATCACACCGGGTCGTTTTGCACCCGAAGACCCGTTGCAGGTTGCACGGCGCATAAGCGACCGCGTGGCAGCGCTGGGAGTGACCTGCTCCATTGGCGTGGGCTGCAACAAGACGGTCGCAAAGATCGCAAGCGAGCGGGACAAGCCGTTTGGGCTGACCATCGTGCGCCCCGGAACCGAGCAGCGCTTTTTGGCCGCGCTGCCGGTATCTGCCATGAGCGGCATCGGACGCTCGGCCGAGGAGCGACTGCGTCGTATGCGCATCTACACGCTCGGCGAGCTATCACGCGCACCGGAATCAACCTTGGCCTCTATTTTTGGCGTCAATGGCGAACGCATGCGCCAGCGTGCGCTGGGACTCGAAATCTCCGAAGTTACGAGTCTCGATGAAGAGCGCGAGGTCAAGTCGGTCAGCAATGAACGCACCTTTGCGAAAGATTTGACTGAGCGCGGGGACATCGAAGCGGCGATTGCGCTGCTGGGAGAGTCAGTGGGACGCCGCCTGCGCCGTCAGGGACTAACGGGTGCCACGGTAACGCTTAAGCTTAAGTATTCTTACGGCAGCGGACGCACGGCACAGCGCCGACTTCCCCACCCCACCGATGACGAGAATATCTTTGTGGCCGTGGCGCTCGAGCTGCTCGACAAGATCTGGCAGAAAGGTATGCACGTGCGCTTGGCGGGCGTCGGCATGAGCGACTTCGACCATCAGGGCGGCATCCAGACCGACCTGTTCTGCGAAATCGACGGCCGCGGAGCCCAATCCAGCGACCGTCGCGACCTCTCGGTCGCCATCGACGCCGTCCGAGACAAGTTCGGCGACACCGCCCTATCCTTCGGCCGTCAATCCCGCTTCAACGATTAGTCCCTTAGGCAAAAAGAAAGCCGGGCAGCTGCGAATGATTATTCTAGGACGGGGATTTTTTAATCATTTGGAGCGTCATTTCGCCCTTTGAATGATATTGGTCCCAATTCCCGTCAGACGCGAAATCTGGTCAATCGTAAACCCCCGATGCCTCAACACTGCCAGAAGACGATTTCGCTCTGATTTCGGCAAAGTTTTAAGCTGATAAGGCTCATGCGGAGCCAAAAGAGCCCGGGCAACTTCCAGCGCATCCATATCGGAGATATGCTTACCTTCGGGCATAAAATAGGGATTAGGCTTGCCGTCGGTACTCGAAAGATAAAACGCTTCCGTACCCCCAAACAGATTGAGAATACCTTCACAATCACAAATTTCGGGATGAGAGAAATACTCATGGAAGCTGCTCCAGCGATACAGAGGAGCAGAAGAAATACCTGCTTTTGCAGGATTGTCGTGTATGTATCGGACGCAACGGAGCAGCTGTTTGTCGTCAGAAATGATCACACTCTTGAATCGTTCCTGGAACACCGGTCCGCGGCGGCCGGTTTTTTGATTGAAGTGTTTCGCATATGCCGTATCAATCGCATGCATAGCAACGCTCATCTGATTATCGAGATCATCAAATAGCAGGTGAACATGATTGTCCATGAGGCACCAGGCAAGAAGGCGAATATGAGCGGACGTAAATCGTCTGTTCAATAGATTGAGAAAATAAAGGCGATCGTCATCGTCTTCGAAGATCAGCTGGCCAGCACAGCCCTTGAGCATGACGTGATAATGGCCGAGTTCGGACAACGCACGGGCAACACGAGTCATCGAAACCCTCCCTTCCAAGGATGCAGTAGTCACAGCATACAAAAGGAAAGGAAGAAAAAGGCCGAACCGCCCGACAAAGGTGAGCGGTTCGGCAAACGGTAGCAATGATTATTTTATCCCCGTCCCAGAAAAATCATTTAGAGGAGGTCGAGGGGAAGCTGGGGGGCGTCTCCCCAGAGTTTCTCGAGGCGGTAGAAGTCGCGGGCTTCGGGAGTGAAGACGTGGACGACAACCGAACCATAGTCCATGAGCATCCAGGTCTTCTGCTCGCGACCCTCGATGGAGAACGGGTGCTCGCCGCAAGCCTCGGCGACCTTCTCCTCGATCTCGTCGACGATAGAATCGACCTGGCGGTTGTTGGTACCGGTGGCAAGCACAAAGTAGTCGCATACGTCGGAAAGCTCGGTCAGGTCGAGCACCTGAACGTCCTCGCCCTTCTTGTCGTAGGCGGCCTGCGCGGCGGCGCGGGCGACATCCTCGGCGGCGACACCGCTCGCAGACAGCGAGGCGGCAGTGCGGTCGGACGTGGCGACGAAGCTCTTGTGCTCCACACCTTCAAGAATCTGCTCGTCGGTCATGGTCTCGTCGGCCATGGAATACCTCTTTCTAGACAGCCCGAGCTAGCGCAGCTGGGCGTAATGGTTGTAAATCGAAATAGCCGTGGGATAAAGATAGCGCCCGGACTGAATCACATAGACCAAACCCTGCGCAAAACAGGAGAAGAACAACTCGTCGAGCGTCGACTCCCCCACCATCTTGCGCAGCGCATGTGCATAGTCGCCGTGGCGGTTGGGCTCGATGGCATCGGCCACAAAGACCACCATATCGAGCTGCGTCATGTCGCAGGCACCCACGGTGTGACGGTCGACAGCCTGGAAAACGGCCGGCGACAGCTCGGGAAAAAGCTGCGGAAGCTCATAGGCGGCAACAGGGCCATGCAAAAGCGGCGTCGCGGCGGAAGGAGAGCCGGCAATCTTAATGCCGTAATGCAGAGCGCGCGTGACCAGCTCGTCGTCGGAGAGCACTTTGTCCCAGTCATGGATCAGGCCGGCGGCAGCGGCATCAAAGCGGTCAACGCCGTAGACCTCGGCCAGATGAAGTGCGGTCTCGGCAACACCCAGCGAATGCACATAGCGCTTGCGCTTATCCTTCATGCGAACATCGAGCAGCTCTTGAATGCGCTTGAGCAGCGCGCGCTCATCGCCCTCAAACTGATCCTCTACCGACAACGTAGACCCCCATCACTCAAAATCTTCTTGGCCCAAATCGGCATATAGCCTGCGTTTGCGAATGTAGCCGAGCACGGACTCGCTCGTAAGATAGCGCACGCTCATACCGCGGGCAACTCGCTTACGAATGTTCGTCGAGCTGATCGCCAGCGCCGGAATCTGAATATAGCGCACGTCGAACGGCAGCCCCGACTCTTTGATTCGGGCACGCGCCGTATCGATATCAAAGCCCGGTCGTGTCGCCGCAATAAAGGTAGCAAGCTCAGCGATTCGTTCGGCATCATGCCAGGTAACAATATCGATAATCGCGTCGGCGCCCGTAATAAAGTAGAGCTTTACCTGCGGCGGGTAAAAGTCGCGAAGGGCATGAAGCGTATCGGCCGTATAGGTTACACCCGGACGGTCAATCTCGAACCGACTCGCCAAAAAGGCCGGGTTCGCAGCGGTGGCGAGGACCGTCATGGCATAACGGTCCTCGGCAGGCGTCACCGGCTTGTCAAGCTTAAAGGCAGGCGTGCCCGCCGGCATAAAGAGCACGGCATCCAAGTCGAGGGACTCACGCGCCTGCTCAGCGGTCACCAGGTGCCCGTAATGGATGGGATCAAAGGTGCCACCCATAATGCCGAGCCTAAACTCCTGCCCGTCCTCTAGAGGAAGCTCGGGCAGACCGATTCCACCGCGCAGCGACATGGCTTACTCGCCCTCCGAGGTCTCGGCATCGTCCTCGGCATCCGCCGCATCGACAACCTCGACGCCCTCGTCCGCAGCATCGGCCACGTCAATGGCCTCGACGGCAACGTCCTCGCCAGCATCCTCGAGCTCTTCGTACTCCGAGAAGTCCTCGGCGCCCTCAAAGTCAAAGGCGCGCTGGCAAATGCGGACCTCGTCGCCCGCACGGCAACCGGCCTTCTCGAGCGCGTCGTCAACACCCATACGCGCAAACTTATGCTGCAGGTAAATGACGGCTTCCTCGTTTTCCCAGTCGGTCTGGATGACCATGCGCTCGATGGCACGACCGACCACGCGGAAGGCACCGGGCTCTTCCTGGACAATGCGGAAACGCTTCTCGCGCTGCAGGCGGCGACGCTCCCACTCCTCGTCGCGCAGATCGACCGGTTCATCAGAGACCGCCAGCTCGGCGCGAAGCTTAGCCACCTGCTCGCCCACGGCAAGCATCAGCGTGTTGAGGCCGGCGCCCGTAACAGCAGACACGGCAAAGAACATATGGCCATCGTCGAGCGCCGCGCGCTTGAGGTCGGCAATCTTATCGGCCGTGCCCGGCGCGTCGCACTTGTTGGCAACGACAATCTGCGGACGCTCCGAAAGCTCGGCGCCATACTGCTCGAGCTCGCGGTTGATGATGCGATAGTCCTCGACCGGATCGCGATCCTCAAAACCACCCGTCATGTCGACGACATGCATGATTAGGGCCGTACGCTCGATGTGGCGCAGGAACTGATGGCCCAGACCCTTGCCCTCGCTCGCACCCTCGATGAGGCCGGGGACGTCGGCAACGACATAGGAGTACTCGCCGGCACGCACCATGCCCAGATTGGGCACGAGCGTGGTAAACGGGTAGTCGGCAATCTTGGGGCGGGCGGCACTCATGCGCGCAATGAGCGATGACTTACCCACCGAGGGAAAGCCCACAAGCGCGGCATCGGCCATAAGCTTCATCTCGAGCTCGATCCAGTGTTCCTCGGCCGGTTCGCCCAGCTGAGCGAACGCGGGCGCGCGGCGAACCGACGTCACAAAGTGCGTGTTGCCCAGACCGCCGGCACCGCCGGGCGCCACGACGACGCGCTCGCCGTCGTGCACCAGGTCGGCAATCTCGAACATCGGGGTCTGCGTCTCGGGATCGAGCTCGCGCACCACGGTACCCATAGGGACCTTGAGAATCAGGTCCTCGCCGCTCTTACCGTTACGACGGGCACCCTGCCCGTGCGTGCCACGCTCGGCGCGGAAGTGATGCTTAAAGCGGTAATCGATCAGCGAAGACAGCTGAGCATCGGCCTGGATGACGACATTGCCGCCACGACCGCCGTCGCCGCCATCGGGGCCGCCCTTGGGGACAAATGCCTCGCGCCTAAACGACATGCATCCGGCTCCGCCGTCGCCGCCGCACACGTTAATGCGGCTGATATCGGTGAACTGTGACAACAGAATCGCCTCCTACAAAAAGAGGGAGACCCTTGAATCCTAAAACTCAAGTGCCTCCCACATATGTGCTCTATGAAGGGTGAATTACGCGTTCGCGAGCGGGCGTACGCTGACCCTGTGCTTGATACCCTTGTGGAACTCAACGGTACCGTCGACCAGCGCGAACAGCGTGTCGTCCTTACCACGGCCAACGTTCTCACCCGGGTGGATGTGCGTGCCGTGCTGACGGACGAGAATCGTGCCCGTGGTTACCGTCTGGCCGGCATAGCGCTTCGTGCCAAGGCGCTGACCGCGGGAGTCACGGCCATTACGGGAGGAACCGAGTCCTTTTTTGTGTGCCATTGTGTATACCTACTCTTTCGTTACGAGTGTAATCTACTCGGCGACGGGAGCCTCGGCAACAGCCTCAGCCTCTGCCTTGACAGCCTTCTTGGCGCGGGAGGTAGCCTGAACCTTCACGATCTTCAGCTTGGTGAGCTGCTGACGGTGACCCTTCAGACGACGATAGCGCTTGCGCTTGTGGAACTTGAAGACCAGCTGCTTCTCGCCCTTGAACTGCTCAACGATCTGAGCGGTAACCTTGGCCTTGGCCAGCTTGTCGGGATCGGTGACGATCTTCTTACCATCGTTGAGGAAGATAACCGGCAGGGTGACCTTGTCGCCCTCATTGCCCTCGATCTTCTCGACGGTGATGACATCGTCGGTGGCGACCTTGTACTGCTTGCCGCCCGTGTTAACGATTGCGTACATGTTTACTTGCCCTTCATGCATCAGTTAGTGCAACAGCCGAATATAGTAGCAGGCGAAAATACCCCCGTCAACGAGTATGTGGAGCAAATCCACAAGTTCGCACAGGTATGGGGCTGACGAGTCGGCCCTCGTCGTCCTCGCATGCTTGATTCTGACGCTCGACATCGTAGGAGCAGATGGTCACGAGGTCTTGCATACCGGTGGAAACAATAGGTGCATCCACGCCCGGGGTCAAGCCCTGCAACAAAACATCAGCAGCAGAAAGCAAAATTTCCGGACGCATGGAGCCCTCGTTGTCGGCATGGGTGTCGAGCATGAGCACTAAATGGTCCGGGCGCTCCCCCGCCGTGAGTTCATAGCCCACGAGCGTGTGATCCAAATCCAAGCGCTTGCTCTTTTTGCCGCGTGCGTAGTCGATGCCATGGTCCGCGCGCAGCGTGTCGATCGCACGACGCACCTCGTCGGCGCTTACGGGCGCCTCGGGATCCAAGTGCAGATCGATGCGATACGACAGGCGCGTGAGCTGCGCCGTCAAGGCCGGCGTGCGCACGTCGATGTACGCCGCCTCAATGGGCGCCAGATCGGCCGGAGACGCCGCGGCCAGGCGCCCAAACGCCTCGTCGAGCGCCACGAACTCGGTCATAAACAGGTCATACCACTCGCAGGTCGACGACGTACCAACCGGTAGCGCCGAAGAGAAGCCCACGCGCATGTGCGGAGAGAAGCCCTGCGTGACGGCATAGGGAAGTCCCGCACGGCGCACGATGCGCTCAATGGTATGGATTACTTCGAGATGGCCCAAGTACTTAAGGCGATCGCGCTTGCCATAGCGAACACGAAGCCTAAAGAGCGAGGGGTTGTCGGTCAGGCGCTCACTCATGCGCGATCACCCATCAATACATTCTTGGCGTGGAGCGTGGGGCAGATCCCGCAGCCGGTGCACGACGTGCGGGTGCAGTCGGGAGTCGTGACGCCCTCGAGCGAGCGACGGTACTCGCGCTCAAGGAAGCCGCGCGTGCAGCCGGGGCTCACGTGCTCCCACGGCAGGCGCCAGTCCAACTCGTAGGGCAGGTGCACGAGTTCATTGAGGTCGATGCCGTTTTTGGCAGCAGCTTCCTTCCAGTTATCGAGCGAGAAATGCTCTGCCCAGGCGTCAAAGCGAGAGCCCGAGCGCCAAGCATCGATGATGACGGGCGTCATGTCACGACCGGCGCGGGACAGCGCGGCCTCGATGAGCGAGGTCTCGGCATCGTGGTAATGCACGCGGACGGCACGGTTGCGAACGCTCGTGATAAGCAACTTCTGGCGACGCTTGACGTCGTCGTAGTCGAGCTGCGGGCACCACTGGAACGGCGTGGCAGCCTTGGGGATAAAGACCGAAACCGAGATGGACACCGAGATCGAGCCGCGACGAGCCTTGGGCACCACGGAACGACCGAGCTCCAGCACGTGATCGGCCAGATTGGCGATGGCCACGATGTCCTCATCGCGCTCGCCGGGAAGGCCCATCATAAAGTAGAGCTTCATGCGGTTCCAGCCGGCCTCGAAGGCCGCCTTGGCCGCACGGTCCAGGTCCTCCTCGGTCACGTTCTTGTTAATGATGTCGCGCATGCGCTGGCTGCCGGCCTCGGGCGCGAACGTCAGGCCGCCCTTCTTTTCGCCGGCGACCGACTCGGCCATATCCACGCCAAACGAATCCAGGCGCTGCGACGGAATAGACACGCGTATACCCGTATCCTCCAGGCGACGGTTGAGCCTGCCGAGCACGTCGCGAATGCAGGAGTGGTCGGTCGTGGAAAGCGAGGTCAGCGACACCTCGTCATAGCCGGTCTTTTCCAGACCCTGAATCACCGACGAGACGATCTGGTCGGCCGAGCGCTCGCGCACCGGGCGATACGTCATGCCGGCCTGACAAAAACGACAGCCGCGGGCGCAGCCGCGCAGGATCTCGATAGACAGGCGGTCGTGAACCAGCTGCGCATAGGGCACGCACGACTGCGACAGCGGATTCGTGGCGCCGAAATCCTCAACGACGCGCTTGTAGACCACGGTCGGCGCATCCTTGCCTTCACGCGGCACGGTGTAGCCATGCGGCGAGCAGGGCTCGTCGTGACGAACCTCATAGAGCGACGGCACGTAGTTGCCGGCAATGGATGCAAGCTGCTCGACAATCTGCGCGCGCGGGACCCCTTCGTCACGCAGGCGGCGATGCAGCTGGCAGGTCTCGAGCAGCGATTCCTCGCCCTCACCGATGAGGATGGCATCGAAGAAGGCCGCGTACGGCTCGGGGTTGTACACCGAGGGACCGCCGGCGATGATGATTGGGTCGTCTTCACCTCGGTCGGCCGCTAACAGCGGAATGCCAGCGAGGTCCAAAGCCTCGAGGAAGTTCGTCACCGCCATCTCGTGCGGCACATGCAGACCGACGATATCAAACGAAGCGACCGGCGCTGCACCCTCGAGCGATAGCAGCGGAATACCCGCCTCGCGCATGGCGTCGCCCATATCGGGCCACGGCACATAGCCGCGCTCGCAGGAGATGCCCTCGGCCTGGTTAAGGATGTTGTAGAGGATGGCGATGCCCTGGTTGGGCAGACCGACCTCGTACACATCCGGATAGATCAGGCAGCAACGGTAGTCGGCATCGGCCTTGGAAAGCGTGCCCCACTCGTGATCGATATAGCGGCTCGGCTTCTCGACCTTGGCGAGCAACGGCTCAATTAAATGAAAACAGTCTTGGTATGCAACGCGCAACGGAAAACCCCTAAGCAGCGAGATCGGATGCGTCTTGGTAGGACGCCATAGGACGGGTAGCGCCCGCGACCGTGGTCACCAGATCGCGAACGCGGGAGAACGTGGCAGTGACCACCTCGTTGGCACGGCTGTAGTCGACATCGCGCTCGTAGAGCGAAACAAGCGCACGGCCCATGCCGTAGGTGCCCGCGGCAGCAGTGAGCGCCTTGACGGCAAACCCAATATGCGGCGTCTGTTTGACGAGCGCGCGGGTGACCGCGCGGATCACAAGACCGCCGGCAAGCACGCCCGCGACCTCGTAGCCGCGCTCGGGCTTAATACCGCGTCCAAAGACGGCAGCGAGCTCAAAGAGCATGCCCACCTGCGCCAGCGCCATAACGGGATAATCGGCGCCCGGCAAAAACACCAGCGCACCGGTCGCCATATTGGTGAGCGCGCACGAGGTGATGATACGATTGGCCGCCGCGATGCGCATGAAGGCAAAGTTCGCCGCAAAAGCCGTTTCCTTGTCGGTGCGATCGAGAATCCAGCGGGCAAGCGTCTCGAGCAGATACGTCTTATCGGTTGCCGCTACCACGCCGAGCATGGGCGTGGACTCCTCGATAAACGGCACCTCCACAGCAGACTCGGCAAGCACGCACACGGGCGCGCCGGCGATCACGAGCTCCTGCACGGCACTCTCCAAGCGGTCGGAACCACACGAGAGCACCAGCACCACATCGGTATCGGTCTTTGGAGCAATTCGCTCCTCCCCCAGACGCTCGACGCGCACAATACCCGAGGTCGTCTGCGGCACAAAGGCGTCACGCACCGTCTCGGCAAGAAAGCGCGAGGCGGACGAATCCAGATAGACCGAGACGCGCACCGGCGTATCGGAATCCTTCTTAACGGACGCGCCCATCTTAAAAGCGCGGGTCAGCTTATCTACGGGAATTTTCATAGCAAACCCCTCCAGCGGTTACGCGGCGCCCGAACGATGCCGCCATATGGATTGTACGATACCCACCGTCAGCAGCTGAATCATCATCGAAGACGAACCGAAGCTAATAAACGGTAGCGGAATACCGGTAATCGGCATCATGCCGATGCACATGCCGATGTTTTCGAAGGTCTGGAACGCCCACATGCCGACGATACCTACGCATGATAAGCGTAGGAACAGAGACTCGCACTTAAAAGCAACGCGGATCGTCGAGAAGATGAGCAGTACGTACAAGCACAGCAGCAAAAAGGAGCCGCAAAAGCCAAAGGTCTCGGACAGAAAGGCGAAGACGAAGTCGGTGTGGAACTCAGGCAGAAAGCCGCCGGCCGACTGCGTCGCATGGCCCAAACCCTTACCAAAGAAGCCACCCGAGCCAACGGCGATAAGCGACTGCTGCAGGTTGTAGGCATCGTCCGAATCGGCATTATCGGGGTCGATAAAGACCGTCAGACGGTTCATCTGATACTGCTTGATAAGCACATCGTGGCCGAGCAACGAATCAAAGACCGAATCGAGCGCCAGGACGAGGGCCACCAGGCCCACGAGCAGGGCCAGGGTCGACAGCACCCATTCGCGGCGTGCACCACTCATACAAATGACGATGGCGCCCGAAACCAGCACGACAAGGCCCGAGCCCAGGTCGCCCATGGCGACGACGGCCAAAAACGGAATGGACAACATGCCGCAGAGCTTGACGTAGTCGCGAACGGTATCGATGCGACCGTTATACTGCGAGCCAAGCGTAGCAATAAAGAAGATGGTGATGAGCTTGGCAAGCTCAACCGGCTGGAATGTCAAGCCGATACCGGGAATCTTGATCCAGCCCGTCATGCCCAGACCGCCCGTATAGGACAGACCCGGAATCTTGGGCGAGAGGATCACGATCAGGTCGATGACGAGCAACGCCGTCGAGAAATTGGAAATACCGCGCAGGTCGGAGCGCCAGACCAGCACCGCCAGCACCGTGCCGATGCCAATTCCCAGCAGATGGCGTGAGAACGAAGCATCGGCCTTAAACTGCGAAGCCGACCAGATAATGATGGCACCGTAGGCGACGAGCGCCACTGTAGCCACGAGCACACCGATATGGACCTTTTGGCGAAACGTGCCGCGCGAGGCCGAAAGTTGCTTGTTGACGCGGTCCAGGCTGCTGCGAGAGCCGGTCTTGGTTGAACGGAACAGATCCGCCGGAGAAAAATCCATCGCAACCTCCTATCGAACCGAAGAATCGCCCGAGGCCGAAGAGGTATCGGGCTCGTCATAAATCACACCGAGCACGTCGCGCACGACATGCATCGCGGTATCTGAGCCGCCGCCGCCCTGCTCCAGGACAGTAGCGATGACATACTTGGGATTATCGGCCGGTGCATAGGCGCAGAACCAAGCGTATTCGTCCTCGCCGCTTTTCTCGCCCGTGCCCGACTTGCCGTATACCTGCGGCGTCAGGGTACCAAAGTGCGCCGCCAGGGACGTCGATGCCGTGTATATCACGTCGTGCATGCCGTTGCGAACAAGAGCCAAATCCGAATCGCTGTTGATCTTGGCCTCCAGGCGCTTCTTCTTGCCCTTGCCGTTGTACTTATAGGCATCGCCGTCGCCATCGCGCGACACGGCAGATAAAAACACGTGAGGCACGTACTGTTTACCGCCGTTGGCAAGACCCATATAGGCGCACGCCATCTGCAGGGGCGTCACCAGGATGTCGCCCTGGCCGATGGCAATGTTCGTCATATCACCGGCATTCCACTTGCGGTCCTCGGCAGATGCGTCGGTGAAGTACGACTCTTTCCACTCGGCATCGGGAATACGGCCCGCGCCCTCACTCGGCAGATCGATACCGCAGGTCTTGCCTAGGCCCCAGCGACGAAAGACCTCCTGCAGCCCCTCGGAATGTTTCTCGTCATAAAAGAACGCCTTGCCCATGTCGTAGAAGACGGGGTCGCACGAGTTGGCGATACCCGACTGCAGCGTCATGGTGCCGTGGCCGGAATGCAGCCAGCAGTACTTGCCCCACGACTTGCCCAGACCCGTCCAATAGCCCGTGCAGTTGGTCGTCTGCCCCGACGTGTAGGTTCCAAACTCAAGACCGGCCAGTGCCGAGAGCGGCTTGATGGTCGAAGCCGACATGTACTGTCCGCTAATGGCGCGGTTGAGCAGCGGGTGCGAACCCTTGTCATCATTGAGCTCGGTCCACACGTCATTTGAGACGCCGCCGATAAAGACGGACGGATCGAACTTGGGCTCGCTCGCCATGCCCAGGATCTCGCCATTGTTGGGATCGAGACACACCACAGCGCCGTTGCCGGCATTGCTGTAGCCAGTGGTCTTGGCAAGCTCGATAGCGCTCGCCAGTGCCGTCTCGCAGGCCTGTTGGATCTTAAGGTCGAGCGTGAGCTTAATGTCGGAGCCGGCCTTCGCCGGCACGGCGCCGGCCTGACCGGTCACATTGCCCGAGGCATCGACCTTGACGGTCTGCTCGCCACGAATACCCTGCAGCAGGTTTTCGTAGTAGCTCTCAACGCCCGCCTGGCCCACGATATCGCCCGACTGGTACGTAATCTTGCCAGCAGAAGCATCATCATCGCCAGAGGTTTTCTTATTCTGGGCCTCGAGCTGCTCGGAGGTAATGGTGCCGGTATAGCCCAAGATATGGCATGCCGTCTCGCCATATGGATACTGGCGCTCGGTACGCTCGGCAATCTTGACGCCCGGGAACTCGCCGGCATGCTCCTGAATATAGGCAACCGTGGAGCGACGGACGTCCGTCGCGATGGTATGCAGGCTCTGAGCGCCCTCTGTATTGTCCTGAATATTGCGAAGGACCGCCACGTAAGGCATTCCAAGCACGTTGGCAAGATGGCGAACCAGAACCTCATCCTCCGCAAGGTCGCGGTAGGCCACGACAGCAAGTGAGGGACGGTTCTGGACAAGCGCCACGCCATTGCGGTCAAGGATGCGACCGCGCACAGCGGGTGTGGTAACGGTGCGAGTCTGATTACTATTGGCCTGCTTCTCGTAATATTCCGACGAGACCATCTGCATGCCCCACAGCTTGACGGCAAGCGCCGCAAACATCGCGCCCACACCCGTGGTGAGGATGGAAAAGCGGCCCTTAAAGGCGGTCGCCGCGGTATTGCCCTCGCCCTCGGTGGCGCGCGGGGCCGTTCCATGCTGCGTATCGTAGGTAAAACGGGAATCGCCACGACGCATGATGACCAGCGCGACCACGATGGCCACAACCAGCACGATACCGGCGATAATAACCGTCAACTGGGAAGACATCTACGGGCCTCCCCTATTTGAGCTTGCGGGTCTTGGGCTTAAAGCGCATACCCGTCTGGCGTCCGCCACGCGCGGAGAATCCATAGCCGGACTGCGGCACGACGCCGGACATCAAAAACGGAATGGCAACCAGACCCGTCAGGATCGAGGACGGCAGTGCATGGCCGAAGATCGCCACGACAAAGCTCGTCTCCAAACCCATAAACAGCAAGATGATGCTGTAGATCACATTAATGACGAGCGCGAAGGCGCCCACGGTGACGCCGCGCGCACTCGGGCTACCGCCCGTCTGACCGACGGCACTGTGCACCAGGGCAAAAGAACCCACGGTCAGCAGGAGCGACATAACGCCCACCGGCACGGCAGCGGACAGGTCATAAAACAAGCCGCTGCAAAAACCGCACACGACGGCACGGGTCGGGTCGCCCGAGAACACGCTTAGGCACACCAGGATAATCATGAAGTTGACGCGACCACCCGC
Organism: Collinsella aerofaciens ATCC 25986; assembly: GCF_010509075.1. Classification (NCBI taxonomy): domain Bacteria; kingdom Bacillati; phylum Actinomycetota; class Coriobacteriia; order Coriobacteriales; family Coriobacteriaceae; genus Collinsella; species Collinsella aerofaciens. The sequence goes on from NZ_CP048433.1 coordinate 718,845, forward strand.
AATGGAGATCTGCGGTGCCAGGCCTGCCTGCAGCAGCACGCACACGATGGCAGCGATCACAAACGTGCGGGAGCTCATCCCCTGCTCGTGTAGATCCATGGACATGCCCCCTATTCGTTCGAGCCAGAATCGGTCGTCTCGGACGTGTCGGAACTGTCATCCGAGCTCTCGTCCTTCGTCTTGGTTGCAGCATCGCGCGACGTTCCCTGCGGCGTGCTGTTGGCCGTGCTCACGTCCTCATCCGAGGACGACTGTTCATCGGTCAGCGAGGTAATGACCAGCACTTCCTCGTTGTTCTCGGCCGTGGTCTGAGCGCGCACCACAATGGTGTAGTACACGTCGTTTGCCGATTTCTCAACCGACGAGACGGTGCCGAGCGGTAGACCCTTGGGGAACACACCGCCGATGCCCGAGGTCACGATGATGTCGCCAACCTTAACGTCGGAGTCGACGCTCACGTACTCAAGACGCAGCGTGCCGTCAGCCTGACCCTGCAGCATGCCCTGGGCGCGCGTGTCCTGTACCATGGCGGACACACCCGAGTTCTCGTCGCCAATCAGGCGCACGGTGGACGTCTTGGCCGAGACTTCGATGATCTGGCCGATAACACCGGCAGAACTCGTCACGGGCATGTTGATGGTAAGGCCGTCGGCAGAGCCCTTGTCGATGGTAACGGTCGAGGTCCAGGCATCGCCCGAGGCACCAACGATACGAGCAGCGGTCGATTTGAGGTTATAGGTCGACTGCAGGCCGACCAGCCCCTCCAGACGCTCGGCGGTCTTTTGAGACTCGGAGAGCTCGGCAACCTTAGAGGTCAGTTCCTCGTTTTGCTTCTTAAGCTCGTCGAGCGTGTCCTGCGACGCCGTAAGGTTAGAGAACACGTTGCCGATGGCATTGAAGGGAGCCGCCACAGCCGAACCCACAAAGCGCACCGGCGAGGTAATCGTCGTTACGCCCGAACGCACGGCATGAATCGGCCCAGCCTCGCCCTCACGAATATAAAACGTGAGCAGCAACACCGAAATCAGGCTGAAAACAATCAACGGGCGCATACCCGTTGATTGTCGCTTGGTATTCAGATTTGTGGAGAAACCCGAAGATCGTGCCAAATGAAATCCACCTTTTGGAAATTAAGCATTGGTCTGGACGAAGCCGCCATCAAACGCATTGGCCTCGAGCACGCGGGCACAGCCGTTAACAACGTTATCGAGCGCCGTGGGGCTGACGTTGACCGAAACGCCGGTCTCATCGCGCAGGCGCACGTCGAGACCGCGCAGCAGCGCGCCGCCACCGGTCAGCAAAATGCCGTAGTACATAAGGTCCGAGGCAAGATCGGGAGGCGTAGCGTCGAGCGCGTCCTTGACGGCCTTGGCCATCTCGTCGAGCGGCTTGTTGAGTGCGCGACGAATCTCCTCGCTCTCGATGCGCACGGTCTTGGGCAGACCGGTGATCACGTCGCGGCCGTTGACCTCGACGTCGAGCTCGTCCTTGAGCGGCACGGCGGAGCCGACCTTGATCTTGATGTCCTCTGCCGTACGCTCGCCGATGGCCAAGTTGTAGGCATCGCGAACGTGCGTGAGGATGGCCTGATCGAACTCGTCGCCGGCAATACGGATGGACTGCGAGACGACGATGCCGCCCATAGCGATAACGGCAACCTCGGTGGTACCGCCACCGATGTCGATGACCATGGAGCCGGTAGGCTCCTCGACGGGCAGGTCGGCGCCGATAGCGGCGGCCATAGGCTCTTCGATCAGATAGGCCTGGCGAGCGCCAGCCTGGATCGTGGCCTCAAAGACAGCACGCTTCTCGACCGACGTGACGCCGGAGGGAACGCAGACGACAACGCGCGGGCGCGGGGTCCACGGATAGCGCTTCTCGGACGCCTTGTCGATAAAGTAGCGAAGCATGGCCTCGGTAACATCGAAGTCGGCGATGACGCCGTCCTTCAGGGGACGAACAGCCACGATGTTGCCGGGCGTACGGCCGAGCATGCGCTTTGCCTCGATACCGACCGCCAGGATGCGCTCGTCGTTCTTGTCGATGGCGACTACAGAGGGCTCGCGAATGACGATGCCCTTGCCGCGCACGGAGACAAGCGTATTTGCGGTGCCGAGGTCGATGGCAAGATCGCCCGCATAGCTACCGAAGAACATATCCATCAAAGAAAACAACGCAACTCCTGATGTGTTGGATGATTGCTGGAAAACTACTAGCTCATCATACTAGCGCAAGCCCGGCACCTCACTTGCGGTGAAGCGCCGGGCAAAGCTAAATCCCATAAGGTCACTACTGGTTGTCAGCAGCCGAGAAATCCATATCGAGCGAGGAAACGGCCCAGCCGATATGGTTGTCGGAGCGCACGAATTTGACGGTGTACTCCTGCTCGCCGCCCTTGGACAGCGATGCCTTCACCTTAGCGGTCGTCTCGGTCATGGACTGATCCATGCCCTCGACGGACACGGTGGCACCCTGCGGAATCGAGGAGATGATCATCGACTTAGCGTCCTCGGACAGGCTCGATGCCAGGCAAGACTCGGCCTTTGCGGTGTCACCGTCGCCGGCAGCCTGGAACAGATCGGTAACGACAGACTCCTGGGACGGGAAGCCAAAGCCGCGCGTGTAGACAAAGCCCAGACCGCCCGCGGCGATCAAAATGAGCAGAAGCAGCACGATGAAGACTTTGAGACCCGTGTGGCGATGGCGACGACGGACCTTGGCCTGCTTACGATCCTGACGGTCCTGCTGGACCATCTCGGACTCGGACAGCGTAAAGAAGCCGGTGTCCGAGGGATCGGGCATAAACTGACCGGTCGCGCCCGTAGGATCGAGCGGATCGACGGCAGGAGCGTCCATCGCGGGCGCCGGAGCCGTGGCCATAGCCGTCTGGGCAGACAGCGCGGCAAGCGAATCGTGCACGCGGGCAAGCTCATCGGCCTGCTCGGAGGTGAGCTGGTAGATGCCATCGGCAGTAGCGGCGTTAAAGGCGTCGAGTGCGTCGGAGGGACGGCCGGCGGCAGAAAGTGCCTGACCCATGCCGGCGTTGAGCGCACGCGTATCGTCGCGGGGGCCGGCAAAGTCGATAGCCGTGCGGTAGGTCTCCACGGCATCCGCCGGACGGCCGAGCTTAATGAAGCAACGGCCAAGCTCGCCGAGTGCGGCGGCAGGAGCCGGATTGGCGCCGTCGATGGCGGCCTGACGGAAGGCAGTACCTGCGTTGGCATAGTCGCCCGACTGGAACAGCGCGTTACCCAGGCCCAGATAGGCCTTGAACGGCGTGGCATAGGAAGCATCCTGCGTAGCAGCAGAGAACGCCTGGGCGGCCGTCGTGTAGTCGCCCACGGCGGCGAGCGCCTTGCCGCGGTTGGTGAGCAGCGCGCCGCGCTTGCCGTAGGTGCCGTCGTTGAGGGCGGCAGCATAAGCCTCGGCGGCCTCGGCATACATGCCCAGGTGCATCAAGGCGTTGCCACGAAGGTGATCGGCCTCGCCCATAATCTCATCGGGAGTCTTTGCCGCCCCAAGCATCTGGGCTGCAGCGGAAAAATCACCCGCGCGGTAAGCGGCGCGGCCCTGTTGGATCAGCTGGCTATTCAAGGAAGTCCCCTTTACTCGTGAACAATCTCGACATGGACGATCTCGTCGCCGGCACGCAGCTGCGAAATCACATCGAGACCCTCGACCGTGGTACCAAAGACGGTGTAACCGGAATCGAGGTTATGCTGGGCGCCCAGGCAGAAGTAGAACTGCGAACCCGCGGAATCGGGGTCCATGGAGCGTGCCATGGCAAGGGCGCCATCGACATGGCTGTTGCGCGGATTAGTGGCAAACTCGCCCTTGATGCAGTAGCCGGGGCCACCGGTACCGGGCATGCCGTCGGGGCCCTCAAGACCAGCGGCGACGTCGGCGCCGGACATATCGCGGGTATTGGGGTCGCCGCCCTGGATGACAAAACCGGGCACATAGCGATGGAACTTAAGGCCATCATAGAAGCCCATCGTAGAAAGCTCGCAGAAGTTCGCGACATGAATGGGAGCGCCCTCGCCGTCAAACTTGACCTTGATGGTACCCTTCGACGTCTCGATAACGGCGCACTCGTCGCCGGCAAGCTGATACTCGGGCGTGTAGAGCTCTTTCTTAAAACCAAACATGTGGTTCCTTCCTCGTGCGTTTAAAGCATATTTGTACGAATTGTAGCAATAAGCATGCGCTTACATCAATTGCGCACGTAGGTTATGCCGACTATGGCGAACTAATTTTAGGAACGCTGCTGCGGCTTCCAGGAGCCCACGTTGGCGTCGTACTGATTAAGCGCGCTGTTGCCACTCTGAGCGATGGGCGCCAGGATCTCGCTTTGGTGAGAACTCATCGACTCGCCATCGGGAATGGCCAGCGAGATGTCCCAACTCTGGCAGATCACGTCGACGCGCTCATACATCCACTCGGCAAGCTGCTTTAAGTGGGCAATGTCGTCCGCATAGACCGTATCGTCCTGGTACTTAAGGTTGCTGAGCTCATCTTGCGTCTTTTTAATCTGGTCGCGCAGGGCGTAAGCACTCTGCGACAGCTCCTGACGGGTGGACAGCGGCGTTCGGAGATAGCCGTTGTTAAAGGAATCGATGACCTCGCCAATCTGGTCCTCGTCACCGTAGGACACGATGGTCTGATACAGACCGTCGAGCCTGGTATAGAGCTGATCATCGGTCAGCACGGTTTCTTCCTGGACTACCTCGGCAGAATCGTCCTGCTTGGTATCGTCCTCGGTCGCCTCGCCCTTTTGGCGCGTGGGGAAGGTCGTCTGCGCAGCCTGGCCAAACTGGTCGTAGAAGCCGGGCATGACGCCCATAGGATCGGCAGTCACAAACCAATACGCACCACCGCACACGGCGGCGAGCACCGCGATGACGATAAGCGGTTTGGGGATATGGCGCTTGTGCTTGTGATAGGCATCCTCGTCGGGATGGACCTTGCGCTTGGCCTTTTGCTTTTTGGGCTGGACATCATCGCGCAGGGACACCGGTGTGGGGATATCGACCTTGGGGATGCCAAAATCCTTGTCGAAGGCCGGCAGCACGCAGGTCTCGTTGGGATCGGCGGCATCCGAGAGCACCGCGGCGGCAGAGGCCGGCGCATGGGGCACCTCAGTATCGATCTGCTCCTGCGTCAAGCGCGGGAAGCCGGCCGTGCGGCCTGCCGCCAAATCGGATGCGGCCGCGTCTTTAGAAAGGATGCCCGGGGCGGGGCGCCCGCACTTGGGACAGGTGCGATCGTGCGGGGACAGGCGTGCCCCGCAACCATCGCAGAACACGAACTCGGTATGCTCGGGACCGTCGCCTGGACCAACGTATGCGTTGCAGTAGGGGCAGAACGAGGCGCCGTCTTCTATAGTCTTAAGGCAATGCGGGCAGATCACGGCTTCCTCTTTTCGGAGCAATTCATACAGTCGAGGTTAGAGCATAGCATCGCCACGCCCCCACAGAAGCAAGGCACCAATTCAACATCGCCAGGATAGTCTTTGTGGAGGGATGATTATTCTGGGACGGGGATTAGAAAATCATCCCCAGGCGACTGAAGCTAGGCTTTATTTGCGGGCTTTTTCTTCTTGCTCGGCATCGAGACCTTAATGCCCTGGGCGGACTTGGTCACACGCGAGCGAGTGACGCCCGTGCCCTTCTTTTTCTTGGGCTGGGCCTTTTCCACACCCTCGAGCGCGCGAACCTCGGCCTCGCGAGCGGTGCGCTCCTCACGGCGCTGCGCCATATCGGCGGCGACGCGCTTGGCAAAACGCTGGGCAGTTGAGCCCGTCGAGCTCACCTTGCCGCCGCCACGACCCAGACGGACGCGAACGCCGCGGCCAAAGCCGGTGGCAGCATGGCGACGACGCGGCTTAAGCGAATCCATCATCGTGGCGAGCTTAAAGAACACCGTGCAGGTAAAGACGATGATCGCCAGTAAGATAACCGCCTCACCCGTCGACAGGTTGGCGATGGACAGCAGCTGCGGGAATCCGATAACACCCGCCAGGATGCCGACGACGACAAACACAAAAAGCACCACACGCAAGGGCGTAAGCGGCTGCGAGATACGCCAGATCAGACTCACGCTCGCCGCACACGACGTAAGCAGGCACATGGTCGAAAGCGTGAGCCGGTTAAAGCCGAACACGCGCGCCACAAAGATATCGAGCGCCGCAGCCATTATGACCGCCAGCGACGCCGGCAGCGCACGCTTGAGCACGTTGGTCAAGAATGACCCCTTCACGCGGGCATTATTGGGCTCCAAACCCAGCACAAAGCCCGGCGCGCCGATGCAGAAGAAGTTGATGAGTGTCATCTGAATCGGCTCGAAGGGATATGGCGGAAACGCGATGCACAGCGCCGCCAAGCCCATCGAGAACAGCGTCTTGGTCAGAAACAGCGCCGCAGAGCGCTGCAAGTTGTTGATGGAGCGACGGCCCTCGGCCACCACGGCGGGCATCGAGGCAAAATCATTGTCGACCAGCACGATCTCGGCCACGTTGCGCGCAGCATCGGAACCGGCGGCCATGGCCACAGAGCAGTCGGCCTCCTTGAGCGCCAACACGTCGTTGACGCCGTCGCCCGTCATGGCAACGGTATGGTCGCGACGCTTGAGCGCGTGCACGAGCTCGCGCTTCTGCTGCGGCGTCACGCGGCCAAAGACGTGGTAGCGATCCACCGCGGCATCAATCTTGGACGGCGTATCGAGCGTCGTGGCGTCGACGTAGGCATCGGCCCCCGGAACGCCCACCACGCGCGCGATCGACGACACCGTGCGCGGGTCGTCGCCGCTGATCACGTTGAGGGTCACGCCCTGCTCGTTAAAGTAGCCGATGGTCTCGGCGGCCGAGGTACGGATCTCGTCGCGAATAGTCACAAAGCCCACGGGCTCGGCCTCGCCAACCATATCGCCGTCGGGCGTAAAGCCGTCCACGCGCGCCACAACAAGTACGCGGCAGGTGTCGGCGAGCTCGGCCACACGGTTCTCGACCTGCGCAAAGGCGCGCTCCGAAAGCACAAATTGCGCCGCGCCCATCACATAGGAGCCCTGCGCAAACGAGGCGCCGCTCCACTTTTTGGACGACGAGAACGGAATGACCGCCAGCGGCTCGGACACCTCTACCGGGCGGTCGGCGTAATAGTTAAGCAGCGCTTGACAGGTCTCGTTGGCGTCTGCCGAGGTGGCACGCGCCACGTTGGCGAGCGCAAAATCGAGGACTGTGGTCTCGACGGGAACAGCCGCCTCGTCCGAATCCGCGCCAAAACCAACACCCTCAACAGGCAACGGATAGGTGCCCTCAACCTCCATGCGACCCGACGTGATGGTGCCTGTCTTGTCCAAGCACAGCACGTCGACGCGCGCGAGGGTCTCGATGCAGTAGAGCTGCTGCGCGAGTACCTTGCGGCGCGCCAGACGCACCGTGGCGATGGCAAGCACCGACGAGGTCAGCAGCACCAGGCCCTGCGGAATCATGCCTAAAAGAGCACCCACCGTAGACAGCAGCGCCGACGAGGGCACGCGACCGGCAAGCAGCTCGGAAAAGCACCACGAAAGTGCGCTGTCGCCCGGCGTACCGGCGGCATCCCACAGCTCGCTCACGCTCGAGGCAAAGAGCGCCAGGCCGAGCGGAATCATAATGAGGCTCGCGAAGCGCACGATGGCGTTGAGCGCGTTCATGATCTCGGAATTGACCTTTTTGACGTACTTGGCCTCGTTGTTGATCTTTGCCACGTAGTTATCGGCGCCAACATGGATCACGCGGGCGCGCAGCAGACCCGAGTCGATAAAGCTGCCGCTCATGAGCTCGGAGCCGGGCTGCTTTTTAATGAGATCGCTCTCGCCCGTCAGCAGGCTCTCGTTAACGAGCGCCTCGCCCGATACCACCACGGCGTCGGCAGGAATCTGATCACCGCGCCCCAGGCGAATGATGTCGTCGAGCACGATCTGGTCCAAGTCGAGCTCCACCTCGGCACCGTCGCGCACCGCGATGGCCTTCTTAGAGGTCAAAAGCGTGAGCTTATCGACCATCTTCTTGGAGCGCATGGACTGGATGACGCCGATGGCGGTATTGAGGAACACCACGAACAGGAACGTCAGGTTCTTAAACGAACCGGTCAGCAACACCAGAATCGCCAAGACAGCGTTGATCAAGTTAAACAGTGTGCAGAGGTTCTCGATGATGAGCTCGCGGACCGATTTAATCTTGAGCTCCATGTTGCGGTTGATCTTACCGGCGGCGATGCGCTCCTCGACCTCGGCGGTCGAAAGCCCGCGCTCGATATCCGTTGCTGCCATACCACGTCCCATCACGTCGCGTCGGTATAAGAAAACCGCCCGGACCATGCGAGGTTCGGACGGTCTTACGTTCGATGGTGCCCCATGTTGGATTCGAACCAACGGCCTTCTGCTCCGGAGGCAGACGCTCTAATCCCCTGAGCTAATAGGGCGAACGGTTGGCATTATACCCAAGTGCGCCACGGGCTAACAAAAGAATAGAAAAAGCTTTGCAATTACGTGGGAGACACGGCGCAGAGGCTCACTTTAGAACGCAAAAGTGAAACAATTAGTATAAACTCACATGCACCATATATACACGGCTCGCGATGCGGGCCGTTTTTGCAAAAGTTATCCATCGAGGTGAGAGGCACACCATGATTGCAATTTTAAAGCAGAGCGCCAGCGACGAGGCCGTCGGCCATATCGTCAGCTGGATCGAGAAGAAGGGTCTCAAGACCGACGTCTCGCGCGGCGAGAACGAGACCATCATCGGCCTGGTGGGCGATACGACCAAGATCGACCCGTTCCTGCTCGAGTCCATGGATGTCGTCGAGCGCGTGCAGCGCGTCTCCGAGCCCTTTAAGCGTGCCAACCGCAAGTTCCACCCCGAGGACTCCGTCATCGACTGCGGCCACGGCGTCAAGATCGGCGGCGACCAGTTCCAGGTCATCGCAGGCCCCTGCTCCGTCGAGGGCGAGAACCTCATTCGCATCGCACGCCGCGTAAAGGCCGCCGGCGCCACGATGCTGCGCGGTGGCGCCTACAAGCCCCGCACCTCCCCTTACGCCTACCAGGGCATGGGCCCCGCCGGCCTGGACCTGCTATGCGAGGCATCCGCCGAGCTCGACATGCCGATCGTCACCGAGATCATGGACCCGCGCGACGTGCAGGTCTTCTTGGATAAGAAGATCGACGTCATGCAGATCGGCGCCCGCAACGCGCAGAACTTCCCCCTGCTCAAGGAGGTCGGCAAGACCAAGACCCCGATCCTGCTCAAGCGCGGCATGTCCGGCACCGTCGACGAGCTGCTCATGGCTGCCGAGTACATCATGAGCGAGGGCAACGACAACGTCATCCTGTGTGAGCGCGGCATTCGCACCTTCGAGACCCGCACCCGCAATACCTTCGACCTCAACGCCGTGCCGGTGCTGCACCACCTGTCGCACCTGCCCGTCGTCGCCGACCCCAGCCACGCCACCGGCTACACCCGCTATGTCGAGCCCATGGCGCTCGCTGCGACCGCCTGTGGCGCCAACGGCCTGGAGATCGAGGTCCACGACGACCCGAGCCACGCCTGGTCTGACGGCGCCCAGGCCCTCACGCCCGACCAGTTCGACGACACCATGCACCGCATCCGTGCCATCCGCGAGGTCGTCTGCCAAGAGACCGTTCAGGAGTAGCCCATGGGTACGGTGAGAAACGCACGCGTCAACCAGGGCGGCCCCAAGTGTGCCGGTATCGTGGGCCTGGGCCTCATCGGCGGCAGCTTTGCCCGCGGCTATGCGCAGGCGGGCGTCCGCGTGCTGGCCTGGGACCCCGACGATGACGTGATGACGGCCGCCAGCATGGGTACCGTCGCCGGCGAGCTCAACGACGAGACGCTCGGTGAGTGCGACATCATCGTCCTTGCCTGCTATCCTAAAGGATGCATCGAGTGGCTCGAGGAGCACGCCCAGGCGCTCGCCGACGCTACCGACACCGAGGCCATCATGGGTCCCGTGGTGATCGACACCGTGGGCGTCAAGGGCATTGTGTGTGAGCGGGCCTTTGAGCTCGCACGCGAGCACGGCTTTTACTTTGTGGGCGCCCACCCCATGGCGGGCACCCAGTTCTCGGGCTACGCGCACTCCCGCGCCGACCTGTTCCAGGGCGCACCGCTCGTGCTCGTTCCGCCCGCGGTAGACGATGCCCTTAAGCTGGAGCTCTTGGGCCAGGTGCGCGAGATGGTGCGTCCCTTGGGGTTTGGCAAGTTCAGCGTGACCACCGCCGCCGAGCACGACCGCGTGATCGCCTTTACGAGCCAGCTCGCGCACGTGGTGTCTAACGCCTACGTAAAGAGCCCCACCGCCCAGGTCCACCACGGCTTTTCGGCCGGTAGCTACCGCGATCTCACCCGCGTGGCCCACCTCAACCCGCAGATGTGGTCCGAACTCATGATTGACGACGCCGACGCGCTTGCCTTCGAGATCGACCACCTGATCGATGCGCTCGGCGCCTACAGCCACGCGCTCAAGGATCGCGACCAGCGCTATCTGGAAAATCTCCTAGCCGAGGGCGATCGCATCAAGCGCGCACTCGACGACGAGAGCGCCCACTAGACCACCTATCACGCCAGGTCGAAAGGACCATAGCTTATGGCGATTACCATCGATATCGACACCGCACGCCCCTACCAGGTACACGTGGGCACCTTTTTGCTGGAGCAGGCAGGGCCGCTCGTTCGCGCCACCGCTGGCGGATCACGCGCCGTCATTGTGACAGACACCAACGTGGGTCCGCTCTACCAGATGCCCGTCAAGCAGAGTCTGGAGGCGTCAGGCTATGAGGTAAGCATTTGCACCTTCGAGGCCGGCGAGGCACACAAGCGCGCCGAGACCTACGTTACCATTCTTGAGTTTGTTGCCGAGCATGAGCTTTCGCGCTCCGACGTGATCGTGGCGCTCGGCGGCGGCGTCGTGGGCGACGTGGCCGGCTTTGTGGCCGCCACCTACATGCGCGGCTGCAAGTTTGTGCAGATCCCCACGAGTCTGCTCGCCATGGTGGACTCGTCGGTGGGCGGCAAGACGGCCATCGACCTGGCCGCCGGCAAAAATCTCGCCGGAGCCTTTTGGCAGCCGAGCGTGGTTATCGCCGACGTAGGGTGCCTGGCCACCCTCACGCCCGAGCAGTTCGCCGACGGCTGCGGCGAGGTCGTCAAGCACGCCGTGATTGCCGATCCGGAGCTCTTCGATGAGCTCGAGAAGACCCCGCTCACGCTGGAGTTGCTTAACCAGGACGTGGCCCGCGTGGCGCTCATCATCGCCCGCAATATCGACATCAAGCGCGCCGTGGTCGTTGCCGACGAACGCGAGACCAACCAGCGCAAGCTCCTCAACTTTGGACACAGCGCCGGACATGCCGTCGAGGCCTGCGAGCACTTTGAGCTAGGACACGGCAACTGCGTGTCGATCGGCATGGGTATCATCACGCGTGCCGCGGCCCTGCACGGCATTTGCGACGCTGCACTGCCCGCGCGCATCGAAGAGCTCTGCGCCCGTCATGGCCTCAAGACCCGCTGCGAGCTATCCGCCGACGCCATCTTTGCCGAGGCGCTGCACGACAAAAAACGCGCTGGTGACACCATCGACCTGGTGATTCCGCACGGCATTGGCCGCTGCAGCATCGACCGCACGCCGCTTTCAACCTTCCATGATTTAATTGCCGAGGGCCTCGGCCAGAAGGGAGACGCATCAGCATGCTAGCCCGCATCACCCCCTCCCCGCTCAAGGGCACCGTTCCCGCTATCGCATCCAAGTCGATGGCGCATCGTCTCATCATCTGCGCTGCGCTCGCCAACGGTGAGACGCACGTCACTTGCAACACCACCTGCGCCGATATCGAGGCCACAGTGCACTGCCTCACGGCCCTGGGCGCCCGTATCGAGACCGTCGAGGACGGCTTCCAAGTCCATCCCACTATGAAGAGTATTGAGTTCGGCCTGCTCAAGGCACTTGCCGGCGGCACGCTCGACTGCGGCGAGAGCGGCTCCACGCTCCGCTTTATGCTGCCCGTCGCCTGCGCGCTGGGAGCAGAGGCCACCTTTGTGGGCCGGGGTCGTCTGGGCGCACGCCCCCTCTCCCCGCTCTCCGACGAGATCATTGCCGCCGGCTGCGACCTGCAGGGGCTGGGCGGCTTTCCGCTCAAGACAAGCGGCCGCATGCGCCCGGGCACCTTTATCCTGCCGGGTAACGTGAGCTCGCAGTACATCTCCGGTCTGCTGCTGGCAGCCCCACTTCTGGCCCAGCCCTCCTGCGTGCAGGTGACCGGCCTTATCGAGAGCCGCCCCTATATCAACCTGACCATCCAGGCCATGAAGGCCTTCGGAGTCGAGGTCAACGTCGAGCGTATTCCGGCCAAGGACGGCCAGCCCGAGGTCACGAACTTCCGCGTGAACAGCGGCTCCTACCGCACGCCTGGCAGCGTGGCCGTCGAAGGCGACTGGTCCAACGCCGCCTTTTGGCTGTGTGCCGGCGCCATCGGCTCCGACCCCATCACCGTCGAGGGTGTGTCGCTCAGCTCCGCGCAGGGCGACCGCAACGTGCTCGCCGCGCTTTCGCGCTTTGGCGCTCGCATCGTGCGCTCCACTAACGCCGCCACCGTGCAGTCCGACAAGCTCGCCGGCTTTGAGATGAGCGCGCACGACATCCCCGACTTGGTGCCCGTTATCTCTGCCGTGGCATCGTTGGCGCAGGGCCGCACGTTTATCCGCGATTGCGCCCGCCTGCGCATCAAGGAATCCGACCGTCTGGCCACTACCACCCGCGAGCTCACCGCACTGGGGGCGCAGGTACGCATTGCCGGTGACGACCTCATCATCAAGGGTGTCGACGCCTTTACCGGCGGCGAGGTCGATTCGCACAACGACCACCGCATCGCCATGATGGCCGCCATCGCCGCGAGCCGTGCTACCGGCGATGTCGTGATCCACGGCGCCGAGGCCGTCAACAAGTCCTATCCCGATTTCTTTGACCACTACCGCCTGCTGGGCGGCAAGGTCACGCTCGAGGAGGAATAGCATGTCCTCGACCTTTGGCAACGTTTTGCATCTGAGCATCTTTGGCCAGTCGCACTCCCCTGCTATCGGCTGCTCACTCGACGGCATTCCTGCTGGTATCGCCGTTGACCAGGAGCAGCTGCAGGCCTTTTTGGACCGTCGCGCCCCCGGTCGCGACGAGACCGCAACCAAGCGCCGTGAGGCCGACGCCGCGCATATCATTGCCGGTGTGGTCGATGGGCACACCACCGGCGCACCCATCGCAGCGATCATCGAGAACACCAACACGCGCTCCAAGGACTATTCCGAGCTGCGCCGCAAGCCCCGCCCCGGGCACGCAGACTTTCCGGCGCGCGTGAAGTACCACAACATGCACGACGTCGCCGGCGGCGGACACTTCTCCGGTCGTCTGACGGCCCCCCTATGCATCGCCGGCGGCATCGCGCTGCAGGCACTCGAGGCCCGTGGCATCAAGGTCATGGCGCACGTCGCGCAAATCGGCGGTATCTCCGACCTGCCCATGGACGACATGGTCTATCGCGAGGCCGACCGCAAGGCGACCCTTACAAACGACCTGCCCTGCATTGACGCCGCAGCTGCCGGTCGCATGCGCGAGGAGATTCTGGCCGCACGCGACGAGCTCGACAGCATCGGTGGCATCGTGGAGTGCGGCATCTACGGGCTTCCCGCGGGCATCGGCGACCCCATGTTCGACGGCATCGAGAACCGCATCGCACAAATCGCGTTTGGCATTCCCGCCGTAAAGGGTGTGGAGTTTGGCATGGGCTTTGCCGTGGCCGCTATGCGCGGCAGCGAGAACAACGATCCGTACCGCGTAGATGCCGAGACCGGCGAGATTGCGGTCGAGTCCAACAACGCCGGCGGCATCCTGGGCGGTATTTCCACAGGCGCACCCGTCATGTGGCGTATGGCCGTAAAGCCGACGCCCTCCATCGGTCGCGAGCAACAGACCGTGGACATGGACGCCATGGAAAATGCCGAGCTCTCGGTCCACGGCCGCCATGATCCCTGCATCGTCCCGCGCGCCGTCCCCGTAGCCGAAGCAGCCGCCGCCCTCGCGATTTGGGACGCCCTCCTCGAGGACGCCGCCCAGCGCTAACCCGACTCACCTGGGTTGCCTGCCAACTCAGCCGTTACGTGAAAGGGGCCTCCATGGACCTTGCCGATATTCGCCAGGCCATCGATGGCATTGACACCACCCTGCTCAACAGCTTCGTCGAGCGCATGGACATTGCCACCGAAGTCGCCAAATCCAAGATCGAGATGGGCAAGGCCGTCTTTGACCCCGCCCGTGAGCGCTCCAAACTCAACAACCTCGCCGGCCGCGCACCCGAGCGCTACGAGGCTCAGACCATCGCTCTGTTCCGCCTCCTCATGAGCATGAGCAAGGCCGAGCAGCAGCGCTACATCAACGAGCTCGAAGGCATCACGGTGTCGCAAAAGGCCCATGCCACGGCCGCAGCCTTTAACACACCCTTCCCCCAGACGGCCACCGTCGCCTGTCAGGGCGTTGAGGGCGCCTACAGCCAGATCGCCGCATGCAAGCTCTTCGACGTGCCCGATATCGCGTTCTTTGAGACCTTTGAGGGCGTCATGCGCGCCGTACGCGACGGCTTTTGCGAGTTTGGCGTGCTGCCCATCGAAAACTCAACCGCTGGCTCTGTCAACGCCGTCTACGACCTGCTCGCACAGTTCGACTTCCATATCGTGCGCTCGCTGCGCCTCAAGATCGACCACAACCTGCTCGTCAAACCCGGCACCAAACTCCAGAGCGTACGCGAGGTCTACAGCCACGGCCAGGCCATCGCCCAGTGCGCCGGCTTTATCGAGGGCCACGGCCTGCATGCCACCAAGTACCCCAACACCGCCATGTCGGCCGAGATGGTCGCCAACTCCGAACGCACCGACGTCGCCGCTATCGCCTCGCGCAGCTGTGCCGCGCTGTATGGTCTGGAGGTGCTGGAGCCCAACATCCAGGACTCGGACAACAACTACACGCGCTTTGTCGTCATCAGCCGCGAACCGCGCGTCTATCCCGGTGCCAACCGCACCTCGCTCATGATCACCACGGCCAACGAGCCGGGCGCGCTCTATCGCGTACTCGAGCGCTTCTACGCGCTCAACATCAACCTCATCAAGCTCGAGAGCCGCCCCATCCCCGGGCGCGACTTCGAGTTTATGTTCTACTTTGACCTGGACTGCCCCTTTGGCAGCAAGGCCCTCGACGACTTGCTCGACTCGATCGACGACGTGTGCGAGAGCTTCACCTACTTTGGCAGCTACACGGAGGCGCTCTAGATGACCGATACCGCCGCAACCCGCCCCTACGGCGTCCTGGGCCGTGTGCTAGGCCACAGCTACACCCCGACCATCTACAAGGAGCTCGCGGGGCTCGAATACGTGCGTTTTGAACGCGAGCCCGAGGATCTTGAAGCCTTTATGACGGGCGACGAGTGGGAAGGTACCAACGTGACCATCCCCTACAAGCGCGCCGTCATGGAATATCTGGACGAGCTGAGTCCCTTGGCCGAGCGCATGGGCAACGTCAACACCATCACACGCCTACCTGACGGTCGCCTGCGTGGCGACAATACCGACTACTTTGGTTTTCGGTGCCTGGTCGAAGAGTTGGGCGTAGAGGTTGCCGGCAAGAAAGTCCTCGTGCTCGGTGCCACCGGCGGTGCCGGTACCACGGCCAGCATGGTGCTCGGCGACCTGGGCGCCATCGTCGTACCCGTGGGTCGCACGAGCGAGATCAATTACGGCAACATCGCGCAGCAATCCGATGCGGCACTGCTCGTCAACTGCACGCCCGCCGGCATGTTCCCCCACTGCCCCGACGCTCCCTGCACGCTCGAAGGCCTCGATGCGCTCGAGGGCGTCATCGACATTGTCTACAACCCCGCCCGCACGGGTCTGATGCTCGAGGCCGAGCGCCGCGGCATCCCCTACATCGGCGGCCTGCTCATGCTTGTGGCACAGGCGGCACAGGCTGTCGAGCGTTACACCGGCCAAGCCACCCCGCGCGAGCGCATCCTGGACGTAACGGAGCGCCTGTCCCGCCGCGAGCAGAACATCGCGCTCATCGGCATGCCGGGCTCGGGCAAAACCCGCGTGGGCGAGCAGATCGCCCAGCTCACAGGCCGCGAGCACATTGACTTGGACCGAGCCCTCGAAGAGCGCCTAGACATGCCCTGCGCCGACTTTATCGTCGAGCGCGGCGAGGCGGCCTTCCGCGAGCAGGAGACGGCAGCGCTGGCCGACATCTCCAAGCGCAGTGGCCTGGTGCTCTCCACCGGCGGCGGCGTGGTAACGCGCGATGAGAACTATCCGCTGCTGCACCAGAACAGCCAGATCGTGTTGCTCAACCGCAAGCTCGACGAACTCGCCCACAAGGGACGCCCTATCACCGCCCGCGACGGCATCGACAAGCTGGCCGAGCAGCGTATGCCGCGCTACCGCACCTGGGCCGACTACATCATCGACTCACGCGACTGCGCCGCCAACACCGCCCATGCCCTCCTCGACACCCTCCCACCCGCTCTCTAACCAAAACCACCACAAAGGGGACAGGCACCTTTGTGGTGGTTTTTCAACCGCAAAGGAAGCAACCATGAAAGCACTCGTCATTAACGGCCCCAACCTCAACATGCTCGGCATTCGCGAGCCAGGCATCTATGGCAGCGACAACTACGACCGCTTAGTGCAGATCTGCCAGGAAGCGGGCACTGCACAGGGCTTCGACGAGGTCGAGGTTTTCCAGTCCAACCACGAGGGCAACATCGTCGACAAGATTCAGGAGGCCTACGGCAAGGTCGACGGCATCGTCATCAACCCGGCCGCCTACACACATACGAGCGTGGCGATCCTCGATGCGCTCAAAGCCGTCGCCATCCCGGCCGTGGAGGTCCACATTAGCGCAGTCGAGACCCGCGAAGACTTCCGCCAGGTGAGCTACGCCCGTCTGGCCTGCTTCGCCACCATCACCGGAGAGGGCCTCCAAGGCTACGCCCACGCGTTGGAGCTGCTGAAAGAGCATCTCGAAAAGTAAAATGCCAACCCCAACAAACAGCAGCGGCTTGCTCGCGCTCGGCTCCAGCAACACACAAGATGAAAAAAGCCCAGACCACCAAGCGGTCCGGGCTTAATAAACGATGGTGCTCCATGGCGGATTCGAACCGTCGACCTTGGGATTAGAAGTCCCCTGCTCTATCCAACTGAGCTAATGGAGCAAATAACCGCACGCCCAAGCACGCGCACGCGTGCCAGGCGCTAGTAATTATAACCTAGTTGAACTGCTCGCGGTACGCCTTGCAGACCTCATCAACCGGGCCGTCCATGCGAAGGTCGCCCTTCTCAATCCAAACGGCGCGCTGGCAGATGCGCTCAACCTGCTCCATGGAGTGCGAAACGAACAGAACCGTCACGTCGCCGCTCTGGATAAAGTGCTGAATACGCGCCTCGCACTTTTGCTGGAAGAACACATCGCCGACGGACAGCGTCTCGTCAACGATCAGAATATCGGGCTCGGTGATCGTCGCGATTGCAAAGGCAATACGCGCCACCATGCCCGAGGAGAAGTTCTTAAGCGGCATGTCGACAAAGTTCTGCAGCTCAGCGAACTCGATAATGCCGTCAAAGTTGGCGTCGATGAACTCCTTGGTGTAGCCGAGCAGGGCACCGTTCAGATAGATGTTCTCGCGGGCGGTCAGCTCGGGGTCAAAGCCGGCACCAAGCTCAATCAGCGGCGCGATGTTACCGTGCACCTTAACGCTGCCCTCACTGGGCTCAAGCACGCCAGCGATGATCTTGAGCATCGTAGACTTGCCGGAACCATTGGTGCCGACCAGACCCACAACTTCGCCGCGATGAATATCGAACGAGATGTGCTTAAGCGCCCGAAACTCCTCAAAGAACAGCTCGTGCTTGGCAAGCTTAATGAAGTACTCCTTGAGGTTGGTCAGCGACTCGGACGCCATGTTAAAGATCATGGTGACGTCGTCGACCTCGACAGCCAGAGGCTGCTCGCTGTAATCAACAACAGATTCAGTCATCACAGCACTCCTTAGATGTAGAGGATGAACTTACGCTCGGACTTATGGAACACGGTATAGCCAATGGCAAGCGCAAGAACCGCCCAAGCAACGCACATGCCAAACGTCATAAGCGAAGGCGTGGTCTGGAACAGGAAGATATCGCGCATAAACTGCAGATAGTTGTACATGGGGTTCGCATATACCAAGATACGGACAATATGGGGCATCTGCGCAACAAAATCGGTCGTCCAAAAGATGGGCGTGATATAGGTCCACGCCGTGATGACAACGCTCCACAGATGCATGACATCACGGAAGAAGACCGTGAGAGCGGAGAGCATCATGCCCAGGCCCATGCAGAAGCACATAAGCAGCAGTAGGCAGACCGGCAGCAGAATCAGGTGCCAAGAAGGCATAACGTGGAACCACAGCATAACGATGGCAACGGCGACCAGCGAGAAGGCAAAGTTGACCAACGAGAAGAGCACCTTCTGCACCGGGAAGACCCAGCGGTGCACTTTAACCTTCTTGAGCAGCGGAGCCGCGCCCACGATCGACGTCAGGGCCTGGTTCGTAGACTCGGACATGACGGCAAAGGTGACGTTACCCACGATCAAGTACAGCGGGTACATCTCGGGCGTAATTGAGCCATTGCGGCCCTGGGCGAAAATCGTCGAGAACACGATGGCCATGACGATCATCATCAGCAGCGGGTTGAGCACCGACCATGCGACGCCCAGAACGCTACGGCGATACTTGATCTTAAAATCCTTGGTAACCAGCTGACGAAGGATAAACGCATCCTTCTCAAATTCGTTCTTAGCAAACGTCGCAGGCAGACTGCGAGTTTCTTGTTGCTTTGTCTGATCCGACACGGATGCAACTCCTTTACTCGTAATCGTTGACAAACGAACAGTATAGACCCGACGACCATGCAAACGATTCACGCAACAAAACTGGAGAACTAACCCACATCTTAGGATGCCATGACCAAACGGCTATACTTTCAAGGATTGAATGTATAAGGAGCATTGAGTGAATTCTGAATCCATCGCCGTCATCATCCCCTGCTACAACGAAGCGCTCACGATCGGCAAAGTCATCGACGACTTTCACCGCGAGCTTCCGCAAGCGACGGTCTATGTCTATGACAACAACTCGTCGGACGATACCTCACGCATCGCCACCGAGCACGGCGCCACGGTCCGCTTTGAGCCCCGTCAGGGAAAGGGCAACGTGTGCCGCCAGATGTTTCGCGACATCGACGCCGATTGCTACCTGATGGTCGACGGCGACGACACCTACCCCGCCGAGGCGGCCAAAGCCCTCTGCGAGCCTATCCTCAGCGGCACGGCCGACATGACCGTAGGCGATCGCCTTTCCAACGGCACCTATGCCGAGGAGAACAAGCGTGCCTTCCACGGCTTTGGCAACAATCTGGTCCGTGCCATGATCAAGTGGATCTATGGCTACAGCTTCGATGATGTCATGACCGGCTACCGTGCCATGAGCCGCCCGTTCGTTAAAACCTTCCCTGTGCTTTCCGAGGGCTTCCAGATCGAAACCGAGCTCTCGATCCACGCCGTCGACCACCGCTGGCGCATCAAGGATGTGCCCATCGAGTACCGCGACCGTCCGGAAGGTTCCGAGTCCAAGCTCAATACCGTAAGCGACGGCATTAAAGTCGTTGCGATGATTGGCACGCTGTTCAAGGACTACCGCCCTCTGAAGTTCTTCAGCCTCGTCGCGCTTCTGTTTGCGATGATCGGCCTCGCCTTGGGCACGCCCATCGTTGTCGAGTATTTCCAGACCGGCCTCGTTCCGCGCTTCCCCACCGCCATGCTCGCCGCGTCGTTTATGTTCCTGTGCGGTCTGAGCCTTGCGACCGGCTTCATCCTCGATTCCGTGGCAAAGGTCGAAAAAAAGCAGTGGGAGGTCAACGTGTACAGCAAATACGCCTACGATGACCAGCCCGGCAGGTCCGCCACCACGCCAAGCGAGTGAAAGATCTTGGTAGTGTCGAGAAAGTTGGTGTAGAGCCCCATCCGAAGCGAGTCGGCCCGGCGTCCTGGAATCTGGAATACGGTTGATATCCTATGCCGCCTCGACCCTGTCCGCAAGCTCGAGGCCGGACTCGAGCATCTTCCTGGCCTCCGCCTCAAGCCGCGCCCAATCGACGGGACCGTCGATTCCCCGAGTGCGACCGTCATCGTAGAGCTCGTTCATCCTCACCTCCGAGAAGTACCTGGACTCCTGCCATATCTCGTCCTGCTCGCACATGACCGCGCCCGCGAGCCGCACCAGCGAGCCCGTGGAGGGGAACACCTGCACGACGCGCGACCTGCGCTTTATCTCCCGGTTGGTCCTCTCCTGCACGTTGTTGGTGCGCAGGCGCTTCCAGTGGGTCGGCGGGAAGTCGAGGTAGGCCAGCGCGTCGGGCTCGGCCTCCTCCAGCACCGCCGCCGCCCTGGGGCAGCACCCCTCCAGCATGTCGCACGCCGCGTGGTACATGGCCGTCACGGTGGCGGCGTCGCGCCCGCGGAACACCTGCGACACGATCCTGCCCACGCGGCGCCTGAGCTGCCAGGAGCCGGCCTCGCGCATGCAGTCGCGCATGAGGTGGACCGCGCAGCGCTGCCACGCGGCGCCCTGGAAGACCTCGCCGAGCGCCCGGACGAGCCCCGGGTGGGCGTCCGAGACGACGAGCCGCACGCCCGCCGCCCCGCGCGAGCGGATAGCCCGCAGGAAGGCGAGCCACGAGTCGTAGGACTCGGTGTCGACCACGTCGACGCCCAGGACGCGCCTCCAGCCGCCCGCATCGCAGCCGATGGCGGTGACCACGGCGGTGGAGGCGACGCGCCCCTCGCGGCGGCACTTGACGTAGGTCGCGTCGAGCCAGACGTAGGGCACCGGCGAGCCGCCGAGCGGCCTTGCGCACAGGTCCTCGATGTCTGCGTCCAGGCTCGAGGCGATGGCGCTCACCTGGTCCTTCGAGAGTCTGGAGACGCCCATCTTCTCGGCCACCCTCTGCACCTTGCGGGTGCTGGTGCCCGTGGCGTACATCTCGGCCACGGCGGCCACGAGGGCGCGGTCGACGCGCTGGTAGCGCTCGAGCACGTCCTCGGGGAAGAAGCTGCCGGAGCGCAGCTTGGGGATGCGCAGCGTCAGCGTGCCGACGCAGGTGGCGAGCGACCTCTCGCGGTAGCCGTTTCGGCTGTTCCCCCCGCCACCGCAGAGCTGGTCGGCCTCGGCGTCCATCACGGCGTTCACGACCTGCTCGGCGAGACGCCTGAGCAGCTCCTGCATGTCGATGGCGCCGTCGTCGAAACGGGGCATGGCGAGCATGTCCGGCGTCGGGTCTGATAAGATTTCCATAGCGGTCTTCGTCCTTTCCTAGAACCTGTTGTTGTGGTGATTTCAGATTCTAGGACGATGTTAGCGCCGGGCGATTTTAGCCGCTAATAGTCAAACTATTTTGACCAATCCCGGTCACCGAATAATGGCCACCGTGCCTCCCCGCCGCCACTACGCTGGTGGTGCCAACACGCCGGCGTTAGGAGGACCATTGAGGTGAACGAGAGACACGATGACCTACAGGAGATTATAGACGCGGCGCTCCGGGAGATGGCCGCGGAGGAGGGCGACGGGTTCGACCCGCAGGCATGCAACCTCGCGGAGTTCTGCAGGAGGACGGGGCTCACCCGCTCCCGCGCGAGGACGGTCAGGGCACACGGGTTCAGGGCCCTGCCCCACGGGAACAGCGGGAGGAGGGCCGCGCCGGGCGTGCTCGCCGGCCACACCGGCCTGGTGGACGACCTCCTGCGGAAGGGCGTCACCAACTCGCAGGTGATATTCGAGCGGCTGCTCGGCCAGGGCTACGCCGGCGGCCTCACCACGGTGAAGACCTATATCGCCGCGCACCGGGACCTCGTGCCCGCGAAGAGGCGGCAGGCGGCCCCGCAGGGCTGCCGCGGCCAGCGCTTCAGGACGGCGCCCGGAGAGGCCTACCAGATGGACTGGGGCTTCGTCGCGGTCGAGCGCCCCGGCGGGGAGCGGGCGCGGATCGCCTGCTTCGCCATGGTCTGCCACCATTGCGGGGGCGCCCACGTCGAGTTCTTCCCGAACGCGCGCCAGGAGAACCTCCTCATCGGGATGCTGCACGCGTTCTCGGCGCTGGGCGTGCCCGCGACCGTGCTCACCGACAACATGAAGAGCGTGGTCGTCCGCCGCGATGCCGACGGCCGGCCCGTCTGGCAGGCCGACTACGCCGAGTTCATGGGCGTCGTCGGCTTCCGCACCAGGCTGTGCAGGCCGCGCCACCCCTATACGAAGGGCAAGGTGGAGAGGCTCGTCCGCTTCGTGAAGGGGAACTTCCTCGCGGGAAGGTCCTTTACCGACCTTGACGCCCTCAACCGGGAGGCCGCCCTCTGGTGCGCCGAGCAGGGAGGCCGCTGGCGGCGCGCGGCGGCATGCGTCCCGATGCGCGAGCACGAGGCGGCGTGCTCGGCGAACACCAGGCCGCTCGAGGTCACGGCCGAGGTCGAGCGGTACCTGTGCCCGCGCCGGAAGATCTCCTTCGACGGCTTCGTGAGCTTCGAGGGGCACCGCTACGGCGTGCCCTACTGGTACGTCCGCCGCGAGTGCAGGGTGAACCGGGAGGGGCGCGTGGTGCACATATACAGCGACGACCTCTCCCGCGAGCTCGTCGCCCACGCCGTCGGCACCGGCGCCGACAGCTGGTGCGAGGGGCAGTGGGAGACATCGCCGGCGCAGCCCGAGGAGCTGCCGACCCAGCCGGTGGGGACCGTGGTCGAGCAAATCGCCCCGCCCAGGACGAAACCCGGTTTCGAGAGGTTCGACTTCGGGAGGGCCGAATGATGGCGGGCGCGGGGGCGAGCCCCTACGAGCTCGCGAGCGACGCCGCGTCGAGGCTCGGGATCGCCGTCGGGGCGGAGGAGCTCGCGACCCTCGCCTCGGACCTCGACCTCGGCGACGGGGAGATGGCCGCCGTGGCAGCCACCTTCTCCTACCTTGCGGAGAAGAGGAGGCTCGCCTCCATCGAGACGCTGCTGAGGCTGAGCAGGCTGCCCAGGCGCGAGCCCAAGACCTTCGAGGGCTTCGACTTCTCCAGGATCCAGGGCCGGGACGCGGCCGCGCTGGGCAAGCTCCCGTCGCTGGCCGACCTCTACGCGCACCGCAACGTCGCCTTCGTCGGGCCCGGCGGCATAGGGAAGACGCACCTCGCGCAGGCCTACGGGCGCGAGTGCTGCATGCGGGGGCTCAAGACCTACTACATAAAGGCGACCGAGCTCAGGGACAGGTTCCAGAAGGCCGTCCAGCGGGGAAACACCTCGCGGGTCGTCTCCTCGCTCGTCAAGCCGTCGTGCCTCATCGTTGACGAGGTGGGGAGATGCGTCTACGACAGGCCGTGCACCGACCTGTTCTTCGATGTCGTCGACAGGCGCTACGAGAAGGAGGGGCCGAACGCGATGGTCCTCACGAGCAACATCGCCCCGAGCGGGTGGGATGAGTTCTTCACGGGCGACGACACGCTCCTCTGCGCCCTCGACAGGCTGTTCGACAAGGCGTCGGTGTTCGTGATGCGGGGCCCGAGCTACCGCGGCAGGGGGCTTGACACCTACTCGGTGGAGGCCGTCCCCCAGGCGGTGAAGGTGAGGGGGATCCAGCCCGAGGGGATGTAGGAATGCGATAGGAAAGTCATAGATGCGGGCGTGTTGGCTAAAATGGGTCGGCCGGGATTGGTCAATCTCGGCCGACTATATTTGGCTAAATTATTCCGACGCTAACAACGAGGGCCGCTCTTCGTTAAGCGGCCGCTGGGGCGTCACCCTTACACCAACATTTTCGACGCGATCAAGATCTTCCGCAAAATACTATTGGCACCACTGCGCAGATAGCCATCAACAAGAAAAGCCGCCGTTAAAGAACGGCGGCTTTTACTCTCGAAAAGTTGATAGCGGCTAGAGCGTCTTGAGGTACTCCCCAAGCTCTTCCTCCCAGTCGGGCATGTGGAACCCGACCGACTCGAGCCTGGAAAGGTCGAGCGCGGAGTGGACCGGGCGCGGGGCGACGGGTCCCTCGGCGCCGCCGTAGTAGTCGGCGGTGCTGACCGGCACGACCTTGTCCCCGTTGCCGTTGGCGGCCTCGAAGACGGCGCGGGCGATGTCGGCCCAGGACTTCACGGCGCCGGAGCCGGTGCAGTCGTAGGTGCCGTAGGGGGCGTGCGTCCCCAGCACATGGAAGATGGCCCGCGCCATGTCGCGCGTGAAGGTCAGGCGGCCCAGCTGGTCGTCCACGACGGTGACCTGCGTGAGCCCGTCCTCGGGGTCGGCGACGCGGTCGGAGAGCGCCTTCATCGTCTTGACGAAGTTGTGCCCTTCGCCGATGACCCAGGAGCTGCGCATGATGTAGTGGCGGGGGCAGCCGGCCACGGCAATGTCGCCCGCGGCCTTGGTCTGGCCGTAGACGGACAGCGGGCTGAGGGGCTCGTCCTCGGTATGGACCTCGGCCGTGCCGTCGAAGACGTAGTCGGAGGACACGTGCACGAGGGTGATCCCGTGCCCGGCGCAGGTGCGGGCGAGCAGGGCCGGGCCGGTGGCGTTGGCCTTCCAGGCGGTCACGCGGCCCTCGGGGGCCTCCGCTTTATCGACCGCCGTGTAGGCACCGCAGTTGATCACGGTGCCGTAGAGCGACCAGTCGTACTGCGCGTAGGCGTCCGGGTCGGACATGTCGAAGGTGTCGATGTCGCAGAAGTCGAAGTCCTTGGCGACGCCGCGCTCCTCGGCGAGCGCGCGCACCGCATGGCCCAGCTGGCCGTTGCAGCCGGTGACGAGGGTGCGCTTCGGCGCCATGGGGACGACGTCCCTCAGCATCGGGTGGTTGAGGTCCGCCTCGGAGACGGTGGCCTGGTCGAGCGGGATCGGCCACTGGATGTTAAGCTCGGGGTCGGCGAGGTTCACGAAGGTGTAGGTCCTCTTCAGCTCGAGCGACCAGTGGGCGTCCACCAGGTAGGTGTAGGCGGTGCCGTCCTCCAGGGCCTGGAAGGAGTTGCCCACGCCGCGCGGGACGTAGATGGCCTTGCTGGGATCCAAAACGGTCGTGAACACCTTGCCGAAGGTCTCGCTGCCCTCGCGCAGGTCCACCCAGGCGCCGAAGACGGAACCGCGGGCCACGGAGATGAACTTGTCCCAGGGCTCCGCGTGGATGCCGCGGGTGACGCCGCGGCTGTCGTTGTAGGAGACGTTGTTCTGGACGACCCTGAGGTCCGGGATGCCCAGCGCGGTCATCTTGGCGCGCTGCCAGTTCTCCTTGAACCAGCCGCGCGAGTCGCCGTGGACGGCGAGGTCGACGACCTTGAGGCCCACGATGCCGGTCTCGGCGACGGCGAGGTCCTTCTCGAATGCGATGTCTGCCATGTCTCTCCCCTCCTACTGGCCCTGTGCGCGGTAACGGGCCTCGGTGGCCTCCTTGGCCGGGCGCCACCAAGACTCGTTGGCCACGTACCAGTCGATGGTGGCCTTCAGGCCCTCGGCGAAGTCGGTGTGCGCCGGCCTCCATCCCAGCTCGCGCTGGAGCTTGGTCGAGTCGATGGCGTAGCGGCGGTCGTGGCCGGGGCGGTCGGCGACCCAGTCGAAGTCCTCGGGGTCCTTCCCCATCGCCTCGAGGATCATGCGCAGGACCGTGATGTTGTTCCTCTCGCCGTCGGCACCGATGAGGTAGGTCTCCCCCATGCGGCCCTTGGTGAGGATGTCCCAGACGGCGCTGGAGTGGTCCTCGGTGTGGATCCAGTCTCGGACGTTCTCGCCGCGGCCGTAGAGCTTGGGGCGGACGCCGTCGACGATGTTCGTGATCTGCCTGGGGATGAACTTCTCCACGTGCTGGTAGGGGCCGTAGTTGTTGGAGCAGTTGGAGATCGTGGTGCGCAGGCCGTAGGTGCGCGTCCAGGCGCGCACGAGCATGTCGGAGCTGGCCTTGGTCGAGCTGTACGGCGAGGACGGCTTGTAGGGCGTCTCCTCGGTGAACTTGGCGGGGTCGTCGAGCGCCAGGTCGCCGTAGACCTCGTCGGTGGAGACGTGGTGGTAGCGGATGCCGTACTTACGGACGGCCTCCAGCAGGCGGAAGGTGCCCTCCACGTTGGTGCGCAGGAAGGGCTCCGGGTCGGCGATGGAGTTGTCGTTGTGGCTCTCTGCGGCGTAGTGCACGATGGCGTCGTGGCCCGGGACGATGCGGTCCAGCAGCCCGGCGTCGCAGATGTCGCCGACGACGAGCTCGACCCTATCCTCGGGCAGGCCCGCGATGTTCTCGGGGTTGCCGGCATAGGTCAGCTTGTCCAGGACGGTCACGTGCACGTCGGGGTGGTTGTTGACCACGTAGTGCACGAAGTTGCTGCCGATGAAGCCGCAGCCGCCGGTGACGATGATATTCTTCGGTTCGAAAAACCCAGACATAAAAATCCAATCTGAAGCAAGTACAGCTTCTTTAGTATGCCGCAGGAAGTGACGCCGCGACACTATTCAACAAAACTATCGGACATTTCGGCATGCGATAAGAGCCATAACCTTCGCAGAATTACTTCCCCTACAAAACGCCTCCGGAATGCAGTCTTTGTCGTACCGGAAGACCGAATTCCCAGTTTTATCGCGTAAGTACTTATAGAAGAAGTCTTCCCAGCTTTTAAACTTCTCACTGTTTACAAAGGCTTCTGGGGTTTCCAAAACCGCCTTAACATCTAACCCTGAAATTACGCCAGAGCTCAGCAGAAGCCACTCGAATGACTCGGGAAGACAAACCGTAACAGTATCGCGATGAATGTCTTGCAGCTTAAGGACGCGGTCCGCATAGCACCCAAATGCCGCTCCGTCCGCGACAACAAACACGCGATCGTCGAAATGCTGATCCAACCAGCCCAAAATCGCGCTGTTCGTCATGGCCGAAGCACAGGTAAGCTCACTATCAGCGAAATGCCGTTCAAAGAACTGGAAACCAGACTTACTGTCCTCGCATAGAAGGATAGAAAAGTCCTGTTTTGGCGCCGATCGGGAAATAGCATAACGATGATTTCCGCGATCTTGATAAACAGGGACGAAGGAATGGTATTTTCCGCTCGTCTTAATCTTGTAAATCTCATCCACGCTATACGGAAGATTGGGGAAATCAGCCCTTGAGATCAGCACGAAATAATTCGAGGAATACAGCACATGATGGGCAAACTCATCAGAATGGATCTCTTTTAAGCCCTCATCGACAAATACAATCGAGTCATGAACGGACGAAAGCTGGTTTCGCCAATCATAATCGGTCAGGGCGACACAGGGACAATCGCATTGCAAGGAGACACCCGACTGCTCGCCCGTTCGCATGTAGTCTGCGACCATGTCAAACAGTGTCGTCTTACCCGTGCCACTATCGCCACGCACAATAGTGATGTTCCGCTTGATGGTAAATGTGTACTTAGTTCCCCTGCGGCGGGAAATCTTAACGAGATGCGAACCGTTCATAAGCAGTACCTACAGATACGGAATCGACTCGTGAATCAATTCGGCCATGTTGTGAACGATTCGGCCGCTATTCACGACTTTAATTTTAAAATCCTCGCGACCAAAGTCCATCACATGATAGAGATTCACAACGAGCTTGCGGTCTTTCGCCATGTCAAGAATCCACTTGGCACAGTTGTCACCACAGGTAGAGGCGTTAAAAATATGCTTACGATCAAATCTCATAAGCAGCAGCGTTTTCACGCCACCAGAAAGCTGGAGTGGGGAGATGGATCCAAGCACGGGGCTTTCGATGACGTTTTCGGAGACAACATCCGATCGATCGACATCTTTAATTATCGAGACTGCATAGGGATCCGTAATCCAAGTAGACCGGTAAGAGTTTTTGAAATATGTCGCTGTGTTGTAAATCGCTTCTGGCATATCGCCAAAGTAGACGCTTAACACATCCACTCCCAATCATATTATCTTTATGGTCAACGTAATCATAACGAAAGGGGCCACCAGATAAACGGTGACCCCTAAAAGAAAACAAGCTGGCGCTAGTACTCGCGCGGGCTGTTGACGATCTCGCCGGCGGCGACCTTCTTCAGGTGCCGGCCGTAGACCGACTTGCCGTAGGCCTTCGCGGCCTCCTCGAGCCCGGCGGTCGTGATCCAGCCGTTCTCCCAGGCGATCTCCTCGGGGACGGACACCGGCAGGTCCTGTGAGTGCTCCACGGCGCGGACGAACTCCGCCGCCTCGTGCAGGCTCTCCATGGTGCCGGTGTCCAGCCACGCGTAGCCGCGGCCGAGGGTGACGACCGACAGCGTCCCCTCCTCCAGGTACATCTGGTTGAGCGTGGTGATCTCCAGCTCCCCGCGGGCGGAAGGCTGAACCTCGTGCGCCTTGGCTGCCACGTCGCCCGGGTAGAAGTACAGGCCGGTGACGGCGTAGGAGCTCTTGGGCGCCTCGGGCTTCTCCTCGATGGAGACGGCCCTCCCCCGCGCGTCGAACTCCACGACGCCGAAGCGCTCGGGGTCGTCCACGTGGTAGCCGAAGACCGTGGCGCGGCCCGACTCGGCGTTCTGGACGGCGCGCGTCAGGTGGCGCGACAGGCCGTTGCCGTAGAAGATGTTGTCGCCGAGCACCAGGGCGCACGGCTCGCCGGCGATGAAGTCCTCGCCGATGGTGAAGGCCTGCGCCAGGCCGTCCGGCGAGGGCTGCTCGGCATAGGACAGGTTCACGCCGTAGCGCGAGCCGTCGCCGAGCAGGCGCTCGAAGTTGGGGAGGTCCGTCGGGGTGGAGATGACCAGGATGTCCCGGATGCCCGCCAGCATGAGGGTGGACAGCGGGTAGTAGATCATGGGCTTGTCGTAGACCGGCAGCAGCTGCTTGGAGGTCACGAGCGTGAGCGGGTACAGGCGCGTGCCGGACCCGCCGGCGAGGATGATGCCTTTCATAACATAACTCCTTAAAAAATAAAGCAGCCAGACATTGCATGCTTGCGGCAACGTTAACTTAAAGGTCTACGTTGCCGCAAGTATGCATCCATCACATTAAAACTATAGTATCAGTCATATAGGCGAACGACTCTATCCGTCAGTTTTGACCAGTCCCTCTCCTCCGCAGTCTTCAATCCCCCGTCATACAGCGTCTTACGAAGACCGTGATCATTAACGATGCGATTAATGCAGCTCACCGCAGCATCAATATCTCCCCGGTCATAAAGCAAGCAATTCAATCCGTCGCGAAGGAACTCTGCATTACCTCCATTGGGAACAGCAACAACAAAGCCGCCGGTCGCCATCATCTCCAGCGGGGGATATGAAAAACTTTCGAGAATGCTTGTCTTCAATAAAATATGACACTGGTTATAGATGTCTGATATTTGATCATGCGGTACTCTACCGAGGAAATTATCAATACGGTACCAAGGCTTCTTTTTACCAGTGTAGTTCATGTACCAAATCTCATATCTTTCAGAGTCAAGCCTTTCCACTACCCTGAAAGCTTCATCAACATTTTTATAATCAGAACCGCAATCCCCCTCAATTAGAATCCTAATTTTGGGCAAAGAAAAATCGCGCACAGAATGAGGGAACGCAGCAAGGTCAAGTCCGTTTGGCACAGACTTACAATCCTGACCGAACCTGTCCTGAAGCCATTCCTCACACCAAGGCGAAATTGTCAAATAGTCAATATCATTATTCAAATACGTGGCATTTGCTTGAAGGCGCAGTCTATCTCCTGGAAGATAAAAATCGGTCTCCAGATTCTGGACCAAGTACTTTTTCTTACCAATACGTGGATAGCGCCTAACAAAATCAAGAGTGTCCCAAAGGGTTGCAACTGCGGTATCAATTGCACCCGACAAAGGACATTTATCGAGCTTACCGCTAGGAACGACACGATTAAGAACAGGAATACGATGTCCGAAAACTTCAAGCCACTTTGTTGAATCATCAGTATTAAGCAACAATACATCAACGCCAGCGTCTTGAAGAATGCACAGATGCCTAAGGGCGACTAAGACACCACCGCTAGTATTCACGCTCGGCATGACCATTGCGAGATTGGGAGATTGTTCTTTTACAATAATATCTCGGATTGCTTTAGCAGCCGAAACAGTAGTGCAGTGCTCATGGCAGTATAAATATGCAGATTCGCCGACGCTCTTCCTAAGATCAGAATCTAATATCAGACGATTGAGGGCAGCACACCAGTCCTCAACACAATCGCAGAGAAATCCAGTAACGCCATCCTGAATCATCTTCTTAAAGGCGCCAACATTGCTAGCAACCGTAGGAACCTTAACAAGCGAAGATTCAATCCATTTATTCTCGGATTTAGCTCGATTGAATAGAGTATTCTCCAAAGGAGCGATATTGATATCACAGGAAGCTATATAATTTGGAAGCCGACGCCAATCGCAAAATGGGAACGTGACAATACGTTCAGAAAATGGCATCAAGTCATCAGGAACATCGAGTTCCCCGCCCACCATCAGGGTGACGTTGTGATGAGTCTCCATTACCTTAGATAATGCTGGGAGCACTGAATTGAAATCTGCATTATGGGTAATGCTTCCGCTAAAATAGCCGATTCTGATTTCCTGAGTTTTCTGTTTTTCATCCCTTCGCTCAACCGCTCGCTTATAGGGAACCCTATCCTCGGGCAAGACGCTTGAGCTTTGCAAGCTGGGGAGTACATCTCGACGATAGATAGCAATATTCGAATAATCAATCATCGATTCAGATGCTACATTTCTATTTATATAGACCCTGGGAACATATTTTTTTAGTTCTTCCGCCATACCCTCAGTAGTAGTGATAGCGCAATCGCAAAGCTTCAGTGTTTCACCCATTCGCCTGACTCCATCGTCATAGCAAGACTTATCATGAGCAGTCATTGCATTAACGAACGGAATAGAATCGGTATAAGCAGTGTCGATAACCAAATCATCAATGTCATAAATAACACGCTTATTGAGTTTTTTTGCCTGCCTAATTAAAGATTCAACTTCATCACTTAGGGGACAACGGAAAATAATAAAAGTACGCGCATGCCTAAGAATATCCTTTTCCATCTCCCAGGCATTAACCTTTTGGACCGTTAAGCCGGCAGCCTCAAGTTCCTCAATCTGATGATCGACACGGTACCTAATAGGATGCGGAACGGAATAATCACATCCATTAATAAAAATAACATCAAAAAAAGAATTGTCTTGGCGAGAGCCAAAATCAAATCGAGGCCTATGCATTGAGAGTACATGGGAGACCTTCTTGGGGACGTTATAAAAGCCCTCTTCTTTAACGGTGTAACCAATGCCCTCAAGAAGGTTCAACATGAAACACTAACTCCTAAAACGCAGAAAGAATTGAAATAAAGTCAACAAATAGAATAGTACTCATTATCAATGAAGAACCAAGCAAGACATGTCCTTCAGAACTTGATTTTATCGGTCGCAAGATATTCAACAGAACCGGAAGGACCAGTGGGAATAAATATCGTCCTTGGACCCCCATGATAATATCTTCACGCTTATCAACAGTAAGAGTCCAGTTCCTCATCGTCATAACAATCAGGAAGAAATTGACGAATACAACAGCAATCATTACAAAGCGATCCGTACTGCAGAATAATTTTTTATTATTCTCATCGTTATAAAACAGAACAACGGACTGAAGAATGATGTAAAGCCAAAAACAAAATGGCCAAACATTAATCGAAAGAGCGCCAAGATTGTAACCTGCATAGGATTGAAACCAGAATGGCCCCATCTCCCAAATAGACTTAATAAAGACCTTTGCGCAATGCAGCGGCGCTCGCATCAAATCAAAAGAATCTGGCATGAAACTACCATGATAAAGAGACACGAACGCACAGCTCGCAACAAAAGCTATCGCAAAGAAGGAAAAGATGAACTTTATATAGCTGTCTGTTCCTTTAAGTTTTTTCCAGTGAATAAGATTCAAGAGTACCAACGGGAAAAACATTATCTTTGAAAGAAGCAGTAAAACGGATAGCAGTATTAACGCCAGCAGAGATCGATATGAGTACAACGAGTCCGCATAAATCTTAACAACTACAGCAACGTACAAAATGGCAACAATGTTTGCGACAGAATCAGCCGAAACAGACGCTTCCTGCTGCAATAAAATGGGATTTAGTAAAAAAATCAAAACAGCATTTTTACCAACTGGCATCAGTTTGATTATCCAATAAGCCGCGAAGCAATATATTAATCCAGCGCACACGCGCGAAACTGAAAGGGCCACAAAGGCATTGAAACCCGTTTGCTGCGCAAATCCTAGAATTACTCCCGGAATTAAATAAAGATGAGGGTAATAGCTCCCCAAATACGTATGGCACACAAAGACGCTAGACCAATCGGTAGGCTGAGTCATTGCATTAAAATAATCTGCGTACGATGAAGGAAACTGACCCAATTGGAAGCAAGAGACAACATCAAAGCCATTGCCGTTACGAGACAATAAGGCGGCCGCCTGCCAAATATGAGAAGCCTCGTCTGGAACATTAGCGGGCAGCATGAAAAGGCCAAAAGCAGTTACAGCGGGCACACCAATCACCACAAAGCAAATTGCGGGATTGTGCTGCTCTTTAATTAATAATAGGACACCAACGAACAAGCAGGCGATTAAGGGCAGAGCCGAGAGCCATAGCCCAGGCAATCCGATAGCGCTGGCTTTAAAGGCGCAATAGTAGAAAAATCCCAAGCAAAGAGAGAGTGCAGCTATAAGTGGATAAACGATAAACGTCAGAGCTTTTCGATAACTATCAGATAGTTTCAGATGACCAGTAAAGGTATCTAGATTCATAACTCTACAACTCCGTCTCGATAAATGTTCAACTTACGCCGGCATTGTTGCAGCGTCATAAAGAATTGCTTCTCATGCTAAGCGAATACAGGCTACAGACTATTGGAGCAAACCACTTGGGCCAGAATTTTTGAAGCATAGTTTCATCCTCCGACCTCCTTGTATCATCTTTAATCAACGCCGTGGTCTCAGAGCCTTCATGAATTCGATGAAACATTAAAACCTCGGGAGAATAAACGAAAGATCCGTCGATTTTCGAGAATCTTTCCCATGCCTCCCAGTCCAAGTCACATTTCATGTCTGTCATAAATAACGGTGTCTGTAAGATGCTTAGATTAAATGTCACAGAAGGACAGCAGATGGCGGAACCGAACCTCAGGATATCCCTTTTATCCTTAACCGATGAAAGAGCGCCGTGGCGAGCAAACTTACGAAGTAAAATTCTCTTAATTTTCAGAATAAGGAGGTTTTCTTCATATACGCCATTTCTTATCTCACCATAATTAGAAAAGAAGATTAAAGGTCGATCCGCTTCTTTCATAGCCCGCAGCATAGTTTCCGTATAACTAGAGCTATAGATATCATCCTGATGAGCTATAGTCACAAGCTTTGTATTTGAATTCGCAATAGCACAATTCCAGTCATGAGATATGCTAGGCGACCCCTCGTTAACAATTACCGGAATCGAATAATTAGACGCTATACGATCAATATAGGAATTAGGAGTTGACGTCGATATAAGGATATTACTTCGGGTGCTTTGGTTCACTAAAGAATCTAAACAGTCAGACAAGTACGGAGACTCGCCGTATGCGCACAATACAAATGTATGATCTTTTGCCAAGCACATGGCATTACTCCCTATTTTTTGATTCAAGCTCTTTTTCAAGCAATGCAATTCGTTGAGTTAAGTTAGCAATTGCAGAAGATTGTTTACTTGACAGACATGCCATAGAAAGAACAATGCATATCAAAAATAAAAACCCTAAGACAAAAACAAAATTGGCTGGAGTCTGAAAACCAAATAAACTTGAAATGAAGTAAAGAGGTTGCGGAAAGAGGCCGCATACCAACAAAACCAATGCAAGAACAATCCAAAGAAGTGAATACTTGAGCTGAAGGCTATCCTTTAATACAAGACGCAGCACAAAACAAAGCAAAACTAAACAAGCAGTAATGACACCAAACTGTAAGGAAATATGCATAACAACCCGTCCTAATTCGAGAATGAAGAGATGATAATCGCCAAAGTAACCTTTATCATGTAATAAATGCTACTAAAACCAGAAATTGACGACTTTCCCCCCTGTCGTTCTTTCATTACGACAGGCACTTCTGTAACGCGAAGGCCCTTAACCATAGCCGCAACAGCAGAATCCGGCTCCGGATAGTCTACGGGATATTTTTTACAGAACAGATCTATGGCCTTAGATCCACATGCGCGAAAACCAGAAGTGGGGTCGCTAACACGAACGTGAGTTGTAAGATGAATTACCGCAGAGAGCCATCTAATTCCAAGACGCCTCAAGAAGGTTGACTTGAAGCCTTCAGATTCTTCAAGAAATCGCGATCCGATAACTAAATCAGACCCATTATTTATTTCATCAAGCAAGCGCGATATGTAATGGGCGTCATGCTGCCCATCACCATCAACTTGGATGTCTACATCATAGCCAAAGCGTTTGGCATATTTGTGTCCGGCTTGAACCGCGCCTCCAATGCCAAGATTCTGCGGTAAATCCAGGACATTAACCCCCGCATCGCGACAAACACGCAAAGTGTCATCAGTAGAGCCATCGTTAATAACTACATAATCGTATCCAGCTTCCTCCACAGAAGAAACCGTATCTAAAATGTTCGCCTCTTCATTAAAAGCTGGGATGATAACCAGCGCTCTTAATTCATGCATCATCTGAATCCTCAGTACAGAATATCAATCAAACAGCCCAAGCCGAACTGAAAAACCCTATCGAAACAAGGAGAGCGAATTTACAGTTCGGATGTGACAGATTGCTTCGCCTTCCGATTTAATAGGTTAATTATACAAAGGAAGGAAAATAATAATCCAAAACCGTATGCCACCAAGATAATGATATTGATGACATTTGCATCAGAAGCAAATACCGGATTCACAAAACAATAACGAGAAAGAAACACGGCCAACGCTAACGAAGCGGCACCAGAAATCGTGCCAATAATCGGTTTCCCAAATGCAATAAAGACATCAATAGTGAAAAAGTTCAAACCAGTGAATGCGGTAGCAACGAGTGCCAACGGAAGATAATCTGAGTGAAGGCCAACTTCTTTGCCATAAATAGCAGTAAGCACAGGTTCGCCTATGAAAGCACTAGCCATGGCACACATCGCCGTCAAAACGAATACGGAAACGAGCATCTTAATAAATACTAAGCGTAATCGGTGAGTTTCGTTTTCTCGCCACATTGCCGAAATAGGTCCAAGCAGGGGGGCATATAGATAAGATACGAGAGCCTGAATTACGGCAGTCGGAGTGGCAACGGCGGCATAAAAACCCAACGCCTCATTTCCATAGGAAAGGCCATAGAACTGTCTTGTTACGCTAACAACAGCCGTGCACGCAAGAGATGCAACAAAACCGGGAAAGCAGATACGCGACAATTTGATAAGGGAAGTAAAATCAAAATCAGGTATAACGGCACAAAACCGTTTTGTCATTCTAAAATCATATGTAAGCACAACAGCTATGGTAACAAAAGCCATTGAAGCAACGGCTATTACCAAGTTATCAAATAGCAACAAGCACAACGAAAAGGAGACTAGAACTCCTACGCCACGAACTATTTGAGAGATAGCCGCAAT
This sequence comes from Collinsella aerofaciens ATCC 25986, assembly GCF_010509075.1. NCBI lineage: Bacteria > Bacillati > Actinomycetota > Coriobacteriia > Coriobacteriales > Coriobacteriaceae > Collinsella > Collinsella aerofaciens. Next base: position 754,624 of record NZ_CP048433.1, read on the forward strand.
GTCCAATCTGTTGTTTACCTGATCCACACCGTGAAGAACATCGACAAATGAATCACCAGCTTTAAATAGGCAATAAACAGCAACAACTGCCCAATCGTTGAATGCAACAGAGACTAAACAATAGAAGAAGCAAATTACACAGGCAAGTATTGTTGCAACGATTCTATGAGCGATAAAATTCCCAGTCGTAAAATCAGAATAGCTCTCAGAAACCTGAACGGGGCGCGCTCTAAGCAAAACAATGGTCGCAAAAATATTACCAACAGACATAGCCACAGCAAGGCTACCAGACATGCTAATGTCGGAACCAAGTGTCACCACAAGAACAGTAATCAGCCAGTTGCAAATCAAATACGCCATCGAGCCGACGCTGTTCCAAACAAGACTCTGCTCAACAGAGAGTTCTTTCGTTTTTCTATTAGACACAATCACTCCAGCAGTGGATCATCAGGCCTTGTTGAATAAAAACAAAACGCGAAGAAGTAAATCAGAAATCAAAGTAGGTCGCAGACGCTTTGGGAAAAATGCTTTCCTAAGTCTTGAAATAATCCCATCATCATTGGTGAAAATATCAAGCTCATGTTTCTGCTCAAAACTAAGCTCATCATAAAACACCGCAGAAAAATGGCTTAACTTTTTACTCTCATCTTTCGATCTATCACCAAATAGCTCGTCCTTAAAATAGGTCTTTAAAAGATCAAAATAACGATTATCTCCAGACGTGACCGCAGAGGAATGACGAACATGTGAAGCCGTACAGACGGAATCAAACAATACCTTTCCAAATGCCGAAGCACACCGAATCAGCCAGCGATCATGCATTTCATTCCCTGGATCTACCTCAAGAATAAAGGCCCTGCAGGCAAGGCGATTAAATACTATCGTGAAGCCTAGTCCGGGAGTATAAAACAAGGTGTTATGAAAAGAGAGGTACTTGTCCTGCGGAGCCGACTCGCGTATCGTCTCGCCATCTTCGTTTACATATGAAAAGGAAGAAAAGTAGACAGTCGGCACCTTGTCTCCACTATTTTCAATTGCCCTGACCGCCCGTTCAATTTTATCGGTCTTCCAAATATCATCCTGATCGGCAAATGCATAGTAGTCATATTCGGGAACCCGTTTGATAATTTCATAAAAACTATTTGGGCACCCAAGATTACCGATTGAATCTTGAATTAAATGAATGCTGGAGTTTGACCGACAGTACCATTGTGCAATTTCAACAGTTTCATCCGTTGAACCATCATCACGAATATAGACGGAGCAATTAGGCCAAGTTTGCTCCAAGATACTATCAAGCTGTTTGGCCAAATACTTTCCGCCGTTATATGTGGGTAAAACAATGCAAACAGACTTGTCTTTGATTTTATCCATAATCCTATTTATTTCTTTGCGAGGCACGATATTTAAGAAATGCGGGAATCAACCCGCTGATCACTTTATAACGAAGCTGAGGAAAAGGCCTGGTTAGGAAATTAAAAGTCCGCCAAGCAAGAAAATAAGCGCCCCAACCATCTTCATCTTTCGCGTCCTTCCAGAACGTTTCTGATAAATAAAAGTGATACTCATTATTGAAGCGATGAGTATTCCCCCGCCGCCATGGCCTCTCTTCGCCGAGATAATGGACAACGATGGGCTTCGATCTTGCGGTATTAAAACTGTTTTCATCCGAAAAGCCCGGCATTAACGAGTTTAAGAATATAAACGGATAGTAGTCAAAGATATTGGAATAATTGAACGCAGGGGATAAACTGCAAATCTTATCTTTAAGTACTGCATTTAGAGCATCTTGATCATTCGCAAACAAGCGTCCTGAGCGGCGCTCGCAATAATCCAATAATTGATCTTCGCAACAAGTTGATCTCCATTGCTTTAAATCAACGAGCAACACGCCAGCATTGTGGTACAGACAGCCATTTAAGTCTAAATCATTAAGTCGAGATGGGCCGACCGTTGGCTCGGGAACCATTCCAACCACGCAACCCTTAAGATCTTGATTCCAAAGAAGAGCAATATCCCCAAGAACAATCGTATCGCCATCGAGGTAAATAACTCTTTCGATCTCATTAGGTAGAAAATGTGCCATCAAAAGCCTAGCAAGAACTATTTCATTCCATCCCGATGTATCAAAATCAAACCCGAGAGCATCTTTGAAGTTCGAAATATCATAAAATACAAGGTTTTGGTTGTATTCGGTCACCATCTCCTGGAGCAAACGCTGGTTATCCTCTGTAATGCCATTAGAGAAGACATGAAAAGTAATGTCTTGAATACCGGAATGATTTGAAACAACCGAGCAAATATTGGCGGCCAACTGTGGGACAAAATTGTTATCAACCGTATAAAGCAAATTCATGATTACCAAACTTCACCTTAATTCACCCAATAGAAATTAATGATGACGACTTAATGAAAGAGGCCGAAACGAAATCCTTACACAAAGGATAAAGTTTAGCACGGTTTGTCTCTTTCAAATAACTTGCAACTAAGGAGGGTGAATTGAGGGGACTACAACCCCATCAATTCACCCCCACTTCATTAGCGTTGGTATATAGGCAAATTGGATCTATATTTAGCTTTTCTCAACCAGCCTAACCTCAAGCGCTTCTAGATGCAGAGCCTCACCAGTTGTACCGGCACACTCGCCCGATTTAACCCAGTCTAGCCAACCTTTGCTTTGAACGTGTGCCCTATAGACAACGTCATAATGCTTGGCAAGATCTCCCGTCAGTTTTATTTCAACAGCCTCAACAGCAAGAGACTTCCCCGTAGTACCGGCAACCTTTCCATTTTTGACCCACTTTTGCCAGCCGATATTTTGAACGTGAGCTCGATACTCGATGCCGCCGGAATACCCTAGGTCAGGCTTGCTAATCGTCAACGCCTCAACAGCAAGATTTCGGCCAGTTGTGCCAACGGTCATGCCTTCGTAAACAGGCGACTGCCAACCAAGGTTTGAAACATGTGCCTTGATTGAAAACGCTCTCTGAATAGAGGGCTGACTCGTATCCCCAGGAGCGGGCGAACCCTTTTCGACCAAAACGACCTGAAATGCCTCTAGCCTCAAAACGAAACCGGTCGTTCCGGCAACTTGATCATTGCAGGCCCAACCGAGCCATCCCTTATCCTGAACGTGAGCTCGATAATAAACGTCATAGTGATTGGCCATCTCACCAGTCAGGCGAATCTGAATAGCCTGGACAGACTTGCTCTGGCCCGTAGTACCAGAAACTTTCCCCTCCTTCACATAGCCCTGCCAGCCATAATCGGAAACATGTGTCCTGTACTCCAATGCACCATCATAGGGAGCATTCTGCAGATTGAGAGTAATAGCCTCGACGGCTTTTGACTGCCCAACGGTACCGGAAGCATTTCCACCCTTAGAGGCCGATTGCCAGCCGTCATTTGAAACATGCGAAGTTGCCAAGACGTCAAGAGGGCCTCGTGACACCCTAACAACATCATAGCCCGACTCGCCCTTCTTGAAATAAGTCAGAGCACCGCTATTGTGCGAATAGATAGCAAAGTCGTAATTTGCCGAAGCAAGTATGGAATCCGAAAACTCTACGAGATAGCAAGAGTCTCCCTGTTTGCAAAGGGATCTGATAGCAGCATCCGTGTCTTCGGTAATCGGAGAAGCAAACCAATCCATAATGGAATAATCGATGACGGCACCCGGCTTCAAGGCCTCGGCCTTTGTGGAATTCCAAAGTCCACCAGCAGCATCGGCACTGGCCGAGTTATACGTACTAGACCCATAACCAGACAGACCGATCTCCGGATTAAAGAAGAGGATCAGCTCTGCAGCGACGGAAGAATCGACATCGGTAATGCCAAGACGGTCAAGCTGTTCCTGCTTTTGGGGATACATACCCGTCGGTGTGTTTGGATGCCCCTTGTAATAATACAAATAGTCATCGCCATAGATAACTTCGGTCAAGTTGGCATAGTCGTCAAAATTCTGCTCGTAAGAAACGTACGTTCCAAGCAGCATCATTACCTTTTTGCCCTGCTGAGTCGCCGCATCAAAATAGCCATCGTTAAAGTTGTACAGCGCCTTAAACGCTTGGACTGTATCCTCTCCCCTATTCTGCAGGCTCGTAAGCATGCCCGAAACATTCACCTTCTTAACGCCGGGATCGGACGCGATCTTATTCGCAAAGGCATTATCGTCACCACTCGTAAACAGATTCGTTCGAGTCATCCACCACTGAGTGCCAGGCTCAATACTCAGCACGGCATACATAGAATCCCAGTGATCGTGATAATCGCTATACGACTTTGAGACCTCACCGGTTTCGTATTCCTTATTCTTGGCGGCGTTCCATAAAGTAATCAGCTCCGCTTGCTTAGAATCTGGATCCTTAACGTCAAAGGCTTCGTTGGTAAAGACATACGTGGCGGATCCATCGGACAACAGCCGAATGGAGTATTGGCCTGCGGGAATCTTGTTGGCGTAAATCATCCTATGGATCAACGAACAGGTGATGTCATTGATATACAGATTGAACTTTGCCTTGGGATTGATCTTGTAGAGAGCAGCGACATAATCCGCGAACGCCTGATAGCTCGAACTAGAAGCATTCTCCTCATGAGTCAGATACGGAAGACCGTACATCCCGGATGGAAGCGAGTTCCAGTTATAGGCACTTGGACGATCGAGCATTACAATTGACGGAACGGTCGTTCCAGCAGAAGAGGTACTGATATCCCAGAAAGATAGCGAATAGAGAACAACGGGGAAAGAAGCACTCAAAGGGGCAAGGTTGTACTCACTCGCAGAAATGCCAATTGACTGATGGTCCTCTTGAACGATGTTTCCGTTCTTCAAATACTGCAACGTAACGTCAAACGGACCATAATCGCTAAATTCAATTTCACTGGAGCTAGAGCCCAGATCTCCGAGTGCAATCGTGCTTGAGACGGAACGGGTGACCCTCCCTCCATACGACATGGAGCCTGCCACCTTTATCGAATCAGCGATCCCGAGTCGTTTTATATCCTCGATCTGCGGAATATTCAGGGTTACTTTAGTCGTCTCCCCAACCTGAGAAAGAGAGCAATTAAAGACATATGGGACATAGGCACCAGCAGTATCGCCGGGCGCCGCGTCACCTTTTTTTACAATGACGATCTGTATTGCTTCAACGGCATAAGACCAACCGGTGGTTCCCGCAGTCGACCCATTTGAAGTCCATCCAAGCCAGCCGAAATTAGAAGCATGAACGCGATAATACAGGTCATAAGAAGCCGCCCTGTTGCCCGTCAGCTTGAGCTCGACGGCTTCAATCTGAAGGCCCTTTCCCGTTGTGCCGGAGACGGCTCCATTAGAAACCCAATCCTGCCAGCCTTCATTTTGAACATGAGAGCGGTATTCGATACCAAGGTCTTCTGAATTAGGGAGGGAAACCCTGAGTGCTTCAAGCCTACGGGACTGGCCTGTTGTGCCAGAGGTCGAGCCATTCGATGTAAACGTCGGCTCCCAACCAATGCCTGAAATGTGAGATTTATAGCTGACGTCCGGGGCCGCCTCTTTGGGCTCCACGGTAGCATCAATCGAAGGCGCCGTTTCATCGGCTACAGCAGCAGTTTGATCCGAGGGGTCGGATTGGGTCTCTGGAACGGATTCATATTCGTTGGAACCAACATTTTGATCTGCCCAACAAGCCAAAGGGCTCAAAAGCAGCATCGTCATGAAGCAGGAAATCAGAACAATAAATGCTCTAAATTGCCTTTTCAAAAGAATCGCCTCCTAGATAGACGGTCGTCAATAACCATACTATCGGGAGTTAGCTTCATTAATGTCACCAATTAGGTGAACGAAGAAAAAGGAGCCTAATCCAACGGCAAGGGCCCTTTCCTGTTGCCAAGACTACGGCAACAGGGAAGGGCCCTCTAACAAGCTCTCACCGCTTACGGGAATAGTTAGTAGATTACCACCTTGGTAGCAAGGGGCACGTTATCCCAAATCCATTTAGCGCGATCAATGGGCAAACGCACGCAGCCTTGTGAAACATGCATTCCCATTCGGCTGTCCATGGGATTAAAAGTTCCCTGGTAGTACGGTATTGAATGGAACAGATAGTCACCGTAAAACTGCGTGTAGTAGTAGCAGGTATACCCATGTCCAAACGAGTAGCCCTTGCCGGTGACGGTATACTCACCCGTAGGCGTTGGAGTACTAGGGGCGCCGGTAGAGCAAGTCCAGTATTGAGCGTAACTCCACGACCCGCGCTGTCCACGAAAAACTCCAAGGCGGCATGCTTGCCTGTCAACCATAATGAGCCAGCTTGTGCTGCTCGAATATCTATTAGCTCGATTAAGCATAGTCATCATATCTGCCGGCAACAAGGGCTGGTCAGTAAACGGACGCGCAGTAGAACCGGGAGCACCAGCGCCCTTGGGAACAATCTTCACTTGAACAGACTCGACTCTGCAGCCTATCCTAGACGTACCCGCAGGCTGCCCATTTGAGGTCCAGTCGAGCCACCCAAAGTCTTGGCAATATGCTCGATACCAAACATCAAAGTAGTTCGATAAATCACCGGTCAACTTAATCTTAAGAGCCTCGATACGCTTTGCGCAGCCTACTGTGCCAGCGACATTCCCATTGGAAGTCCAACCTTGCCAGCCCACATCCTGTACATGGGCGGAGTACTCAATACCGCCTGATACGCTACTGGAGACATTCAACTTCAGCGCCTCAATAGCAAGCGATCTGCCGGTTGTGCCCGCAACACCACCGTTGCCAACGGGATTCATCCAACCAAGCGTGGCGACATGCGCCTGGAGCGTTAGAGCTGGAGCAGAGATAAATGCGGGCGCAGACGATGAGCCAGGATTCCCGCCCTTCGCGACAAGCTTAATTTGGACAGCTTCTATCTGGATATTTAACCCGGTAGTTCCAGCGGAATCGCCGTTTTTGGCCCAACCCAACCAACCATAACCAGCCGAATGAACTCGATAGTAGATGTCATACTGATTCGCGAGGGGACCATTAATGCGCAGCTCAAGAGCCTGAATGGCCAATCCTTGTCCAACGGTCCCAACATAACCGGCAGACCGCCATTCCTGCCAACCAATATTGGCAACATGAGCTCGTGCCTCAACCAGAGAATCATCATCCACACCGGCCAGCACCACATTCAGAGCTTGAAGCGAAAGCGATTTTCCCGTTGTGCCGGCATCCTGCCCATCTAAAACAGATGGAAACCACCCACGGCTAGCGGAATGGGCCTGATAAACAACATGAGCGCAATCGGCGGAAGTATCGGAAACAAATGCTCCGTCCGTTACTCCGGGAGCGCCACTGCCTTTACTGATAATCCTTACTTCGACAGCCTTAAGGCATGAACCCGGTATCGTTGCCCCCGCATCCGCGCCATTACACGCCCAGCCAAGCCATCCTTTTTTGGAGTCAAAACACCGGTACCAAACGTCATAGGCATTAGACAAATCACCAGTAAGAGTCAATCTCACGGCCTTCAAAGTACGGCCATCATTTTTAGAATTGAGCGCGGCACCGTCAGAAACAACTCCGCTCCATCCACTAAATTCATAGCAGCCTGAATAACCGATTGAACCTGAAGTCTCTTGATTATCAAACGAAATAGAAAGCGATGTTAAAGGCTCAGAGCCGCTCTCGGAACCCATTAAAATCGTTTTACCCTGCACAGTGCCCAAGCTATTGCCATTAAGGCCATACGAACTGCCACTCAGAACATCCGTAGCTCCAATAAAATGATTCGCTGTATCTCCAGGAGCAGAGCAGCCCTTTTCGACCAACATAACCTGAATACCCTGAATGGCGGCACCCTTCCCCACCGAGCCCGCAGGAGACCCGTTGGACGTCCAGCCCAACCATCCGCCCAATTTGGAAGCATACACACGGTACCAAATGTCGTAAGTTGCAGATATCTCGTCATTGAGCTTAAACTGAACGGACTCAACTGACCGAGACTGCCCGGTCGTGCCAACAGTACCTGAAGACCAGCTTTGCCAACCAATGCCAGAGACGTGCGCGCGAGAGGAAATAGAGCCTCCGTGGCCATACCAATTAACACTAAGCGACAGTGCCTCGATTGCATTTCTTGAGTCAATGACCCCCGATGTCTTTCCGTCCGCGACAACACCCATCCATCCAACATTGGAGATATGAGATCGATAGGAAACAGTAGGCGGTTCCTGGGAATGGTCCCTAAAGGCATCGCCTCGCGCTGGCGCATCTTGAGCATTTTTTGGAAGCACCTTTATCTGAATAGCTTCGATCTGATAAGCATAGCCCTGTGTTCCAGCAGGCTCACCATTTGAGGCCCAGCCAAGCCAACCAACATTTGCAGAATGAACGCGATACCAAATGTCATACGAGTCAGAAAGACCGCCCGACAAAGATAGCTTGATCGCTTCGATGGCTCGCGACTGTCCAACTGTTCCAGATGTCTGCCCGTTACCCACCGGCTGAGGCTCCCAGCCGATCCCGGAAATGTGTGATTGGACCGAAATGCTGTCAGTCCCCAAAGGGGTGCCATCTTGTGAAAGCAGATTGATCTTGAGGGCTTCAACGCGCTTAGCACGACCTGTTGTGCCAGCCGTCATTCCATTTGAAACGGGAGCCTGCCAGCCAATATCCTGTACATGAGTCTGGTATGAAACAGAACCAAAGACAGCGGATACATCATTTTCGGGTTTCGGCGAATCTGTTAGCGCCGGGCGATTTTAGCCGCTAATAGTCAAACTATTTTGACCAATCCCGGTCACCGAATAATGGCCACCGTGCCTCCCCGCCGCCACTACGCTGGTGGTGCCAACACGCCGGCGTTAGGAGGACCATTGAGGTGAACGAGAGACACGATGACCTACAGGAGATTATAGACGCGGCGCTCCGGGAGATGGCCGCGGAGGAGGGCGACGGGTTCGACCCGCAGGCATGCAACCTCGCGGAGTTCTGCAGGAGGACGGGGCTCACCCGCTCCCGCGCGAGGACGGTCAGGGCACACGGGTTCAGGGCCCTGCCCCACGGGAACAGCGGGAGGAGGGCCGCGCCGGGCGTGCTCGCCGGCCACACCGGCCTGGTGGACGACCTCCTGCGGAAGGGCGTCACCAACTCGCAGGTGATATTCGAGCGGCTGCTCGGCCAGGGCTACGCCGGCGGCCTCACCACGGTGAAGACCTATATCGCCGCGCACCGGGACCTCGTGCCCGCGAAGAGGCGGCAGGCGGCCCCGCAGGGCTGCCGCGGCCAGCGCTTCAGGACGGCGCCCGGAGAGGCCTACCAGATGGACTGGGGCTTCGTCGCGGTCGAGCGCCCCGGCGGGGAGCGGGCGCGGATCGCCTGCTTCGCCATGGTCTGCCACCATTGCGGGGGCGCCCACGTCGAGTTCTTCCCGAACGCGCGCCAGGAGAACCTCCTCATCGGGATGCTGCACGCGTTCTCGGCGCTGGGCGTGCCCGCGACCGTGCTCACCGACAACATGAAGAGCGTGGTCGTCCGCCGCGATGCCGACGGCCGGCCCGTCTGGCAGGCCGACTACGCCGAGTTCATGGGCGTCGTCGGCTTCCGCACCAGGCTGTGCAGGCCGCGCCACCCCTATACGAAGGGCAAGGTGGAGAGGCTCGTCCGCTTCGTGAAGGGGAACTTCCTCGCGGGAAGGTCCTTTACCGACCTTGACGCCCTCAACCGGGAGGCCGCCCTCTGGTGCGCCGAGCAGGGAGGCCGCTGGCGGCGCGCGGCGGCATGCGTCCCGATGCGCGAGCACGAGGCGGCGTGCTCGGCGAACACCAGGCCGCTCGAGGTCACGGCCGAGGTCGAGCGGTACCTGTGCCCGCGCCGGAAGATCTCCTTCGACGGCTTCGTGAGCTTCGAGGGGCACCGCTACGGCGTGCCCTACTGGTACGTCCGCCGCGAGTGCAGGGTGAACCGGGAGGGGCGCGTGGTGCACATATACAGCGACGACCTCTCCCGCGAGCTCGTCGCCCACGCCGTCGGCACCGGCGCCGACAGCTGGTGCGAGGGGCAGTGGGAGACATCGCCGGCGCAGCCCGAGGAGCTGCCGACCCAGCCGGTGGGGACCGTGGTCGAGCAAATCGCCCCGCCCAGGACGAAACCCGGTTTCGAGAGGTTCGACTTCGGGAGGGCCGAATGATGGCGGGCGCGGGGGCGAGCCCCTACGAGCTCGCGAGCGACGCCGCGTCGAGGCTCGGGATCGCCGTCGGGGCGGAGGAGCTCGCGACCCTCGCCTCGGACCTCGACCTCGGCGACGGGGAGATGGCCGCCGTGGCAGCCACCTTCTCCTACCTTGCGGAGAAGAGGAGGCTCGCCTCCATCGAGACGCTGCTGAGGCTGAGCAGGCTGCCCAGGCGCGAGCCCAAGACCTTCGAGGGCTTCGACTTCTCCAGGATCCAGGGCCGGGACGCGGCCGCGCTGGGCAAGCTCCCGTCGCTGGCCGACCTCTACGCGCACCGCAACGTCGCCTTCGTCGGGCCCGGCGGCATAGGGAAGACGCACCTCGCGCAGGCCTACGGGCGCGAGTGCTGCATGCGGGGGCTCAAGACCTACTACATAAAGGCGACCGAGCTCAGGGACAGGTTCCAGAAGGCCGTCCAGCGGGGAAACACCTCGCGGGTCGTCTCCTCGCTCGTCAAGCCGTCGTGCCTCATCGTTGACGAGGTGGGGAGATGCGTCTACGACAGGCCGTGCACCGACCTGTTCTTCGATGTCGTCGACAGGCGCTACGAGAAGGAGGGGCCGAACGCGATGGTCCTCACGAGCAACATCGCCCCGAGCGGGTGGGATGAGTTCTTCACGGGCGACGACACGCTCCTCTGCGCCCTCGACAGGCTGTTCGACAAGGCGTCGGTGTTCGTGATGCGGGGCCCGAGCTACCGCGGCAGGGGGCTTGACACCTACTCGGTGGAGGCCGTCCCCCAGGCGGTGAAGGTGAGGGGGATCCAGCCCGAGGGGATGTAGGAATGCGATAGGAAAGTCATAGATGCGGGCGTGTTGGCTAAAATGGGTCGGCCGGGATTGGTCAATCTCGGCCGACTATATTTGGCTAAATTATTCCGACGCTAACAAATCAGTCGCATTGGAAGCAGACTCGCTAGAAACGGATGAGGGAGAATCATTGTCTGACACAGTCGGCTGCTCGACTTCAACCCCCTGCTGTTCATCATTTAGGACGAAACTCTCGTCTTCCGAGCTGCTGGCGGCGCTATTGGAATAATCAGTAGACTCCGGCTGCACCGGTAAAGAATCAGCCCAGACAGAAAGGGGCGTCAGAAGACAATGAAGAATCAGTAATGGCGTCATTGCCGTTGCTAGCAGTCGTTGCGTCTTTTTCATTCGACTTCCCCATCAATCGACCATCTTTAGCATCATTATTTATCGTTTCGGCAATTGCTTAAATACCGAAAACGTGAATGGCACTTAAATAGAAACGAACGGACCGTTGCAAAACGACCGGTGACGCATAATTTCTTTCGCAAATTGACAACCGCATAGCGGAACACGGCCCGCGCCCCGTCATATGATTTCTAGCGACTAAACAACAAATCACCGACGAAGGGGGCACGGGCCGTGTCTGCGAACATCGTATCAGTCGACGAGGAGTCGCTGCGCAACGACATAAAGAATCTGGTGAGGAAGACCGTCGAGGAGACGCTCAACGCACTGCTCGACGAGGAGGCGTCCGAGCTCGTCGGGGCCGAGCGCTACGAGAGGACGGCGGGCCGGGAGGCCTACCGCAGCGGCCACTACACGAGGAGGCTCGTCACGGGCGCCGGGGAAGTCGAGCTCAGCGTGCCGAAGCTCCGCGGGGCGACCTTCCAGACGGCCGTCATCGAGCGCTACCGCAGGCGCGAGACCTCGGTCGAGGAGGCCATCGTCGAGATGTACCTGGCGGGCGTCTCCACCAGGAGGATCGAGGACGTCTCCGAGCTCCTGTGGGGAGCGCCGGTGTCCTCCGGCACCGTCTCCAACCTCAACGAGAGGGCCTTCGCGTCCATCGAGACATGGCGGCAGAGGCCGCTCGAGGGCGGCTACCCCTACGTCTTCGTCGACGGTATCTACCTCAAGCGCAGCTGGGGAGGGTCCTACGAGAACGTGGCCGTGCTGGTCGCCATCGGCGTCAACTCCGCCGGCGACCGGGAGGTCATCGGCTGCTCCGAGGGGTACACCGAGTCCGCGGAGTCCTGGCGCGAATTCTTCTCCTGGCTCAAGGGACGCGGGCTCTCCGGCGTACGGCTCGTCACCGGCGACAAGTGCGCGGGGATGCTCGGTGCGCTCGAGGAGGTGTTCCCCGGGGCCCGCTACCAGCGCTGCACGGTGCATTTCTACCGCAACGTGCTGGGAAGGGTTCCCGTGACCAGGCGGAAGGCCGCGGCGCGCATGCTGAAGGCGATCCACGCGCAGGAATCGCGCGAGGCATGCGCCAGAAAAGCCGAGGAGGTGGCGGAGGAGCTGGAATCGATGAGGCTCGGGGCGGCCGCGAGGACGGTGCGCGACGGGTTCGCCGAGACGCTTGCCTACACGGAATTCCCACCGGAGCACTGGCGCCGGATCAGGACGAACAACGGGATCGAGCGCATCAACCGCGAGATCAGGAGGAGGACGAGGGTCGTCGGGACCTTCCCAGACGGCAATTCGGCTCTGATGTTGGTGACGGCGAGGCTGAAGTACATAGTGGAGCACGAGTGGGGCAAGAGGAGGTACTTGGACATGTCGAAGCTGGAGGAGATGGACGAGCTGAGGGGAAAGGCGGAGGGCTAGAAGAGGACGGGGCCGGAGACGGCTAAATCAATTTGCGAAAGAATCTTGACGGTACCAAACGACCCGTTCGTTTTTAACCAGAGTAACTGCTAGAACCTGTGCGAAGGCATGACTTTCGATCAGCTATGCAAGCGGCACGTTGTCATACCAACCCCACTTTGGCTTATATGAGGTGGAATAATAATCCAACCAGTACGCCATATCGAGCGTCCTGATCTGACCGACATTATCCATAACCTGGTTATTGCCAATATAGAGACAAACGTGACCGTAAATGCTGCCCATGCGGGTATGCGTATGCGAAGGAACGGCAATGACCATTCCAACTTTCAGCTGAGAATAATCGGTGAATTTACAATAATCCCAGTAGTAATCGCAGGCATCTGTATGGACGTTCCTAAATCCGGCACGCTCGTAGATATCTGCAATCCACTCGGAGCACAATCCCGGGCCAGGAGACGGTACCTGTCGGGCAAGATCAACAATCTTCTTCTGCATAGGATTTGCAAACGCAGAAGGCTGCCCAAGCAAACATGGCGAAACGGTGCTCCCGGGGGCATTGGCGCCCTTCCTTGTAAGTCGAACTTGAACAGCTTGGACATGCGTCCCATAGCCAGTGCTACCGGCAACGGCACCATTTTTAGTCCAACCAAGCCAGCCGACATTATCGACATGGACCCTATACCAAACATCAAAATAGGTTGCTAAGTCACCAGAAAGAGAAATTTTAATAGCCTCAACCGAATTAGATTCAGCGGTAGACGAAAGCTGCTCCCCGTTTGTCTTGCCAGAAGTCCAGCCTACATTCGAAAGATGCAGTTGATAAGCAATCCCGCCGGCAACAGATGAAGTAGTTTTAGCCGAAAACCCGGTGATGGGAATTCCCTGACCGGTCGTACCGGACACCTCTCCGGCAGGGACATAATTCTGCCAAGCACCTTTCACCTGAGCGGAATACGTCACCGTAGGTATTTCAAGATGGGGATAGCCCGATGTATCAGGATGGGAGGTACCCTTCTTAATGAGCTTAATCTGAACAGCCTCGAGAGAGCATGACATACCGGTGGTGCCGGCCTCCTCGCCGTCCTTGGCCCAGGCCATCCAGCCGATGTTGGAGGCGTGCACGCGGTAGTAGACGTCGTAGTCCTTGGCGAGGGAGCCCGTGAGCCTCAGGCGCACGGCCTCGACGGCGCGGCCCTGGCCGGTGGTGCCGCCCTCGGAGGCCGAGGGGGTGTCCCAGCCCTGCCAGCCGACGCCCGAGACGTGGGCGTCGATCTGGACGCACGAGCCGTCTGAGTAGTCGGAACTGTCGAGCGAGAGCTTGAGGTCCTCGAGGGCGAGGCCGCGGCCTGTGGTGCCGGCGGTCGCCCCGTCGGACACGGCGCCCTGCCAGCCAACGTTGGAGACGTGGGCGCGGTAGGTCAGGGACATGGGCTTCTTCTTGAAGGCGTAGTCGACGTTGGCCCCGTCGGACGAGGGGGCGGCGTCGCCCTTCTTGACGAGCCTGATCTGGACGGCCTCGACGCTCCTGCCGAAGCCCGTGGTGCCGGCCTCCTCGCCGTCCTTGGCCCAGGCCATCCAGCCGATGTTGGAGGCGTGCACGCGGTAGTAGACGTCGTAGTCCTTGGCGAGGGAGCCCGTGAGCCTCAGGCGCACGGCCTCGACGGCGCGGCCCTGGCCGGTGGTGCCGCCCTCGGAGGCCGAGGGGGTGTCCCAGCCCTGCCAGCCGACGCCCGAGACGTGGGCGTCGATCTGGACGCACGAGCCGTCTGAGTAGTCGGAACTGTCGAGCGAGAGCTTGAGGTCCTCGAGGGCGAGGCCGCGGCCTGTGGTGCCGGCGGTCGCCCCGTCGGACACGGCGCCCTGCCAGCCAACGTTGGAGACGTGGGCGCGGTAGGTCAGGGACATGGGCTTCTTCTTGAAGGCGTAGTCGACGTTGGCCCCGTCGGACGAGGGGGCGGCGTCGCCCTTCTTGACGAGCCTGATCTGGACGGCCTCGACGCTCCTGCCGAAGCCCGTGGTGCCGGCCTCCTCGCCGTCCTTGGCCCAGGCCATCCAGCCGATGTTGGAGGCGTGCACGCGGTAGTAGACGTCGTAGTCCTTGGCGAGGGAGCCCGTGAGCCTCAGGCGCACGGCCTCGACGGCGCGGCCCTGGCCGGTGGTGCCGCCCTCGGAGGCCGAGGGGGTGTCCCAGCCCTGCCAGCCGACGCCACTTACATTGGCGTTAATTTGCACAGAGCCATCTTCAACGGGATTCAAGATGCTGACCTTAAGATCCTCCACTGATTTAGACTGCCCCGTTGTGCCAGCCGTAGATCCGTCGCGCTTGCTGCTCATCCAGCCAATATTCGAGACATGCGCCTCATACTGAATATGCATCTTGCTGTCATCTACGTTGAGAAGAGAACCGTTGAAGCAGTAGTTCATGTCACAGCGTCCGTTGACGCCCGGGACATTGCCACTGCTTGAATACTGCCAGAAACTGTAGCTGCCAGCATAATCGCAACGCCAATTATATTGAGCGACCCAATGGTCATAACCGCTCAACGACGGAGAATTCAGGTAGTTGTTAAGCCAGTTAAGGTTCGCATAGATACCCGACTTAAAGCCAACGGCCTCCATACGGTTGCAAAAAGCCTGCGCAATCTGGGTAAGCTTATCCTTGCTGAAATCCGGATCTTGCAAGATATAGCTATCCTCAAGATCATAATAAACGGGAAGCGACGGATGATGGCCGCCGAGCCAAGCAAGTGTCCTGTCGGCCTCTTTATTGGCATCCTCTACAGAACGGGCGTAGGAGTAGTAATACACGCCATAAGGAATGCCGAGGCGTTCACATTCAGCAGCGTTCCTTTCAAAAGAATCGTCAGGTTTTCCGTAAACCGGACCGACCTTGAGAATGGCAAAATCAATCCCCGCGGCCTTAACCTTATTCCAATCAACAGTTCCTTGATGATTGCTGACATCGATGCCGCGCGCAACAGCGCCATTGGGCAAAGGATCGTCAGTTAAAGACTGCGCATCGATGTCGCCATTGTCAGAATCGATAAGCACGCCGTTTTCGAAACGCCAAGAGTTCGGTTCCAAAGAGTCGGCTTCGCAGGAATTCATTTCAGTGGAATCATCGGTTGGGGCTTCACCGTTTGACTCGTCAACACGAGACTCTTCGATGCCAATTCCAGGCTGTTCGCCTGAATCAGAGTCTACACCCCCATCAGGACGAGCAGCATTTGCATCGTCACCATACCATTCGGTTACACCCTGAGAACCCGAGGCATCGTCCTGCGCTCCCTGAGAGCTTGCACCTTGAGATTCGTACTCGTTCGATGTTTGCGAGACCGACTGCGAAGCAGCGGCGGCCTGGACCGACAGCGCATACGCGCTGTAAGGCTGAATGATTTGCGACCAGCCCATCAATAGCGTACAAACCAAAGCAGCAGACGCTTTAAGACGTTTCATGCATATCCCCCCGAGACAGTAACCACAGATAAAGAAACGAATACTAGCTATATTACCGCACTTCCATACAGGCATTTAAAGCTTAGGAAAGCACCAGTTAGCACACAGTCAAAAAGAGGCGCTCCTGCAACGGAGCGCCTCAACAGACTCTATGCGAAAGGCCTAGCGGCACCGATTACACGACCTGGAGCATTGACCGAGCGCTCGGTCACACCGATCCCAGGCCACGAATCAATGATTCGACCGTTTCCGATATAGATTCCAATATGGCCCTGGTAGTAGACCACATCTCCCCTCTGCATAGCAGAAGTGCTAACCGGCATAAACGTGTTGTTGCGATACCAATTCATGGAGTTGTAGGTTTGCTCGGGCAACCAACGATGGTTATACGGGTTATACCAACCCATATCCATGCCAGTCGCATACAGACATTGCAGCACTAAGCCCGAACAATCAACCGCATCCCCCGGCCAAGAAGACCAAGGCTCGATATAACGCGTCCCGATATATTCACGAGCACGCTGGACGAATGCGTTGATGCAATCCTGTCGCGAAGCGTTGTAAGGAATTCGAGAAGGCGTGACATACGTAAAGTAACCGGTGCAATACGAAGGAAGCTGCACGCTATTGCAACTAACCTTTGGATAAGATCCCGGGGTCTGATACCCCATATAACGATAGGTCTCAAAATACGAATCAGACGTAGAGCCTGGTGCGGAAGCGCCCTTGGGAACAATCTTTACCTGTAATGCCTGAACAGGAATGCCAAGCTTCGTGGTGCCCGCCGGTGATCCATTTTTGGTCCAGCCAAGCCATCCGTAATTTGACACGTGGACGCGATACCAGACATCAAAGTAATTCGAAACGTCACCAGTCAAATTAATCTTCACAGCTTGGATTTGTTGTCCCTGTCCAATGGTTCCCGCTGTGGCTCCATCTGAGACAGCAGATTGCCAGCCGATATTGGATACGTGGGCGGAATACGAAATGCCACCGTTCATGGAACTATCGGAAAGGGACAGTTGCATTGCCTCCATGGCACGGTTCTGCCCAACCGTTCCGGCAACACCGCCATTGCCAACAGACGCTTGCCAGCCAAGACCGGAGCAATTTGCCTTAGCGGATAGCCCAGGAAGCTGGATCAACGCAGCATGATCTTGAACGGGAGCGTCGGACGAACCCTTGGCAACCAACTTAATTTGAATTGCCTCGGCCTGCTTAGACAGCCCAACGGTGCCAGCTGCGGCGTCATTTTTAGCCCAACCAAGCCAACCATAATCCGCCGCATGAATACGGTAGTAAATATTGTATTTTGACGAGTCGTTGCCAGTGAGCCTTAATTTAACCGCCTGAATTGCGAGGCCCTTGCCAACAGTGCCAGCATAGGAAGCACCCGAAACGTATGGCTGCCAACCGATATTCGCAACGTGTGCTGACACTTCAACGGAGGCATCGATGCCCTGCGTCGAAATATACAACGCCTGCAGAGAACGAGACATGCCCGTCTGGCCGGCAGTTTCGCCATTGCCAACGGGAGCCAACCAGCCCGCAGAAGCAACGTGCGCCTGGGATACAAGACCGATTCCCGACGTTTCGGTAAATGCATTACCGGTAGAACCAGGGGCAGGTTGACCCTTACGAACAAGTGCAACATCTATGCCGCACAAACCGGAAGAACCACCAGAAACGCCACATGCCTGACCATTTGACGTCCAGCCCGTCCAGCCATTACCGGAATCGTATACTCGATACCAAATGTCATAATTGGCAGCAAACTGGCCGCTCAGCGACATTTTTATCGCTTTAATGGGTGCGCCGGATACCGCCTTGGCGGCGCCGCCATCCGATTCGGAAGCACCCCAGCCTGAATATGCATCCATAACGGCATAGGAAATTGACCCGTCATCAGTTTGGCCTGCAACGCTTAAGGCAATGGAGTTCAGCAGTTTGGCGCCCTTGCCTCCAATCGTAGCCTTTTGACCAGAAGATAAGCCAAGACTCTCCCCAGAAACGGCGGATCCGGAAACCGCAACAGCATCTAGATCGCCGATAAAGACCTTGCTCGAAGAGCCAGGCGCTGCTCCGCCTTTCTCCACAAGGATTACCTTTACCGCTTCGATAGCCTTGCCTTTACCGGCAGAACCAGCGGCAGCTCCATTACAAGCCCAATCGAGCCAGCCTATACCAGAGACATGAGCACAGTACCAAATGTCATATTTTTCAGCTGCCTCACCGGTTAGACGAATCTGAACGGCTTCGAGACGCTGAGACTTACCAGTCGTTCCACAGTGCCCCTCAGACCACTGTTGCCAGCCGACATTAGAAACATGGCCACGAAGCTCAATGGAGCCCGAGTGACCATACCAGCCAAGCTGAGCCTCAAGCGCCTCCATGGGGAGGCCCCTACCAGTTGTCCCGGCAACAGATCCGCCGCCTACGGGCGACATCCAACCAATATTCGACGTATGTGAGCGAACAGTGATTGAGGCAGGTTCATCGCTACGGCTCTTAAAAGGACAGGAGGTGTCGCCCGGGGCGGGGTCGCCCTTGGGCAGGACCGCGACCTGGACGGCCTGGACGGCGCGGCCGTAGCCCGCCGAGCCGGCGTCGGCGCCGTCGCACGCCCAGCCCAGCCAGCCGAACTCGGCGGAGTGGACGCGGTACCAGACGGTGTAGCGGGCCGACAGCTCCCCGGACAGCCTGACCCTCAGGGCCTCGACGGCGCGGGACTGGCCGGTCGTGCCGGCGGTGCCGCCGTTGCCGACGGCGGCCTGCCAGCCGACGTTGGAGACGTGGGCCTCGACGGATATGGCATTTGCAATCTGTTCTTGAGAGGTGGCTCCATCCACTTCAAGTGAGATTTTTAGTGCCTCAAGATTCAAGCCCCTACCCGTGGTTCCGGCAACCTTACCCGAACTAACCGGATCCATCCAGCCAATATTCTGCACATGGGCAGAAACACTAACGTTTTTGACGGTGAGCTGATCGTTGGAGGCAGAATCAGCGGCAGCGGCTTCGTTAGTCTCCCCCGATAAGACCTGCTGCGCGTCTTGAGGCTCGCTATCTACGGAGCCAGCATCCGATTCTTGCCCCCCAGAGATAGGCTCAGCTTGATTGGAAGTAGAGCCTTCAAGATGAAAGCTGTTTGAATCATCAGATCCGTCAATTGAATAATCGGCATATGCAGCAGTCACGGCCCATGATTGACTCATGAACAGCGCGATAACCACAAGTATAGAAACGGACACATCTAAGAGACGCTTCACGATTCCACCTTCCTTCGACTTCGACGGCGCCTATTTAATGACGACCGCCTGAGCTCCTCTTTGCGAGTATAGCGAAGCAATGCGCTGAGCTGAGTTAGAGACATAGCCAGCGAGTGAATCAGCAATGTAAACGGTACCTAGGGAGCGATTAAAGCCTCTTAAGACAACGGTGTGAGAGTTGGTATAGGTTCTATAAACCCTTCCGCCGTAAGCCTGAGTCGCATAGCAACTTCCCAGGTTTTGCATACCTATCGTTGACCAAATAATAACGGGATGTCCAGCTTCCAAGTACGAATAAAGGTCATAGAAACCAGTACCGGTCACATCGTAGGCTCGCAAACTACTACCACTGCTAATCAAGAAAGAATTCGCGGTGTTGGTCAGTCCGGGAGCAGATATGCAGTTTCCATTCGAAGCGCTATGAGGATTGCCCCAAAACGCCGTAACAAAATCCCAACTGCTCCTAGGCATATACGCGTCTGCAATGACGGTTTTACCCAAACCAAATCCGTAATAGTTAAGCGCATTGGTCAATGCAACGGACTCGCAGCCAGTCGGAAGCTCGGGGTTCTGCATTGTACAAGGGACGTTGAGAACAACCGAATTCGGATGCAATGGGCGGTCCCTGTACGCGCCGTCCGTCGGGCCCGGGGCCGCCGAGCCCTTCGCGAGGACGCGGACCTGGAGCGCCTCTACGCGGTAGCCGATGCCGGTCGTGCCGGCGCGGGCCCCGTCGCTGGCCCAGCCGAGCCAGCCGTAGTCCTGCACGTAGGCGCGGTACCACACGTCGTAGTACTCGGAGAGGTCGCCGGTCAGGCGCATCTTCACGCACTCGACCGCCCTGCCCTGGCCGGTGGTGCCCGCCACGGCGCCGCCCGAGACCTCGTCCTGCCAGCCGACGCCGGAGACGTGGGCGCTGTAGGACAGGCCGCCGGAGACCGGCGAGGAGACCTCGGCGGCGATCGCCTCGACGGCGCGGGACTGGCCGGTCGTGCCGGCGGTGCCGCCGTTGCCGACGGCGGGCTGCCAGCCGACGCCGGAGACGTGGGCCCTGAGGCTGAGCGAGGGGACGGAGAGCTCGGCGGGGTCGCCCGTCGAGGGGGCGTCGCCGCCCTTCTCGACGAGGACGGCCTGGAGGGCCTCTGCCTGGACGCCGAGCCCCTCGGTGCCCGCGGCCTCGCCGTCCTTGGCCCAGCCGAGCCAGCCGTAGCCGGCCGCGTGGACGCGGTACCACACGTCGTAGCGCTCGGAGACGGGGCCGGAGAGGGACACCCTCACGGCCTGGACGGCGCGGCCCTGCCCCACCGTGCCGGCGTAGGAGGGGGCGGAGGCGGCGTCCTGCCTGGATTGGCTACACTGATGTGGACAGTTCCGGGAGGGGCGCAGGAGACGGGAGGGCCGTATATGAGGGACCCCAGGCACCCGAGGCATTTCACCGACGAGTTCAAGAGGCAGATAGTCGACCTCTACAACGCCGGCAAGCCCAAGCGCGAGATCATGGACGAGTACGACCTCGGCAAGAGCACCGTGGAGAGGTGGATCAAGTCGATAAACGCGACCGGCTCGCCGCGCGCCGCGTGCAACCGCACGCCCGAGCAGAACCGGATCCTGGAGCTCGAGCGCGAGAACCGCAGGCTCCGGATGGAGGTCGACGTCTTAAAACAAGCGGCGCTGATATACGCTCGAAAGTGAGGGCCATAGCGGCCAACGAGGGCCGCTACCCCATATCAGCGCAGTGCAGGCTCCTCGGCGTCGCGAGGTCGACGTACTACTCCATGCGCTCGCGGGCCGACCGGCCCGCCGCGCCGGACCCCGCCGCGCCGGCCGTGGTCGCGGCCCACGCCGCCAGCAAGGGCCGGTACGGCTCGCGCAAGATAAAGGCGTCGCTCGAGAGGTCGGGCGTCACCGTCAGCCGGCGCCGGGTCTGCCGCATCATGAGGGAGAACGGCCTGGTCAGCGCATACGGCAGGAAGAGGTTCAAGGTGCACCCCGGGGCGGTCAACGAGGCCGACGTGCCCAACGTCGTCGCGCGCGGCTTCGGCGGCAGGGCGCCGCGCACCCATATATGCAGCGACCTGACCTACGTGCGCGTCGGGGCCTCGTGGAACTACGTCTGCCTGCTCGTCGACCTCTACAACAGGGAGATCGTCGGCCACTCCGCCGGGCCCAGGAAGGACGCCCGGCTGGTCAAGTCGGCGTTCGCGACGCTCTCCTTCCCCATCTCGGACATCGAGGTCTTCCACACGGACCGCGGCAGCGAGTTCGACAACGCCGAGATCGACCTGATGCTCGAGGCCTTCGGCATTGAGAGGTCGCTGTCGGCCAAGGGCTGCCCCTACGACAACGCCGTCGACGAGTCGACCAACAGGATACTGAAGGCCGAGCTCGTCCACCGCGAGACGTTCGGCACGACGCGCGAGCTCCGGGCCAAGCTCTCGGACTACGTGCACTGGTACAACAACTTCAGGATCCACTCGACGCTGGGCTACATGTCTCCGGTCGAGTTCAGGGAGGCGGGGCTGTCCCTCCCGGAATCGTCCAAATAGGTGTTGCCAATCCAGACAGGCCAACCGTGCCCGCGGACGCGCCGTCCTTGGCCCAGCCGAGCCAGCCGTAGTCGGAGCAGTGCACGCGGTACCAGACGTCGTAGGACGAGGCGGCCTCGCCGGAGAGCCTGAACTGGAGCGCCTCGACCGCTAGGGAGCGCCCGGTGGTGCCGGCGGTCCCCGAGGTCCAGCCCTGCCAGCCGACGTTCGAGACGTGGGCCCTCACCTCGAGGGAGGAGGATCCGTGCCCGTACCAGGAGACGGAGCCCGAGAGGGCCTCGAGGGCGCGGCCCTGCCCGGTGGTGCCGGCGACGGCGCCGTCCGAGACGGAGCCCTGCCAGCCGATGCCGGCGACGTGGGCGCGGTAGGAGACGGAGGGGGGCTCGGAGGACCTGTCGACGAACGGGGTGGCGGTGTCGCCCGGGGCGGGGTCGCCCTTGGGCAGGACCGCGACCTGGACGGCCTGGACGGCGCGGCCGTAGCCCGCCGAGCCGGCGTCGGCGCCGTCGCACGCCCAGCCCAGCCAGCCGAACTCGGCGGAGTGGACGCGGTACCAGACGGTGTAGCGGGCCGACAGCTCCCCGGACAGCCTGACCCTCAGGGCCTCGACGGCGCGGGACTGGCCGGTCGTGCCGGCGGTGCCGCCGTTGCCGACGGCGGCCTGCCAGCCGACGTTGGAGACGTGGGCCTCGACGGATATGGCGTCGGCGCCGAGGGGCTCGCCGGTCGAGGCGTCGGACAGGACGAGGCGCAGCGCCTCGAGGGGGAGCCCCCTGCCGGTCGTGCCGGCGACCTCGCCGCCGGCGACGGCGCCCATCCAGCCGATATTGGAGACGTGGGCCGAGTATGAGAGCGAGACGGGCGCGGCCGCCTCGGACCGGGCGGGCTCCGCCTGGGCGCCGTCGGCCTGCGAGGCCTCGGGCTGGGAGGCGTCGGCCTGCGCGGGCTGGGCGGCGTCGGCCTGGGCGGCGGGACCCCCGTCGGCGGGCTGGGCCCCGGCGGCCGGGGCCTGCGCGTCGCCCGGGGCGGCGGGGGCGGCGTAGGCCGCGGGCCCGCACAGGGCCAGGGCGGCCGCGACCGCCAGCGCGGCGGCGGCACCGGAAATTCGTTTCGTGAAGCGTCTCATGGAAAATCCCCCTAATCTAGCAACGGTTTCCAAGTCTACTAGATTGGGGGGACGGGAGCCAAGCTGCAATACCCCCAAGACACCCGTCTATAGGTCGTGACGTTGTCTATAAACAGGCTCACCGCCCGCGGAATAAAATTCGGCGCAAATCGTTTGAGCAGGCGACGCGCGGAAGGAGCGTGTAGGGCGGTAATATACTGACCGTCAGCCGCGGCATCCTCGCGGAAACCCATTTGTTGCCGGAACTATAGTCCCCGGCGCGGGCTCACCTTATCTCCCCGGCACGGGCTCGATATCCTCTCGGATATCTAATCGTCTTGGACTTTTACCCACCCAAGCACAGTACGGCTTTTACGTGCCGCCACGCAGAGCCTAGCCTGGAACTATTGTCTAAAACATAGGCCTTCAAAGCAACTTAGGTTCAAGTACGGACATGCAAATACGGGCACTGGATACAGGTCTTGACTGTCAATGGTTATCAATCGCATGTGTTTCTGGCAAATTACGCCCGTCTTATGCGTGCGATACAATCAGTCTCACCGAACACCAAACCAGCAACCCGAAGGGACCAACGTGTTAACAATTCACTATGGTGATATGGAAAACGTTATCTACAATACGTCGGTTTACTTCGATAACGTCTATTCGCCCCAGTGGTTTCAAGACGCCTTTGCTCAAAGGATTATTAAATCAATCGATAAAGGCAATGTCGTTGGACCCTGCGCAATAGACACCAAGATCCTAGGCATTATCCCTCCTGAAAGGCTGTCGGGAGGCACTAAGACGCTGTTGCTCATGTACTTCATGCTTCAGAACGTATACAACGCCACAACCTGCAGCGACAATTGCGCTTACTGGATTCTGAGAATTGCCACGCAAAAGGACTTAACCATCAACCTCTACCATCTGATGGATTTTGGAAACGGCAAGTTCACGGCTACCGTTGCAAACACGGGCGATGTCGTTCACACGATGTTCGACCTTGTCCCTATAGCCGCAAAATGCCTAAGGGAAACTCCTGACATGCACTTTCGTTAGGCTCTGTTAGACCAAGATTGACATACATATGTCATCACGGCGCCATATCGTTAGCCTCGTAGACCGCGGGGCAGCATGAACGCCGAGGACCTGGTAATCACCTTCAAGAGGGACATCGCGAGCCTCAGCAGGACCGAACGCCGCCGGCTCCGCCTACGAGGCCGAGCGCTCCCCGCGCTGCGGGTCCGCCGCGGTCGTGAAGAAGGGCAAATCAAAGAACGGCGAGCAGCGTTACCTCTGCCAGGATTGCGGCAGGACCTTCGGCATGGGCAGCGGGCACATCCTGGGGACGAGCAGGCTCCCGAAGGAGACCTGGATGGCCAATGCCGAGTGCTTCGTTCTCATGCTGCCCCTGCGCGAATGCGCGGGGCGCTGCCATGTCTGCCTCAAGACCGCCTACACCATGCGCCACAGGCTCATCGAGTGTCTCTCGGCCTACTCGCCCTCGTTCAAGACCGGGCGGGGCTGCGGCTGCGAGCTCGACGAGACCTACTTCCCCGAGTCGTTCAAGGGCAACCACACGAAGGGGTCATTTACGATGCCACGTCACTCCCGACATCGTGGCAAGCAGGTGCACAGGCGCGGACTGTCGCGCGAGCAGATCTGCGTCATGACCGGCGTGAACGACTCGAACGAGACGTTTCTCCAGGTCTCGGGACGAGGCATCCTGTCGAGGAAACGCGCCATGGACGTGCTGAGGGACCGCATCGCGTCCGCTTCCGTCGTAGCGACGGACAAGGCGTCCGCCTATGTCGACGTCCTCGCGGAGCTCGAGGTCGACGCACACACGGCCTACGATTCCAAGGACCCTTCCGAGGGGACCATCAACCGGATCAACACCGTCCATTCGCTCCTCGATACCTTCATGAAGCCGTTTAAGGGCGTGTCGACGAAGCACCTCGGCACCTACCTCGCTTGGTTCAAGTGGTGCCGGACCTTCATGGCGACCGATTCCGGCACCGCCGAGCGCACGGTCGCGCGACAGCTCGCCAACGGCGTGTGCAGGAGCCGCATCCATGATATGTTCAACGTCCTGCCGCCCTAAATGGACTACTGGACCGAAGCCGCCGCATAGAGACAGTAGAATGGTCGCATCGCGATATACGAGGAAAGGTGCAGCCATGCCGTCGAATATACCGGCCACGACGATCCGGATCGACCCGGAGGCCAAAAAGGAGGCCACGGCCATCCTGGACGAGCTCGGCCTGTCCATGTCCACCGCCGTCAACGCGTTCCTCAGGGCGCCCGTCCGGAAGGGCGGGTTGCCGTTCGAGATGAGGGTCAAGGCGCCGGTGCCCGACGGGAAGACGGCAAGATAGTCGGCAAATCGACTTGGGCGATGGGACCCTCACGATTGACCCGACAGATCTTGAGCACATCGCCCCCTTGCCGGATTCAAACCCGGCAAGGGGGCGATTATCTTGCAATTTCAAAAAGATGATTGGGGCAGAATGTCAATCATGGTCTAACAGAGCCAAATCAATCCAACAGTTTAGATAACGGGTAATGATTCGGGAACAGGGCGTTCGGCCGGATGGAACAGATAGATATGGACCTTGAATATCAACTTCATCCGAACACCTCCCATATTCATCTGTACATGTACGGATGAATATGGGAATCCGATACCCTGAGGGCCGGATCGGCCGGCCCCGGGAGATCGGAGGACGCCATGTCCGGAAAGAGCAAGAAGGGCGCAGCGAAGGCGGTCCCGAGGGCCTACGGCAGGCTCACCAGGCACGAGCGGGATACGGTCCAGAGGATGCTGGAGCGCAGGGCCTCGTGCAGGGAGATCGCGAGGGAGCTGGGCAGGTCGCCCTCGACGGTGAGCGCCGAGGTGTCGTCGCACAGGTTCGTCGCCGCGCCCAAGCCCAGGCGCGGCGAGCGCGTCGACGCCGGCACCGACCTGTCGGCAGCCTGCCTGCCCGCGCCTGGCGGCGTGGCCGCGCTGCCGCGACGGCTGCGGCCGCTACCGCGCGGTGGGCTGCATGCGCTGCCCGCACGTCTTCTACGAGGCCCGCGCCGCGCAGCTGTGCGCGGACTCGGTGCTCGTCTCGTCCAGGCGCGGGATCGACGCCGACGAGCCCGCCGCGACGGCGAGGCTTGAGGCCATCAGGGACTGCCTGCGCCGGGGGCTGTCGCCCGAGCAGATGGCGGCGCGCAACGGCGGGCCGGTGGACCTGTCGCCCTCGACCATCTACCGCTGGGTCTCGGCGGGCTACGACGGCATGACTAACACAGGATGCGCGGGGACGAGAGAACGCTCGCCTACATGGCGAAGCGCAAGTCCGACGGCAAGACAAAGCGAGAGATCATGCGCTGCCTTAAGAGGTTCACAGCCAGGGAGGTTTACCCAACGTTGCGGCGCCCCATGAGGTTGAAGTACGCCCGGGGCTCGATACTGGCGGACATGCGAAAATCGCTCGGATTGACCCAAAAGCAGGTTGCCCGAGAGCTTAACGTGCCGAATGTAAGGCTCAGCGAAATAGGAAGAGAAGTATGCCCCCACGAGGAAATCAGACGCGAATACGACCGCTACTTGAATGCTAAAATGTCGTCCGATAAAGGACTTGACAGCCTATAGCAGCGTCATTCGGCACGCGATTCGTTAACCCTGGGGCTTAAAGCTGCCGAATGTCTACTTCTTTAGTGCTCCATTTACCTCCCCGTTCAATAATCTTCACTTGAAGCCTGACGGTGGCCCAATCATTGGATAACATATTCTTAAATGACAGTTAATCGTCAATCGAAGAGGTCAAAGCGGGGACGGAAAGTGTCGAAGACAAGCAGAAAGCCAATCTCAGCATATGTCGAGCGAAGACTCTGGGCGGAGTCTGCCGGCAAATGCATGAATCCAGATTGTCGGGCCGATCTATTCATCAGCAATGGAGACATTGCTGAACGAGCCCATATCGTCCCATATTGCAAAAGCGCAGAGAACACGTTCGACAACCTTATTCTCATCTGTCCAAACTGCCATACGAATTTCGACAAAAACTCCGCTTTCACGGCAGATGAAGTGAGGAAATGGAAGTCGATTCGTCACGCAGAAATTGATCGCGTTTTCGGAAAGACGTTCAGTTCCTTCGACGACCTGCGCAAAGAGGCCGCACCTCTGCTCGCCCGAAACAAGTCGATATATGAGAATTACTACATGAAGGACAAGCGAAGACTGTGGGATGTTTTTGAAAAGGAAATAATCGTCAACAACCGAAAACTTTGCACGCTGTTCGAATCGAACTTGTGCCTGTTCCAGAACCACAAGGACAATTCCTTCTCCAACCAGGCCGCTGTCCGCGATTTTATCGACCATGCTAAGGAGTTCGAAGCCACCAGAGATAATACGGAAAGACAAAGGTCTATTCTTTTCCCCGAGGTCATCAACTCCATCTTCGGAATCCAGCCCATAGAAGGTGACCTGCTCCCCTCTGCAGAATCCCTAGAGCTGCTAATCAAAAAGCTTGACGAACAGGGGCGATTTATAGATGTTTCTCTAGATGCAGAACATCCATTGTTGCAAATAATAGAAAACGGGAAAGAGGCGGTAGTTTATCTTGACGATACGCCGCGTATCCGACAGATGTACTATGACGCCCGCTGCTTCAGGCGTGCCGAGATGAGGCTAGACAGCTTGATTTTTGCCCTAAAGTACTTCCGCCTGTGCGGAAAGAAAGCAACTCGCAAGTCGAAGACAAACCTTAGAGAATATATAGCGAAAGGAAAATGCTTCTTATTCGTATACGAATACTGTCTGAGCTATGCAGAGTTGGCCCGTTTAGCACCGGCAGAACATACCGTTGTCGTCAACTTGCATAGATGGAACGGTAAGCAATGCATCTCCGAAGAAGCCCAGGTGTTTGCGGGGCAAATTAACGTGAAGCTCCTCGATATGGATAGCTTCTTCCCATTCGTTCGCAAACTATGAACTATTTGAGACTCATAGACATTCTCGACAGCAACCTAGAACTGTTCTCTCAGTTTGATCATGTCTATCTGTTCGGATCTGCGCTGAGTGGTTCAGAGCTCAGTGCAGACAGTGATATTGATTTGCTGCTACTGTACTCGAAATATTCCGATCAACTTGTCTCCGGATGCGAACAGATATCCCAAAAGTTAGGTAACGAGACCGGTAGAGTAGTCGACTTAACGGTCCTCGGCATCGATGAAGAGCGACATGTCGGATTCTTGGATAGAATCTCGCCTCATTATAGAAAGATAAAATGACCATTTGGTAGAACACCTGGCATAGCCTGTCGTACAGAATGCTTTCTGCGTGGATTCCGGCAGAAGAGAAGAAGGCGTCAACGGTCGCGCCTGCATGTTCGGCACACGGCGTATCGCACTCTGGCGGGACCCCGGCTCTGGGCGCCAATCCCGCATCGACAAGATGAGGTACCCTGAATTCATAATGAAGCTTGCGAACTGTCAGTGGTAGCGTGAAACTGAACAAGTGTTCAGTTTCACGCTACCACTGACACCCGGCGGCCCAAGAGCCTTCGCCCCGCTCGTAGGCCTGGTACCACCCCGTCGGGGATGACCCCTTATCGGGCGAGACGGCGAGCTCGCTGTCGAGGGACAGCCCGAAGCGATCATCCGATGCCGCACAGCAACAGGTCTCCGAGGAGCTCGAATGGACACCTGCCAGCGAGTCCAGCAAGCGGGCAAGAGTTTACGTGGCTGCAGCATACTACAACGTCGTAGGGGCTCAGAGCACCGCCACTACGGCTTTTGGGCAGAATGCGCCTGAGCTGCTCGTGGTTGCGCTCACATGCCGACTACTGGTTGGATCTCATCGCGTCGCAGCAGAACACGCGGCAGCGCCGAGCTCCGCTTTCGAGACACCAGCGCTCCAGGCCCTTCCAATCATCGAACTCGACTCCTCAATCGACTAGCAGGATGCCGAAGATAGCCTCGAAGGCAGCAACAGAGCCTATGAGACTCTCTATATGGTCGAGGCAGGCAACGATGGCTGCCGGAGCTGGCATGACGCTTGCGCAAATAGATTTGGAACGCCCGGGCCACGATGTGTGCGCTCAGGATGTCGTAGGTGTTGCGCTCGTAGCCCTCAACGGAGTCACATTGGACCACGCGCGACCTGTCGGCAAGCGAGAGCGCCTCGAATTCGGCGTAGGTACGGCCAGTGCGGTCAACCCCGTCGCGCCCAGCACCTTCGACATCCCTGCGCTTACGCTTCCTCATACGGTCCTTTCGCGGGAGAAGCAGGTAAGGCGCGCCTGTCCCTCTCCTGATAGGAGCAGGCACTGCGCACGCACACAGGAAGCTCGTCAGCATGTGTGGCCCATATGGTCTCGTAACTCTGCCCCCGCCTAAACAAAGGGACCACAATCGCGACCATGGCGGCGAGCTCGTCAGCGGTGAGACATAACCCTTCACGGGCCGCGGACAGGCGGGTGCGATAGGCAGCGTCGTAGCGACACTTGGGGTAACCGCACCCACTCCTGTTCCGACAGCCGAGATGACAGGCGTAGGGCCATACCTCTGTGACGGGACAAACTGCGATAGAGCGTACGCGCGCGCAGCGTCTCGAAGGAGTGGCCACGCCCCATCATGTTAGTCTCGTTGATGAGGCGGTTCGCGCATTCCGTGTAACCGTTCGAGATGCGGCTCGGACAATCCCGGTAGTTAAATATGAACTCGCGGTGGTTCTCCACGGCCTTCGCAAGCCCCCGGAAGGGATCGTAGGCCTTGTCATCGGGGATGGATGCCTTCCACGCATCGAATGCATCCTCGGCATCCTCCCGCGAGAGCGGGTGCTCGTCGTAGATGTCGAAGAAGTCCTCTTTGAGGTCGTATGCGGTCATGAGGCTCGAGCAGCCCGCCTCCGATCGAAGCTGGCACAATGCCGATGCCTCGTAGGGGCCGAGGTCCCGGGCGCGCTTCCTCAAGGCGTAAGCCAGCGACCGCGGCGGCCACTACCGGTGGCAGGGCCGGATCGGCTATGCGCCGCCCAGGACCTCGCGCGCTCGATGTCGAGAAAGGGGTGCTCACCCGACAATTCAAGGACGGAGGGCTTCGGCAGGCTGAAGGTGGAGCTCTTCTACGGAAGGGGCTGGGACGATGTTGGCATGGGGGAATTCATGAAGATGCTGTACGCCTATCTGGTCTGGTATCGCGACAAGCGCTGCAAGAGCGACCTGGGCTATATGAGCCCGATGCAGTACCGAAGAAGCCTAGGTCTTGTAGCGTAGGAACACGGTCCAGGATTTCCACCGCGCTCCCAATTGACCGATTTCCCATGAACGGTAACAGGAGGCAGAGGCCGACGCGCTGACCTACCTGGACTTCCCCTACGAGCGCCACGCGAGGCTGCGCACCGACAACGTTCAGTAGCGCGTCAACCTTGAGCCATAGCACAGGCCCTTGAGAGGTTCACGAGCTCCCCCGCGATGCGGCAGATCCTCGGCTGCCCCTCAAAGAGAACGCAGAAGATACGGTCGAGGTCGACCGCGTCGACCAAACCGTAGTGACAGTCCGCATGCAGCGTACAGGCCCTTTCGCGCGGGTCGCCATCCGAGCCCTCGTCCGGTTTATGATGGCGCACCTCGACCCAGAGGCCCTCCGACACGTCGTCGAACTTGAAATCGAGCTCTACCTGAACGCTTTCACCGAATACGTCGCCCAGAGCGAACTCCGGCACCTTCGTCACAAGCCCGTCCATCCACTCAATCTCGATCATCGCGCGCACGTCGCAACCTCCTCCGGTAGGAGGCCGGCACCTTAAGCCGGCCATTATCCATACGGACAGAATGCGACAGCAGGGTGAAGCTCATTCGCACATCAGGGCGACGACCCCTCGCCTACCCCATGCATCGGAACCCCATGTTTCCGCAATCTGATCCGTCGGGCGATTCCCTGCTGGGACAACACGAAACTGGTCATCCTACGCATTAGACCAAGCGAAACCCGTTTTATCCCGAGAAGCCCTCCCCTAGATACCCATTAGCGATAAGGAACGCCGACAGGGACTCCACAGCGTCTTCGTCGCAAATCCGACAACGCCCCTCCCTATCGCACATGGAATCCAAGCCAGCTTCGGGGTCGCCGCAGAACTCATCCAGAGGGGTTATCCGAACGATCGACGACGGGGCACCCCGCCGCCGGCAGGCAGGGAGGCGATAACCTCGCGGGCACCCCGCACGCAGACCCCGAGCGCCTGGTAAACCAGATTATTGAATACGGACTCCTTCAAACCGCCGCCCTGCAAAAACCCATCCCATCGTCCGGCTGGAGTCGACACAGATCGAGCTCCTTCAAAGTCGCGGTGAACTCGACAACATATGGGCGCGCGGCGTCCTTCCATCTCCAAACCGCCTCGTTCCCATGCCCGACGACCTCTTCCAGAGCCCATATGGCCTCGGGATACCGCGAAAGCGTGGAGTACTCCCGGATGCACGACTTGTGGATGAAGGAGTTCACGAGGGAGTCTTCCGCCAGAATGTACAGAAGTCCATCTATCGGCTCCGAGGACTCCCGTCCGAGGAAGGCATCATCGACCAGGTCCAGGCTGAGCCTTCTCCCGTCGACAGACACGGTTCGGCTCGCCTTGTCGAAATGAACCCCGCAGCCCTCGAAAAGACGCGTAAGCGCACTAGGACGCGAGAGCACGTCCCCGATTCCGAGAATCCCGCTCTCGCGAATGGACGCGCAGCCATCCGTGTTGGCCGTGACGTGCCTGAGGTGCAGCAGCAGGTCGTCGGGGGCGAGGGACTCCCCCAGCCTCTCCCGGACATCGGCGTACGTCCCAACCTCGTCGCTGCGAAAACGCAGCTGCATATCTCCGAACTCGCACCCATCGATGCGCAGGGCGTCGAACAAGAACCTCTTCACCCCGTCAATGGTAAAGATGCCGAAATCGATCACGCTTATCCCTCAGTCCGATCGCAATCATTTGTTCTGCTAAATGGTGAATCTTCTCCCCAAAGGTTATAGTCTCAGCGAGCTGATCGTTGAGCTTCTTGATCTGCTTGTTCAACTTTACGCGTTGCGAGATATCAACTTGTGCCACGGCTTCCTCTAGGTGAGCGAGCTGCGTGCGGTACCGTTCTTGCTGTTCATGGACATAATTAGTGCGTACGCGGACCAGCAGGTCTGGCTGGTAGCGATGCATGTAAATAAGGCACTTGAAGCCGTTTTTCTTACCGAAATCAAGCATCCAGTAGATGGGGCGCTTCTGGTGGGTTGAGCAGTGATCCTTGTAGAAATCTTTGAGGAAGTAGTTGCGAATAATCTCACGCGGCGTGCACTTACCGTCCAGGGCATCAGACACAAAACGGAGATTCTCTTCCAGAGCATCCTCAGCACACACGTCGCGCACGAAGTCCACGAAGCGGCCGATCGCGTCGAAAATGTTGGTGTAAGGGTGACGCCCCAGCGGCCGCTTAACGAAGAGCGGCCCTCGTCCTAGAATCTGAAATCACCACAACAACAGGTTCTAGGAAAGGACGAGGACCGCTATGGAAATCTTATCAGACCCGACGCCGGACATGCTCGCCATGCCCCGTTTCGACGACGGCGCCATCGACATGCAGGAGCTGCTCAGGCGCCTCGCCGAGCAGGTCGTGAACGCGGTGATGGACGCCGAGGCCGACCAGCTGTGCGGGGGCGGCATCAGAGCGGGCGAGCCAAATAAATACTAATTTCCAGAAACGCTCAAGCGTTCCCTCACGATGGGATCGAAGTCCCTCAGACGCTCGGATTTGATGACGATGCCGAGATTCAACATGTCCTGAACGCTCACGTGGGCAATCGTGGATACGGTGATGTCTCCGAGAAGAGTTCTGATGGGCACAGCCCGAAGGATGCCAAGTAGATAGAGCCTCTTGCCCATGACCACAGCATCGTTCTCCAAATAAGTACCCTCGTTGTAGAGAAAGACCGGGGAACCGCTCGATCCCGGGTAGCACGCCATGTCAACCAGGAACTCTTTCTGCCCCTGATAGTCGTACCTATAGGGCGTCGCCGTGATACCCCGACGGACGATCGGCAGGTTGTTGGCCTCATCCCAAATGCCGTTGGGGTATCCGACCATGGTCACCTCGTCCATACAGCCCATGTCTTGAATCTGCTTATCCGTCGGCAGAAGCTCCAAGCTGAGCGGTATGGTAAGCAGATGCTTCCCCGCCCGGATAAAACCATTCAGTGCGGGACCGATGGGTAAGACGCACAGGTCAACACTTTCGTCAGGGTGTGCGATCCAGTCGCTCTCGGAGCCCCGCATGGTAAGTTGCTCGTTTATATTGAGCAGGTTTCCGTTCTCGTCAGATCTCGAAAAGATGACGCGATACTCGCACGCGCCCTCGACCACGTGCCTGTTGGTCACGATTGCCGGCACATAGGTCTTTCCGTCGTCGCAGAACTTGAAAAAGAAACCCGTTCCAACTGAGCAACCTCCCGAGGCCAACGAAGCTTCGATGCGAATCGTCGTGTGCAGAAGCTGCTCAGATAGCTGCATGGGTTTCCTTTCATTTGGACAAATAGTATATCGATTGCACCCTGAGATGCCCTTCCGTAATCAATCAGTATTGCCGCTTTGGGCACGTCCTCGCGCGGGGGGGGACGCGAGCCAAGTCGAAAAAGGCAGTTAACCGGCGGCTATTCATGCCTTGATTTAGAACCGCTCGAGAATCTCCGCGGCATTCTCTCGCAGATAGATATCTAGGTCCGGCACGGCAAACTGCACGTAGCCCCTCTGTGGAGCCTGAATAACCTCTCTTTGTAGCAGCTTAGCCCTAATAGAGCTGACCTCATTGGTCTTTTTACCCATACGTTTAGCAATCTCAGATGATTTGGACTGCTGCTTATCCTCGCACATGGCCAAAAGATATTTGATATCGTTGAGTCCAAGTCCAGAAATCGCGGGCTCGTGAACAACATCGTGAAAACGAGCCTCTGCCAGCGCAATGCCTTCGATAACATCGCGCTCGCTCACGTTGGCACTTTTGACACGATGCAAGTTGGCGCGCTGCCAAATGGAGTAACCGACCAGTTGCACCAAATAGGCATAGCCCTTCGTGGCCTTAGCGGCTCTCGACAGCAGATCGTCCTCTATGGTCAAACCAGTCGCTATAAAGCTATCGCCCATAGAGAGCGCTACCTCCACCTGGTTGATAGGCGCCAGATCTTCGGGGAGGGCACGACGCAAGAATGTAAGTGCCTTGCCGTTAATAAGATCCATAACACCAGCGGGCAATCCGGCAAATGCGAGAGCAATATCGACTTTCTCCCCTATTAGAAGCTGCACAGCAGAAGCAATAGCGCGCATATCGTCAATCGGGGCATCCTGCACCTCATCTATTGCAATAAACAGGCCCTTGGAAGACTTTGCGGCCGAGCCAAGCAACTTTCTAAGACTCGACTCTTTTGGCACAACGTCGAATTTAGCGGAAACAAAGCCGGCATTTACGCCGACTGAAGCATTGGTCGCAAGGGAGGATTCTGCAATCTGATCCTTCAGGTCCAGCAATAGGTTGGGACCAGCAGAAACAATAGCCGTCTTCCAGCCAAGCTCTCGTGCACGATCTCTAAGATCACAGAGCAAAACAGTTTTTCCGGAACCCCTTGGCCCGGCAACGCGCATGAGCCTCGCAGGTGCACCAATTCCCGAATTCAAACTCTCGGTAAACTCAAGGGCAATATCATCACGACCAATTATGCGCGGAGGCTCAGCGCCGGCAGTGGGACGAAACGGGTTATGGAATATTGTGGCGCTCACTTGTTTGCCTCTCAAGGAAATCGATTATCGGTCAATCTTAGCTTTATTAGTTTATCGCAACTATATCGGATTATATCGAGTTGTATAAGCCTGTACAAACTTATCGTAGAAGTATCGAGCTATCGTAATGTAAACTAACAAATAGCCTAAACGCTGCCTTCTTCCCAACTCATGGCGAAGTCAAGCTGAGGGCCTTCTAACAACCATTGTCTAAAGCGAGAAGTACTCACTCTCGGAAGACAAGTTAGGCCCCAACCATGGATCACCCGTCAAGAAAAACTCTGGCCAGCGCTGCATGAACAGTGCCTGTTCGCGTTTCCAACGGCGCAACTTTTCCTCGTTGGCCTCTTCCCTGCCGCGCGAGGTGAACTCGTAGTGGTACAGCTCGGCATAGGGCGTAAAGATGGTGCGGTAGCCCGCCTCCCACACGCGCAGGCAAAAGTCTGCGTCGTTAAAGCCGACGGCGAATTCCTCATTGTAGCCTCCGACCTGCTCAAATACGTCGCGTCGGACCATCTGGCAGGCGCCCGTCACGGCACTAAAGTTGCCCGGACGCACAGCACGGGCAAGATAGCCCTCGCGCTTTGCCGAGAAATCCTGGTTGGCATGGGCAAGTGCGCCACGCACGCCGACCAAAATGCCGGCGTGTTGCACCAGATGATCGGCAAAATAAAGCTTGGCACCCACCACCCCCGCATCGGGGCGCTGCAGATAGCCCATCATCTCTTCAGTAAAGTCGGGGCTTATGACCTCGGTATCGTTGTTGAGCAGCAGCAGGTAGTCGCCCTTGGCGTGCTCCACACCAAAATTGATGATCTGGGAGTAATTGAACTCGCCCAGCCAGTACACAACGCGCGCGACGCCCTTGCCTTCGGATGCTGCAGCCACGCGCTCTGGCAGGGATTCGTAATACGCAAACGTCTCCGGGGCTTCGCTGTTGTTCTCCACCAAGACGATCTCGTAATTGGCATACGTGGCCTTCTGGGCGATCGACATCACACAGGCATCGAGCGTCTCAACGTGGTCCTTGGTGGGAACCACAATGCTCACCAGCGGCGAAGGCTCCGGCAGCGCATAGCGCATGCGGTAGACAAACGGCGTCTCGGTCTCCTCGACCGTCCCGTGAACGCCCAGTGCATTAAAGTGGCGCTGCAGCGCAAGGCGCCCGGCCTCGATGGCATACGGCTTGCTATCGGCGGAACCGTCGGCGGTGGAACCGGGGTGCACGCGCCAGTGATACAACACGTGCGCAACATGTTCAAACCGCGCGCCCGCCGCAAGGCAGCGGAGCGTCAGGTCGTAGTCCTGGGCACCCGCAACGTCTTCTGGGGACGTGCCGATACGATCGATAAGCGCCTTCTCCACCATCAGGAAATGCGTCACGCAGTTATGGCTATAGAGCAAGTCTACATTGAGCTTGGTCTTAAAGACCGGCTGGCCCCACTCCCCCGTTTTCTGAAACATGTCCTCGTCGCAGAACAGGACCTGGGGACGCTCGCCCTCGGCAGCATTGTTCAGCGCGGCAACATAGTGGAACAACGCGTCCGGCTCCAGAATGTCATCGTGGTCCAAGAACGCGATGTAGTCGCCCATCGCTTGCTCAATACCCGCGTTGGTGTTGACCACAATGCCGCCGTTGCCGGGCAGCCCAAAGCGACGAACGCGCTCGTCGTGGGCGCCTGCCGCAAGGTCGGCAACCGCATCCCATTCAGGTGAGGCATCCATAAGGAGCAATTCCCAGTTGTCATAGCTCTGGGCTAGCACCGAGTCCAGCAGCTCGCGCAGGTAGACTCGATCGGTCTTGTAGCACGGCACCACAATGCTCACGAGCGGCCTATAGGCAAAGGCCGCCGAAGCGACACGCTGGCACGCCAAATCGCCCGGCTTTGCGCGATGCTGCTCAAACCAACGTCGATAAGCTGCGTCGTCTGCACGCGCGTCCTTCATACGGTTCCAGCTGTCGTCGACCATGCCGTTGTACAGGCGACCATCCATGGCGCAAAACCCGCTCTGGATCTGCTCTGTGGGATCGCTCACAATCGCGACAAAATCTCGTATATCCTGAGGCATCTCGACGCTCAGAAACGTTTTATTGACGCGGCATCCGTCCTGCTGCGGCACATCGACCTGCGACTCAAACACATGCACGGTGACATCGATGGCATTCATATGCGTATCGGAGATCTGGAACTCGGGTGCGCACTGGGGGTCTCCCGCCCAGGTAACCTCATAGCGCCACACCGCGCCGGAGTCTGCCGGCAAATAGCGAATGGCATCGATCTCGTAGCGACCGCAGCATTCGCCACGCTGCGCATCGCGGATAAGCGCGCACAGCGCAGGCTTTGCTTTGTAGTTAATCTTGGATTCCAGCTTGGCCACGCGGCTATCGAGGCGAATAGAGCCCAACCTTTGACCACCGGATGCAAAAACGACATCCATCGACGAGCCATCCAAAAACGGAAGTACCATGACGGCGAGCTCGCGCTCGTAACCGGAAACGGAAGGGCAAAGCGCCAGCACACGGCCATGATCGACCGGGAGCACCAGCGACGGCACACGAGAACCGCTCGTCGTCGCATGGACAAACGCTTGAGAACCCTCCCGCTCAATAAGCGCGGCGACATCCTGACCGGCAAAACGAAGCAGCACAAACAGACGGCCCTGGCTGCGGCAAAGTGCCAAACGTTTGATACTCATCTACACTTCTCGCTTTCCCAGGGCGTTCGCTGCCATGCGTTTGCAGGCACCCAGGCGCCCAAACCTCAAGACGTCGTAATCGAACATGAGCTTTTTGCACAAACGAGCAGCAGGGGCCTTACCGATAAGTGCCGCGCGCACCATGGCGGCAACCGAAGGAGCACATTGTGCGAGCGCAGCATCGTTGTCCACGGCAGAACCGTTAAGCGCCGCGGCAACGGCAGCAAACACTTTGCCGCAGTCCGAACCCAGCAACCTCAGCGCATCGTACAGCACCAGATCACACAGGAAGTACGCCAGGTCATCAGCATGCTGTGCGTCGAGACCGTCGCGCTGCCAGTCAGCCAGCATAGCGGAGTAAATCTTCACGTGCTCCAGCAGACGTGTCTCGTCGTCGTAGCGCATGGTGTCCATGAGCGAACCCTTGCGAGCCACGCGATAGTCGTACAACTTGTTCGAGATAAGCGCGGTCTTGTGCGAACGACCGTACACGGCAAAGTCGAAGACCTGGTCCTCGCCATACTTAACGGTTTCGTCGAACACGATCCCGTTGCCCAGCAAGAAGTCGCGCTTGCAGGCGGTGCGCCATGCAAAGGGACGAGACGCTTCCTTAAACAGCAGGTCGGAGCTATAGCCCTCAAACGACACATCGCGCGGGCTAAGCACATAGTTAAGCCACGGATACCCCGCCTCCAGCGGATACGGGTTCGCGCCAAAGGTCAACACGTCGCAGTCCTCGCGCTCAAAGGCATCGACGATCACGCGGCATGCATCGGGCGTAAAGCGGTCGTCGGAATCCAAGAACGCGACAATAGGCGCCGTGGACGCGGCGATGCCTGCATTGCGCGCGCTCGACAGGCCCCCGTTCTCTTTATCGACCAACGTAAAGCGCGCGTCCTTTTCGCAATAGGCAGCCGCAATATCGCGCGAACCGTCCGGCGAGCCATCGTTGACCAGCACGCCTTCCCAATCGGGCATGTCCTGCGCAAGCAGGGAGTCCAGGCACCAGGTCAGGCACTCCTCCACCTTATAGATGGGAACGACAACGGAAATCTTGGGGGTAGTCATAGCCAAGTGCTCCTACTGTGCGGCCGGCACGTCATCGGGATGCGGATTATCGCCGTAGGTGCGCTGATACGTCAGCACGCGCCAGACCAGCGGCAGGCCGCCAATCTTAAAGTAGTGCTTAAACGTATTGAGCTTGCCGGGCTTCTTAAAGTCAAAGCGCGAATCGATATAAGCACGGGGCGACTTGACCATCAGGCGCAAGTCGGTCTCGCCGCGCGGATCGAACAGCGACAGATCAAAGCGACCGGCATCCCAATCGGCCTTGAGCTCGGGCGAAGCCTTCTCCCAAAACTGCTCGCGCAGCTCATCGACCAGACGCTCGTCATTCCAGCGATACGTATCGACCTTCATGCGCATTAAAATGCCCTGGAGCTGAACCTTGAGCTCGGGACGTTCATCCAAAAAACGTTGCATCTCGGCATATTCGTCGCACACGCAAAACACCTTGTTGGGCGAATTAACAGAGCTCTTCTCATTGTCCTGGCGATAGCACAGGATGGGGTCCGCAATAAACGCGGCACGCTCGGCGCACGCCCAGACCTTAAAGTTAAAGCCTGCGTCCTGATACGAGGCGCCCGGCGTGGGAAGGAACCGAATCTGATTGTCGTTGAGGAACTCGCGCCGATAGATGGCAGACCAAATGGAAGGTTTGCGGTAGAAGATGCCAGGGCGATCGACGGGGCGATACGCGGCGCCCGTCATATGCTCATCGATAATCCCAAACAGCTCACGGCGCTCACTGGGCGCGGACCAATACAGGTAAAAGTCGCCCTTTACCACATCGGCATGCTCAGCATCGGCCTTGGCAACCAGCTTTTGGAGCGAATCCTCAAACATAAAGTCGTCGGACTCAAGGATGCCCACGTACTCGCCGCGCGCCATCTCCAGGCCGCGGTTCATCGAGTCACCGTAGCCGCTGTTGGCCTTGTCGATCATCTTCACACGGGGGTCGCGCTCCATGTACTCGCGGATGATATCCGGCGAGCTATCGGTGGAACCGTCATTGATACAGATGATCTCGATGTCCTTAAGCGTCTGCGCCACGGCGGAATCGAGGCACTCGCACAGGTAGCGTTCGACATTGCAAATGGGGACAAGCAGCGAAACTTTAGGGGTATCAGAGTTCTGCAAGAGAACCTCCTGTTGAGTAGCGTGTAACAGGGTTATTTTAACAGCCGAGTTGCGGCGAGCGGCAGCGCTTGGAATTAGATAAAGCGCTCCAGGCAGGCTTTGAGACCGCGAGTCGAAAGATAGAACAGCGTGGCGTCTGCCATCGAAACGCCCGAGGTCGCCGCAACGAGCTTGTGGGCAACACGGCGAACGGCGCCCTTAGCAGGCATATCTGCCCAGTCCGTTCCCAAAAACGTCGCGAGGTCCATGTTGACGCGAGCCGCCACGCGATGGAAGTCATCGGCATCCAAGCGCGCCAGGTCGAACACAGTTAGGTCCAAAAACCAAGTTATCAGCTCGCCGGGGCACAGGTCTAAAAGACCGTAGGCCGCCCAGTCCTCCAAGACCTCCTCGAGCATCCTCATGTGGGCGTCAAGCTTTTTGGCGCGAGCCTCGGCACTGTTGAACTCGTGCGTCGCCGATTCACTCTCCATCACGTAGTGGTAGAACTTGTCCGGCATGACGACGGTCTTGCGGGCAAGCGCATAAGCCGCAAATTGGAAGACGACGTCCTCGCCCAAAGCCAAACCGGGGGCGAAGCGAATGCCTTCGCGATTGAGCAGCTCGCGCGAAAAAGCCGCACGGCAGGCATAGGGCTGCGCATTCGAATGGAACAGTAGTTGGGGATCACGGGCGCCGAAGGTACCAGCTTTGGGGCTCATGAGTTGCTGGACGCGTTTGGGGGCAGCATCGGCAGGTTCACAGACGCCGCCAAAAACGGCGGCCTCGGCATCCGCAGACTCCATGACATGCAACACGCGCTCGACCGTCTGGGCATCGATGTAATCGTCGGCGTCCACAAAAAAGACGGTCTCGCCCTCGGCGGCATCGATGCCGGCGTTTCGAGCGCACGAGACACCCTCGTTTTTCTGGTCAATCACCAGCACACGTCCGTCGGTCTGTGCCATTTGATGCAAGACGCTCAGGGAATCATCAGTCGATCCGTCATTGACACAAACGACCTGAATCGAGCGCTCGGACTGTGCCAACAGCGAGTCGAGGCATCGCTGAATCGAGCGTGCCGAGTTGTATACGGGAACGACGATGGTCGCTTTGGGGGTCGAAGCCTCTCCCATGTCGACCTACCCCCTCAGCGATTCGATGAGGAAGGCGGCGACCACGCCTGGGCCTCCAACCGAGGCGTAGTATTTGGCGCGTCCCAGGGCGCCGTCCGTCGCAAAGTGCGGGTGCTCGTCCACCCAAGCTTCAGGGTCTTTGAGGATCGCAGCAAGATTCGCGCGCTTCCACGGCTTAAGGTCGTCCAGCGAAAAGTCTCCTGCGTCCAAGGAGGCCTGGAACTCCTTGGTCATCTGGACCAGGAACTCTTTATAGAACTTAGGCGCCAGGCGCACGTAGTTCCACATGTACGAATCGTACTTAATAAGTTGATTGAACTTGAGCATGCGCGCGACGTCATCACTTGCGTGATTGCGAGCGTAATCCTCTCGGATCCAGCGCTCGATCTCGGCATATTCGGCATTGACGCAAAAGACCTTGGCCGAAGAATTGACCGAGGAGTTCTCGTTGTCCTGGCGATACGAAAGTACGGCATCGTGCAGGTAAACGGCCTTGTCGGCGCACGCGATCACCTTAAAGGCAAACGACGTGTCCTGGAAAGAGGCACCCGGGGTCGGCAAGAACTTGATGCCGTTGCGCTCAAGAAAATCGCGACGGTAGACGGCCGACCAAATCGAGGGCTTTTGCTTAAAGAACTGTGTCGTGTCGCTTGGGTGCACCGGTTTGCCGCAGTCTTTGGGCTTAAACATCTCGTGCAGCGAGCGGCGCTCCTCGGGCTTGGACCAGTAGAAGTCAAAGTTCGCCTTCGCAAAGTCGGCATTGCAGCCCTCGGCCGCCGACACAAGCTTCTCCAGCGCGTCGGGCGCCATAAAGTCATCGGACTCCAAGATACCCACGTACTCGCCGCGTGCCATCTCCAGGCCGCGGTTCATCGAGTCGCCGTAGCCGCTGTTGGCCTTGTCGATCATCTTGACGCGCCCATCGCGCTCCATATACTCGCGGATAATCGCCGGCGAGCTGTCGGTCGACCCGTCGTTAATGCAGATGATCTCGATGTCCTTGAGCGTCTGAGTCACGGCGGAATCGAGGCACTCGCGCAGGTAGCGCTCAACATTGTAAATGGGAATAAGCAGCGACAGAACAGGGCTGCCAGAGG
Source organism: Collinsella aerofaciens ATCC 25986 (assembly GCF_010509075.1). NCBI lineage: Bacteria > Bacillati > Actinomycetota > Coriobacteriia > Coriobacteriales > Coriobacteriaceae > Collinsella > Collinsella aerofaciens. The sequence continues at coordinate 796,665 of NZ_CP048433.1, forward strand.
CGTTAGTAGACAAATGTGCTCCTTAGGAAATACCTGTCGTTTCATGGTATCAAAGGGCCAGCGCGCCGGCGGGCGTTTATATAATCTATGGAGCCTCTTGCGGGCAAAGCAGCCCCACGTCATGCGGCGGGCCCATGGCAGGTTCCTGCGTTTTATTCAAAGCTTGCCGCCAAGGTGCGCCGAGCCTTTACAATAGGACAGTCCCAAGGACGTATTCGATAGCTTCCGCGCAGCACTCGCCCGCCGCGCGTGAAAGGATATATTGCCCCATGCCTTCAACCCTCCCCGCTCCCATCGATAAGCTCGCCATCGTCGTCGTTACGTACAAGCGCCAGGAACTCCTGGCCAACTTGTTCGACTCCATGACCGAGCTCACGGCAACGCCCTGGCGCATCGTGATTGTCGATAACGAGAATTCGCGCGAGACCGAGGCCATGTGCACCGCATTCAACGAGCGCTTGGCCAACCTGTGGGGCATCGACACCGAGCAGCCCGACGCGCAGGGCGGCACCGACCGCGTCATCTACGCACCGCAGCTCGAAAACGGCGGCGGTGCGGGCGGCTTCTCCGCCGGCACTAAATGCGCCTACGACCTGGGCGCCCAGTGGTTCTGGGTGATGGACGACGACGTGCTCGTCATCCCCGAAGGCATCGAGCGCTTGGCCAAGTGGACCGACCGCTACGATGTCATCCAGGGTTCGCGCCTGGACTTCGACGGCGGCGCGTTCTTTTGGCAGTACCAACTGATCCTTTCGCTCGGCATTCCAAACCCTGTCGCCAAGTGGGATCTGGGTCCCGAGGGCTACCGCACCATGAACCAGCTGTGCTTTGAGGGCGGCATGTTCTCGCGCCGCGTGGTCGACAAGATTGGCCTGCCCGACGCGCGCTTCTTTATCTACGGCGACGATGCCTGCTATGGCTACGTGGCCAGCCAGCACTTCCCCGCCGCCGTTGTTGCCGACGTGGTTCTCAAGCGCGCCCGCGCTGTCTCTAACTGGGATATCGCCGGCAAGCGCCAGCTCAACTCTACGAGCGACACCAACCGTTACTACATCATGCGCAACCGCGGCTATCTGGCCCGCTACATGCAGATTTACGGCGACTATCACCCCATGCTGTTCCGTCTGGGCAACGTCGCGACCTTCTGCAAGGAGTTCATTCGCCTGGCCGCGGTCGACAAGTGCTTTAAGACCGGTATTCCGGCGCTGCGCCGTGGCATGAAGGACGCCCGCAAGATCATCAAGGACCCCAACTGGAAGCCCATGCCGCCCATGAAGGACACCGAGTAACGGAAGCCGGAAACACCTCGGCGCTTAAAGCCGCTGGCACACCGTAGCCACATGCTGCCCATCAAAACCGAACCCCCAGCGCATGCGACCCACGCCGGGGCGCGGTACACGGATTTCGTCGATGCCGTCGCGCTCTATGTCGAGTAGCGCCTGCACGGCCAGCAATTCCAGGCCCAGCGCATCCACATCGGGGTCATACATCAAGTTAATCGTTATCAGCGGGCGCTCACCCAGCATGCCAATCGTATCTGCCACGTCCAACACGGCGCCCGTAGGAAAAACCTGGATGTCCCAGCGATCCGCGCCACACTTTCGCCTCGAGGCAGGATTGGCATAGCCCGGCAATCCAAAGCAGAGTCCTTGCAAGAGTAGGTGATATGGCAGCGGTGTATCTGGGTCGGTCGCACCGATTCCCGCATCTCCCAAGATGCGGCTTAGCGCCCGCCTCACGGTGTCCTCGTTCCCATGGCACAGCCCGTCGCGGAACGCATCGACGTCTCGAATGTCTTCTGCAGCGCACTCAAACCACTCAACAATCACTAGACGCAAGGCCTGACGAAGCTCGTTATTGGGCAATCGCAAAGAACGGAGTCGATCGCCATGCTCTGGCTCCTCAGTCATATCCGTCGTGAGAAAACCTGACAGATACAGCGCCGTCCACAGACCATCATCAGGCGAGACATCTGGCTCTGCAGTGCCCAAACAAAGCGGGACCTCAGCGCACCCATGGGCCTCGAGCAAATCAAACAAGACCGAAAGGCGGTCGAGATTCCACCCGACAACTACCCTACTCAGGCAATCGGCATATCCATACAGATCGGCACGCACAGGCGCCGTGCAGCCTCGGTCCAAAAACCCAATCACACGCTCTGGACTCGAGCAATAGGCCCTGCCAAACCGATACCCCTCGAGCCATTCACGCGCATCATCCAGGTATTCCTCGCGCCCAGCATGATTCAAAAGAGCCTGGACCTCGGCATCCGAAAAGCCGAACCAACGGTCACACCAGGTCGAAAGCGGCGTCGTCAGACAATACGAGCAGCCATGCAAAGAAAGCGCCGCTTCGGCAGGGCCGGGACGCTCCCCCATCAAACACGTCAGCCGCAACGAATCGCGCGCAGTGGCAATGGCGTCGAACAGCACGCGATCGAATAGCCCTGCCGGATCGGCGTCGGAAGCGTCCCTCGCGCTCGCACGGCGAGACCACGCCACATCGTACCCATCAACGAGCAATACAACCTGCTCATCGCAGGCCATCTCCAGCAGCTCAATGAGCACACCGAGCACCGAGTCAACCTCGTCTGTGCTCGCCACGCCACGCGCGACGCGTTCGATGTGACGCACCTTATCTCGAGCTAAATCCGGAGCCTCCAAGAGCGCCAACCAGCGAGCGCACTCGCCCGAAAGGGCGTCGCGCACGACGCTGGCAACAGCGGGGCCACGCCTCGCAGCGCCAGAAAAGTCCAGCGATATCACCGGATAGCAAGCATGCTCATCCCGATAGCGCCCGCCGTCCGCATCCCAAATCTGAGCATCGGCAAACAAACGCTGACCAGAGCGACCGACCGCTGGACGCTCCAGAAAAGCCCCGAGCATCGACAAGTTCATGCTCTTGCCAAAACCCTCGGGTCGACAGCACACCACAACGGACGCGTCGCAGTCCAACACATCGGCAATAAACATGGTCTTGTCAACCAGCATGCAGCAACCAAGAGCCTCCGCATAGTCGTGCACGCCAATGGGCAAAGCCGCATCGTCGGCACAGCCGATCAAACGCACGCCAAAGCCGTCAGCACAACCATTATTTGCCTGTTCAGACACCAAAACGTTCCCCCTAAATCGCAACACGATGCCAATTGTAATGACCGCCTCGCGCGTACCGATGTCGCCGCGCAAACATATCGGGCAACGGTAGCAACAAGAGGTATGAGGGGGCACAACTAATCGTTGCACAACAAAACGGGGCCCGATACATTCGCACCGGACCCCGTCCCGACTCTTTAGTTATCTGGCAACCGAGAGGCTACTCCTCCGAGCCGTCCTCCCCAGAAGCCTTCTTCTGCTGATCGAGCTTATGCTTACCACTTACGATAGACGTAGCGCCCAGCGTGGCCAAGCTTGCACTGGCAAGGCTCGCCATAACGATAAGGTCGCCCGTCTTGGGCATGTTACCGCCAGATGACTTGGTCGTTGTAGTCGTCGTGGTTGTAGTGGTCACCGTCTTGGAGTCATTTTGCTCTTGGACTTGGTTGTCAGCACCGCTCTTGTCGTCGTCTTCGGGCTGTTTCTTTTCGCCCTCGGTCTTGCTCTCGTCCTTCTTCTGACCGGACTTGTCGCCCTTCTCATCAGAGCTAGGACCCTTATCGGATTCAGCCTTCTCGGAAGCCTTGTCCTTGGAGTCGCCCTTTGCGGCTTCGGTCTTTTCCGTGGAAACCTGATCAGAGTTGTCCTTGTTCTGGGCCGAGCCGTTATTGACGCCAGCCATCAGCGAAGAACCCAGCGTAGAACCAAGCTGCTCGGAGAAAGAAGGCTTCTTGTCCGGCGAAGCAACGGGAGCGTCCGGCGCCTTATTCGAGTCGTCCTTGGAAGCATCGGAATCAGGGGTCGTGTCAGAGCCCGAGCCGTTGTTAGAGCCGGTGTCAACGGACGAATCGCTCGAGCCGGTAGATGAGTTAGAGGTGCCAGCGTCGGTCGAACCAGAAGCGTCGCTGTCCGTATTGCCGGCAGAGCTTGAAGGCGAATCGCTCGCAGCAGAGCCGTTCGAATCGGAGCCGTTCGAGGTAGAGCCGTCGTTGGTAGTGCCACCAGCAGAGCCATTACCGTCAGCATCGGTCGAGGGCGCATCCATCCTGTCATCGTTGGCATCGTCACTCGAGCCGTCATTCGAATCAGGTGTCGGCGAGGGCGCCGGCGCAGGCTCGGGCTGCACGGGCGTCGCAGCGGCAGCGGCCTCGTCCTCGGCGATATAAACCAAGCAGTCCTTCAGCTCGTTGCGGTAGCGGTTCTTCCAGCCCTCATGATACTGGGGCTGACTTGAAAACTTGGTGGCGACATTGTTGACCACGCTATTGGAGAGCGCCGTCGCAAACTCGCGGTCGGACATATCGTTGGAAAGATTCGCCCAGCGGAAGAAGTCTCTGCAGCCACCGGTACCGCACATGTTGGTGATGCTCCACACCATACCCTTGACGCAATCGGCGCGGCCGGAGATGTCAATGCCAAGAGCGCTCTTAAGCCACGCCTCGGTCACCGCATAGTACGAGTTGTACGCATAGGCATCTTGAAGTGCTGAGAACTCAACAGGATCGGTGTTATAAGCACCTTGGAAGGCATCCTGCGCGATATGGCCCAGCTCGGTGAGCTGGCCGTTCTCGTACATGGCATTGCTCGTGTTGGAAATCTCGCTGCCGCGATCAATCGCATCCTTGAGCATGCAGTATTTTTCGGGGTTGTAGTTGTAGGCCTGCTTCATAAACGGGATGAGCGACCAGCGGCGGTCGAACTGGTAATAGCCCAGCGCGTTATAGCCGTCGCCATACGAAAAGCCTTGGTTGTAGTTGCCATGGCTCTCGTACTTGGTAAAGTACTTCATCTCGGGAGTCACGTTGACAAACGAAACGCCCTGGACCGACCTCAGCACGCCCGAGAAGGACTGCTGGGTGTAGAGGCCTTTGTCGATATCGGTGGCATCCGAGGCAACGCCCGGCGTGGGTTCCTCGGCAGCGGCGGGCGCGGGCGCGGTAACGGCGCTAAACGAAAGCGCCAGCGTCAGGCCCGCAACAATCGCGGAATGCTTGGGCTGCATAAGATCCTCCCTGCATTGGTATAGTTAAAGTGCAGTTTGCAAAGATAGAAATAAGTATTGCAGCTCGCCCGTTGTTGCACAACAACCCCTCGGTAAACGGCAACAACCCTCCGCGAAATCTTAAGGAATTAAACAAACTGGTCGTCGGGCGCCATCAGAAGCTCGCCGTATCGCTCCATCAGCCCGTCCCTCAACTGACAGAAAGCGGGGATATAGACGTTCAAGATGCGCTGAATCAAATCTTGAGCGAGCTTGTTGTCGTAGATATGGACGTTCGTATTGCGGTCTCTGAGCATGTCTAGCCAGGCCGCCTCATCAATAAAGTCGTAGAATCGGTACGACTCCTTCACGATGGCACGAGGAGACCCCGACGCGGCAAGCGTGGCGCCCTCATACTCGAGCAGACGCTTAAGGAGCTTCCAGCTCAGTTCAAATTGAAGATTGAACTTATTAATCAATCCACTCTGAACAAAATCATTGTTGAGATCCTGATTGGGCGCATCCTCAAGATTCGCCAAGGCGCTAACAAAGTTCTCATATTTTTTCATACAGAATCACACCATCCCTGGCAATCTCATCGAGCAATTGCTGCGAGAGGGACTCGTCGAGATTGACGACATCTACATCTAAAAGAGTATCAAGATGTTCCTCGATCAAATATGAGAAACGGCCGAAATCCCGGCAACCTGCTACGGCGATGTCAATATCGCTCTTGGGCAAGTTGTCGCCTCGAGCACGAGAACCAAACAACACGACCTTCTCGGCGTCACATTCCCGAGCAAAAACTTCGATTTGCTTGTACACCTTGTCGAGAGATGCCATTTGCACCCCTACAGCTTAATGTCAAAGTTGATTTCGGGGACGGCGGCCAGGTCGGCCAACGTCACGCCGTCGACGTACTTTTCGATCACGTCGTCCAAACCGCGCCAGAACTTGACGGTCGAGCACAAATCGCTGCGGGTGCAGCTGTTGTCGATGCCATCGCACGCCACCGGAGCCGTGCTGCCCTCGACGGCACGCAGGATGTCGCCGGCGCGCACCTCGGCCGGGTCCTTCGCCATCATGTAGCCGCCGCCCTTACCGCGCACGCTCCTAAGCAGGCCCGCCTTCATGAGCGGACGAACCAGCTGCTCCAAATACTTTTGTGAAATATGCTCGCGGTCAGCGACCTCGCGAAGGGCAATCTTGTCCTCGGCGTCACCAAGCGCTGCGATATAGATCATCAGACGGAGGGCATAGCGGCCCTTAGAAGAAATGAGCATACCTACCCTCTCATCGTAGCCGAGACAAAATACCAGGCTTGTTTGTCCCAAATCTTATGCACGCGGGGCAAACAAGCCTGATTATTATGTCCCACATCTAAAAAGTCGAGTGGATTAGTCGGGTTTTCCCTTGACTAACGCCGAACCCATAGTAACTTTATTCCGAGAAGATTCCTAGGGTTTAGTACACCTATGAGTACACCATATACAGAGAGGGACAGCATGAGCGCAAATCCGCTGCTTTCCATCGAAGGTCTGACCGCCTCCGTGGACGAGAAGACCATCCTCCACAACGTCAACCTCAACGTCGCCGCCGGCGAGACCCACGTTCTGATGGGACCCAACGGCGCCGGCAAGTCCACCCTCGGCCACCTGGTCATGGGCGACCCCGTTTACACGGTCAACGACGGCCGCATCGTCTTTGACGGCCAGGACATCACTGAACTCACCACCGACAAGCGCTCGCGCGCCGGCCTGTTCCTGAGCTTCCAGGCCCCGGTCGAGATTCCGGGCGTGCCGCTGTCGAGCTTTTTGCGCGCCAGCATCGCCGGCCGCCCCGGCCTGGAGATGAAGGGCAAGGAGTTCCGCCGTCGCGTCAAGGAGCTCGCGGCAGAGCTCAACATGGATACCGCCTACCTCAACCGCGAGCTGGGCGTGGGCTTCTCGGGCGGCGAGAAGAAGAAGGTCGAGATGCTCCAGCTCCTGTTGCTGCAGCCCAAGCTCGCCATCCTCGACGAGACCGACTCGGGCCTAGACGTCGACGCCCTGTCCACCGTCAGCCACGGCATGGACGCCTACCGCAAGAGCTGCGACGGCTCCATGCTCATCATCACACACAACACGCGCATCTTGGAGCACCTGGATGTCGACCGCGTCCACGTTATGGTCAAGGGCCACATCGTGCGCGAGGACGACGCCTCGCTCATCCCCTGGATCGACAAGAACGGTTTTGAGACCTTCGAGCGCGAGGCCGCCGAGCAGCGCGCCCAGGCCGAGGCCGCCGCTGCCGAGCAGCAGGCGTAAAGGGGCGACGCAATGACCAAGAACCGCACCGAGGTCGCGGACATCGACCGCAGCCTCTACGACTTCACCTATGGCGAGGAGGGATTCGAGCGCCTCGACGCCGGCATCACGCCCGACATCGTGCGCGAGATTAGCGCCAAAAAGGACGAGCCGCAGTGGATGCTCGACCTGCGCTTAAAGTCCCTCGAGATCTTCAACCGTTTTCCCGACCCGACGTGGGGCCCCTCCATCGAGGGCCTGGACATGGACAACATCGTCACCTACGTCAAGCCCAACACCGAACAAAAGCACGACTGGGAGTCGGTGCCCGACGACATCAAGAATACCTTTGAGCGCCTGGGCATCCCCGAGGCCGAGCGCAGCTACCTGGCGGGCGTCGGCGCGCAGTACGACTCCGAGCTCGTCTACCACAACATGCAGGACACGGCGTCCAAGATGGGCATCGTCTACTCCGGTATTGAGGAAGCCCTGCATGACCCGCAGTGGGAGCCGCTCATCCACGAGAAGTTTATGACGCTCATCCCGCCCACCGACCACAAGTTTGCGGCCCTGCACGGCGCCGTGTGGTCGGGCGGCTCGTTTGTCTACGTGCCCAAGGGCACCAAGCTCGATTTTCCGCTGCAGAGCTACTTCCGCCTCAACGCCAAGGGCGCCGGTCAGTTTGAGCACACGCTCATCATCGTCGAGGACGATGCCGACCTGCACTTTATCGAGGGTTGCTCCGCGCCCAAGTACAACGTGGCCAACCTCCACGCCGGCGCTGTGGAGCTTTTTGTGGGCAAACGCGCACACCTGCGCTACTCGACCATCGAGAACTGGTCCAAGAACATGTACAACCTCAACACCAAGCGTGCGCGCGTGGACGAGGACGGCGACATCGAGTGGATCAGTGGCTCCTTCGGCAGCCACGTGGGCTACCTCTACCCCATGAGCGTGCTCAACGGCCGCCGCGCCCGGTCGAGCTTTACCGGCATCACCTTTGCCGGCGCCGGTCAGAACCTCGATACCGGCTGCAAGGTCGTGCTCAACGCACCCGATACCTCGGCAACCGTCGAGACCAAGGGCATCTCTAAGAGCGGCGGTATCCAGACCTTCCGCAGCTCTATCGTTGCCACGCCCAAGGCCGAGGGCTCCAAGGCAACCGTGAGCTGTCAGTCGCTGATGCTCGACGACCAAAGCCGCTCCGACACTATTCCGGCCATGGACATCCGCGCCAAGAACGTCGACATCGGCCACGAGGCCACCATCGGCCGCATCGGCGACGATAAGGTGTTCTACCTGATGAGCCGCGGTATCTCGGAGGAAGAAGCCCGTACCATGATCGTCAACGGCTTTGCCAACCCGGTCTCCAAGGAGCTGCCGCTGGAGTACGCCGTCGAGATGAACAACCTGATCAAGCTCGAGATGGAAGGAGCGATCGGATAATGAAACAGGAAACCAACACCGCTGCTACCACGCTCGAGCAGGTCAACGCGATGCCGGCTGCCACTTGGGGCTGGCTGAAGATGAATCAGACCAAGCTCGAGCTCTCTAACGAGCTTGCCGCCGCTCCCACCGAGACCATTGAGGTCGAGGCCTTGGACGAGCAGTTTACCGGCGTGGCAGACGCGTTCGACGCCGCCATGGACGCCATGGCCGAGCGCTTCCCCGAGCGCCGTGCCTCCGCCCCCGGTGATGCCGCCGACCGCGCCCGCATCACGCCCGAGACCGAGCTCGACGTGCCCGCAACCTCCGTCTACCAGGCCGGCGCCATTAAGCTCGAGGAAGAGCTCTCCCCTGCTGAGGCCTTCGAAACCGGCATGGGTGAGGCTGCCTACGCCTACTTGGCCGAGCACGCTACCAAGCGCATCGTCATCGACGTGCCCGCATACAAGCACGCCACGGTTACCGTGCGCGTGAGCGGTGTCGATGCAGCCGCGGCCATCGCCGCCATCGACGTCGTCGCCCGTCCGCAGGCAACACTCGATCTGCGCATAGCCCTGGACTCCCCCGTCAACGGCCAGGGCGTCGTGGGCTCTGTGCTACGCGTGTGCGCTTACGAGTACGCCACCGTCAACGTAACCTGCACGCAGACGCTCGATGACAGCTGGATCGCACTCGATGACACCGGTCTATTCCTAGACGAGGGCGCGCGCGTCAACGTGCAGCACACCGTCCTGGGTGCCGGTGCCAGCGCCACCGGCCTCGCCGGCGACCTGCTGGGCGACACCGCCAAGGTGACCATCGATACCGATTACCTGGGCGCCCGCGAACAGGTGCACGACTTTAACTACGAGCTGCGCCACCGCGGTCGTAAGACCGAGTGCGAGATCGACGCCAACGGCGTGCTGACTGGCACGTCCAAGAAGGTCTACCGCGGCACCATCGACCTCGTGCACGGCTGCAAGGGCGCAACCGGCACCGAGCGCGAGACCGTGCTGCTCGCCAACAAGGGCGTCGACAACAAAACCGTCCCCGTCATCCTCTGCGACGAGGACGACGTCGCCGGCAACCACGGCGCCACCATCGGTCACGTCCGCGACGAGCAGCTGTTCTACCTCGCCTGCCGCGGCCTTGACCAAAATGCCGCCGAGGACCTGTTCATCCGCGCCAAGCTGGAGGACGCCGCGCTTTCCGCCACCGACGAGCGCACCCGCGCCGCCGTCGTCCGCCTGGGCAACAACCTGATCGACAACTTTGAAGAGGAGCTCGCATGATCGACACCGAGCACGTTAAATGCGATACCTGTACCGCACCGGAGCCTATGGAGCTCGACGCCAGCGACGAGGCCTCGCGCGGCTGGCCTACCGTCGACATCGAGACCAATCCCTACAAGGCACAGTTCCCGCTGTTCCAGCAGCACCCCGAGATCGCCTTCCTCGATAGTGCCGCCACCGCGCAGCGCCCTGCCTGCGTGCTCGACGCCGAGCGCGACTTCTATCAGCGCATGAACGCCAACCCCCTGCGTGGCCTGTACTCGCTGTCCGTCGAGGCCACTGAGGCCATCGCGAAGGTCCGCCAGCAGATCGCCGACCTCATCGGCGCTCCCCAGGCCAACGAGGTCGTCTTCACTCGCAACACGAGCGAGTCGCTCAACCTGGTCGCCAAGAGCTTTGCACCCACGGTGCTCGAGCCCGGTGACGAGGTCGTCATCACCATCATGGAGCACCACTCCAACCTAATCCCGTGGCAGCAGGTCTGCCGCAAGACCGGCGCCAAGCTCGTCTACCTCTACCCCACCAAGACCGGCCAGCTCACCACCGAGGAGGTTCTTGCCAAGGTGGGTCCCAAGACCAAGATCCTGGCCGTGGGACAGGTCTCCAACGTGTTGGGCGTCGAGAACCCAGTCAAGAACCTCGGCAAGCTCGTGCACAAGTACGGCGGCTACCTGGTCGTCGACGGTGCGCAGTCGCTGCCGCACATGCCGGTCGATGTGGCCGACCTGGGCGCCGACTTCTTTGCCTTTAGCGCGCACAAGGCCATGGGCCCCATGGGCATCGGCGTGCTGTGGGGCAAGATGGACCTGCTCAACGCCATGCCGCCAGTGCTTACCGGCGGTGAGATGATCGATTCGGTCACCGAGCAGGACGCCGTCTGGGCGCCCGTTCCCGAGAAATTCGAGGCCGGCACGCAGGACGCCGCCGGCATCTTCGCCACGGGTGCGGCACTCGACTACCTGGTCAACACCGTGGGTTACGAGAACATCCAGGCCCGCGAGCAGGCACTCGTCCACTATCTGATGGGCGAGCTCATGCAGCTCGACTTTGTCCAAATCATCGGTTCCATCTACTGGGACAACCACCACGGCGTTGTGAGCTTTAACGTCAAGGGAATTCACCCGCACGACGTCGCGAGCATCATGGACATGGACGGCGTCTGCATCCGCGCCGGCCACCACTGCGCGCAGCCGCTGCTCACCTGGCTGGGCGTCGAGAACCTTGCCTGCTGCCGCGCCAGCGTGGCCTTCTACAACGACAAGGCCGACATCGACAAGTTCGTCGCCGGCCTGCATCACGTTTGGAGCACGTTCAATGGGTAATCTGTACACCTCCACCACGTTTATGGAGCACAACTCGCACCCCGACTATAAGTACGAGATGGATGCTCCCACGCACGAGCACGACGGTATCAACCCCAGCTGCGGAGACGAGCTCACCTTGCAGCTGCGTGTCGAGAACGATGTAATCGAGGAAGCCTCGTTTACCGGGCACGGCTGCGCCATAAGCCAGGCCAGCGCCGACATCATGGCCGACCTCATCACCGGCGAGACCGTCGAGGAGGCGCGTCGCTTGGCGGGACTCTTCCTCGCCATGATCCGCGGCGAGAAGCTCTCCGAGGACGACCTGGAAGACCTGGACGAAGCCGCCCAGCTCCAGGACATCTCGCACATGCCCGCCCGCGTCAAATGCGCCGAGCTCGCCTGGCGCACCCTCGACGGCATGCTCGAGGGGCAAACAAACCAGTAGCTTATGCCCCGAATCCAAGGGTTTTAATTGCCGAGCCGCCCGATACGGGCGGCTCTGTTTTTACCTAATGAGCGCGGTGGCACAAAGTCCGCGCGTCCGGCGCCCCGTCTGACATTTGCCACACAGCCAGACGCGAACACGGGCGTTTTCCACAGCACCAAAGGCCTGCGGCAGGGCCCCGGGCCCGCCAAGCAATGCGCCAAGCCCCGTTCTGCGAAGCTCCGACTCGCTTCGCGCCTGCCGCAGACGGGTCCCATAGGGAGCGGCGTGCATTTTTGCGAGTATTCAGCACGCCAAGCTGTGTGTATACGCATCGAAAGCGTTAATCAACATCTTCAGGCGCATATATATTGTGTTTAGAACAAGCATCGCGGTCTGACGGGACGCAGACACGTGCTTCGGGGGCGCAACGGCAGGGATCAATAGCTTCGGGGTCCGCATGTTGCAAGATTGCGTCGGTGCCGACAGCACCACGATGCTGAAAACTCCGTTTTTTGCACGGCGCAGACGGGGGTAGGCACGGGCAAACCCGGACTGAGCCGTTATTTTATGCAAGATGGCGATTGTTCTATGCATATTAAGAAGTGCAGTTACCTCACCAAGCTTTTGAACGCTGGTTGCGGCGTATGGACGACCCCAGCTGCGGTGAAAAGGCGACCTTACATCACGTTTCCGCCAGCCCGCATCGCCGTTCGCGCGCGGGCGCGCACGATACGAGAGACGGTACTTTTGCCAATCCCGGTATACCGCTCAATCTGGCGCACCGTAAAGCCGGCATTGTTCAATCCAACAATAACAGTATCGCGCTGCGCCGGCGGTGCAGTTTTAACCCCGTTGAGCGGAACCCCGAGACTCTTTGCCAACTTGCCGGCAAAGGCATTGCGTTCCCACTCTGTCTCTTTCATATCGCACAGCGCTGGCTCGCTGCCGTCGGGCGTCGAAAGCGAATAGGCAATAAAGCCCTCGGCAGAACCAAAAAGTTCAAGCACGCAAGAAGGATCAGAAAATCCCCTCGCGGCATCGGCCGCATCACAGTCGTAAGAGCGTAGATGTTCCGCAAAGCTGCTCCAGGGATAACGCTCAATGAGACCGATGCCCACCTCCTGCGGATCGGCGTGTACGGAGCGAATAGCCTCCATCACCTGCCAGTCGGTATCGAGCGAGCGCCGGTCAAAACGGTTCTGGAACAGATGGCCCGTGCGCCCCGTGCGTTTATTGAACCGCCGCGCGTACGTCAAAAGCAGCCGGTGCATCGCCGCGCTCATCGCGTCCTCGTAATCTGCAAGCACCAGACGCACGTGATTGCCCATAAGGCACCAGGCGATAACCGTCACGCCCGCCTTGCGGCAGCACTCACGCATCAGCTCCAAGAACTCCCACCGGTCCTCATCGCCCTCAAAGATGAGCTGCTTGCCCGTACCGCGGGCACAGACATGGTAAAAGCCGGTAACCGTTCTCCAAACGCGCTGCATGGCGTTCCTTTCGCCGGGATCTGCTTGCCATCCAATACAGCACGATTGAAGCGTGCCATCAAAACATTCACGCAAAACAATACACTCGCGCGGCCAAAGGCAGTAATCAGGCGGCGAACGGCACCGTTGCAACAGGTCAACCCCTGCAACGCTTACAAGAGCTGACCAAAAGCTTGCCCAAGAAGGACCCCCTCTACGGAAGTTCACGACCACAGAACATAGAGTTAAACCGTTTCAATTAAAACTTCCGGACTTCCCGCTACGAAAACTGAGCCGTTCGCCGAATATTCCGTGCATTTCGCGGTATTATAGGGGCTGCATGTCATGTCCCTTTCGAAGGGTCGCCCGGCAATCGCCAGCCACGACCCCCAGACGGGACGCCAACACGATAGAGAGGAGAGGCATGCAGTACTCACAGGAAGTGGAGAACATGTGCCCCGTTGCCAAGGGTGCATACCACGGCCCCGCACCCATCCCTGAGGAGGGCAAGTGGGTCCAGGCTAAGGAGATTTCCGACATCTCCGGTCTTACGCACGGTGTGGGTTGGTGCGCACCTCAGCAGGGCGCCTGCAAGCTCACGCTGAACGTCAAGGACGGCATCATCGAGGAGGCCCTCGTTGAGACCATCGGCTGCTCGGGTATGACCCACTCTGCCGCCATGGCTTCCGAGATCCTTCCCGGTAAGACCATCCTCGAGGCCCTCAACACCGACCTCGTCTGCGACGCCATCAACGTTGCTATGCGCGAGATCTTCCTGCAGATCGTTTACGGCCGCAGCCAGACCGCGTTCTCCGAGGGCGGCCTGCCCGTGGGCGCCTCCCTCGACGACCTCGGCAAGGGCCTTCGCTCTCAGGTCGGCACCATGTTCGGCACCAAGGCCAAGGGCGCTCGTTACCTCGAGCTCGCTCAGGGCTACGTCACCCGCATGGCTCTCAACGACAAGAACGAGATCATCGCATTCGAGTTCCTGAACCTCGGCAAGTTCACCGACGCCGTCAAGGCCGGCAAGACCCCCGAGGAGGCCATCGCTGGCGCTATGGGCCACTATGGTCAGTGGGAGAACGCTGCCAAGTACATCGACCCGCGCACCGACGAGGAGACTCACTCCGTCGCCAGCGTGTTCCCGGTTCACGAGTAGAAAGGGAGGGAAATAACTATGACTGTTACGTTCGAAGGTTACGAGCGCCGCGCTGACAAGATCAACAAGTGCCTCGCCGACAACGGCATCGCCTCCCTCGAGGAAGCTCTGCAGATCTGCACCGACAAGGGCTTCAACCCGCGTGAGATCGTCAACAACACCCAGTCCATCGCCTTCCAGAACGCCGAGTGGGCCTACACCCTCGGTTGCGCTCTCGCTGTCAAGCGTGGCGCCAAGTCCGCTTCTGAGGCTGCCGCCATCATCGGCGAGGGCATCCAGGCCTTCACCGTTCCCGGCTCCGTCGCCGAGGACCGCAAGGTCGGTCTGGGCCACGGCAACCTGGGCGCTATGCTGCTCTCCGACGACACCGAGTGCTTCGCCTTCCTGGCCGGTCACGAGTCCTTCGCTGCCGCTGAGGGTGCTATCGGCCTGGCTCTGAACGCCAACAAGGCTCGCAAGAAGCCGCTGCGCGTCATCCTCAACGGTCTGGGCAAGGACGCTGCTCAGATCATCGCCCGCATCAACGGCTTCACCTACGTGAAGACCCAGTTCGACTACTTCACGGGCGAGCTCAAGGTCGTCGAGACCATCCCCTACTCCGATGGTCCCCGCGCCGCCGTCAACTGCTACGGCGCCGACGACGTCCGCGAGGGCGTTGCCATCATGTGGCACGAGAACGTCGACATCTCGATCACCGGTAACTCCACCAACCCCACGCGCTTCCAGCACCCCGTCGCTGGCACCTACAAGAAGGAGCGCCTCGAGGCTGGCAAGAAGTACTTCTCCGTCGCTTCTGGTGGCGGCACTGGCCGTACCCTGCACCCGGACAACATGGGCGCCGGCCCTGCCTCTTACGGCATGACCGACACCATGGGCCGCATGCACTCCGACGCCCAGTTCGCCGGTTCTTCCTCCGTGCCTGCGCACGTCGACATGATGGGTCTCATCGGCATGGGCAACAACCCCATGGTCGGTGCCACCGTCGCCTGCGCTGTCGCCGTCGAAGAGGCCCTCAAGGCCTAATCGCGCCCGCGCGATGCTCAGATAGTTGAGCTTTGGAGCCGCTACCTTTCGAGGTAGCGGCTCTTTTTGTTTGCGCTGGCGCAGGGTATCTAATGCCGATATATCAGCTGGGGCGAAATACGAGATGTGAAGAGATGGAGCGTCAGAGCGTCCATGACGCCCACCTGCCATATTTGCCCTTTACCGATTTGACGGGTCTTTGCGGCCCCATTGCCGATCACCCGTGCGACAATGCGCCGGACGAGAAAGGAATCCGATGGAATCGACTGATGTACTGGTAATTGGATCTGGCATTGCGGGCCTTTGTGCCGCCATCGAAGCGGCACGCACGGGTGCAACCGTCACTGTGGCAAGCGCCGGCAAGACCATGAGTGGATCGAGCTTCTTCCCGGGTACCTGGGGCCTCGGCCTCATCGGTCCCGTCGACGAAGACGACGAGCAGGACCTCATCGACACCATCCAGACCGTCGGCGGCGGTGTCGCCGACCCCGAACTCGTCCAAACGTTCGTCCACGGCATTCCCCAAGCGATTGACTGGCTCGAGCAAGACCTGGGCGTTGAGCTCCAGCGTCCGCAAAGCGCCAAGAGTGCTCAACAAAAGCAATTTATCCCCTGCTTTGACCGCAAGACGCGCATGTGGCGCGGCCTCACCCGCAAGCCCCTTGAGGACGCTCTGACGACCTGGATCGAGTCGCTCGGCATTCGCCTACTCCCCCGCCATGAGCTTATCGACCTTGTTGAGGACACGAACGGCAGAATAACCGGAACCGTACTCTACGACCTTACCGAAAATCGAATCGTGCCCTTTGCTGCCAAGGCCACGATCATCGCAGCCGGTGGCACAGGCGGCCTGTTCGAGCGCAGCCTTACGTCGGCTGATGTGCTCAGCTCCTCGCAGGCCATCGCACTGGCGCACGGCGCAACACTTACTAATATAGAGTTCATGCAGATGATGCCCGGCTTCATCGAGCCCAGGCGTAACTTGGTCTTCAACGAGAAAACCTGGCGCTACGTGCATGTAGACCAGCCGGTAGATATTGCCGACGACAAGCTGAACGACCTGCTCGAGCAGCGCTCTGGATATGGTCCCTTCACGTCACGCTTGGCCTCCCGCGCTATCGATCTCGTCATCGATCAGGCAGGTGTCGAAGGCCTGGCACTCCACTACGACTTCCCCCGCGAGGATGTCCCAGAGTTTGTGCAGACCTTTGCCACCTGGCTGCAAGACGAGCACGGCATCGCCCCGACTGACGAGATGCGCGTTGCGATGTATGCCCACGCCGCTAACGGCGGCATCAAGATCGATAAGACCGCGCACACGGGCGTTGAGGGCCTCTACGCTTGCGGCGAGGCGACAGGCGGCATGCACGGCGCCGACCGCATTGGTGGCTTATCAAGCGCCAACGGCATCGTATTCGGACGTATCGCGGGCGCATCGGCAGCCCTCACAGCGCAGAAAGAGCCTGAGGCGGCCCTGAAGGCGGATATCACCCTCCCCCAGTACGGCATTGCCACAACAGATGCCGAACGCCTGACACACAGCCTTAGGCACACGATGAGCACCTTTTGCATGATCAACAGGACCGAAACAGGCCTATCCGAGGCACTACACGAGCTTGAGGGCTTGAAGACGGAGGCAACGACCTTGAGCACACAGAAAGCCCAGGACAGCGAAGTCGCAGCCCTCGCCCGCCTGCAATCGCAGATTCAGCTGGCACAGGAAATGGTCAAAGCCATGCGCAAGCGGACCGAAAGCCTGGGTTCGCACTATCGAGCGGACTAAGCCGAGCACCCCTCCAGAGCAGAACACAACTTCTCGATATTAATGGGTCCCGTGAGCTCAAAGCGACACAGGGCCCATTCGTGTCCGCGCGGCCAAATATACTCATTCTGAATACGGAGTCGACATAGTCCACGTAGACAAACGAACAGAAAGGAAGAGATATGGACAGCAGGGATATCGAGAAATGGCGTGTCGAACTTGACAGCTACGCCCATGTAGAAGACGGCGTTGAGTATTGGCTCGCACGCGATTTAATGGAACCCCTCGGATACACCCAATGGCGTAATTTTGAGACTGCAGTTAAGAGATCCATGGCATCGTGTGACACCAATAAAATGCCTGTTGCCGCCCATTTTGCTGAGGCCAGCAAAATGGTAGATGCCGGCATCGCCAAACGAGCCGTAAAAGACTACAAGCTGACGCGCTACGCATGCTATTTAATCGCCCAAAACGGAGACCCAAACAAGCCCGAAATCGCACTCGCACAGGCGTACTTCGCCGTGCAGACACGCCGTCAGGAGCTCATAGAGCAGCGCTTCGCAGAGATTCAGCGCTTGCAGGCGCGCCACTCGCTATCCGATTCAGAGAAACAGCTCTCGGGTATTGCGTTCAAACGCGGCGTGGACTCCAAAGGATTCGCGATCATCAAGTCGAAGGGCGATGAAGCGTTATTCGGCGGCAGAAGCACGGCGGAAATGAAGCAGCAGCTCGGCGTACCCAAGAGAGCGGCATTGGCGGACAGGTTAGCCGATGTCCTCATCAAAGCAAAGGACCTTACGAACTCGATGACGGCCTTCAACGCCGAGGAACACGACCTGTACGGCCTGGACCAGATCAAGCAAGAGCACGTCGAGAACAACACAAGCGTGCGTGGCAGCCTCATCGACCGCGGAATTGTCCCCGAGAACCTACCGCCTGCCGAGGATACAAAAAAGCTCGAGCGTCGCGTGAAGACAGACGAGAAGAAACTCAAGGAGGGTACTGACGGTTTTACCGATCCCCAGGGTAGGCTCGATCTGTGAAAGCGGCTGTGCCCTTTCGGGTTCGACCCCATGCGAGGTCAACAAAAAACGACCAGCCTGAGCCAGTCGCTTTAACAATCTTTGGGTGGGCCGTCAGGGGGTCAGCCTGCTGCGCAGGCGGTCGCTGCGGCGCTTTGCGCCTTGCGCGCTGCGCTGGCAAATGCTTACGCATTTCCTCAGCTCCGCGCCCCGACGGGTTCGACCCCATGCGAGGTTAACAAAAAAGCGACCAGCCTAAGCCAGTCGCTTTAACATGCTTTGGGTGGGCCGTCAGGGGGTCGAACCCTGGACCTTGGGATTAAGAGTCTTGAACGTGATGTTATGGCGTGCCTTGTAGCAGCAAAATCGCAGGTAGTTATGTTTCCACACGCTCTCACCGCACTGAAACTGCATTGCAGAACGGATATTGACGGATATCCGGCAATGCATAAAGCCCCTCCCCGGCAGTTGCCGGGGAGGGGCTGCATCTATCAATTTCTAGAGTCTTTTTGGCTGCCGACGCGCACGATTGCCCATCCGAGAAGACCGGTCAGCAGTCCTGCAGCAGCGCCGACAATAAAACAGATATCAAATGGATTCATATGCACACCTATCGATAGAGTTGCTTGACGAGCGCTTGGCCAATGGCGACGTTGGTATCGCGGCCCTGGTATCCGTCCGCACCCGATGATCCGCACGAGATACCTTGAGCGATGAGCCACTGCTGGTGTTTGAAGACCGTTCCCGAACCCATCTGTCGCGCCTGAACACCGCCGACCACGGGATAGACTTTGCATCCGACCTTGTCCTGCAGGGCGCGGACGGCATTCGAGCCAACCCCGCCCTTGACGTACTCGATTACGCCGCGGTCGCATGCCCAAAGGTATCGCTCATTCGCCGGCCATTGACCGGAGATCACGCCATCGGCAGTCGTGCCGAGCTGGCGTTGCAGCTCCTTGGCCATCTTCGGGCCGAAATATCGCGTGTCTCCGAGGCTCGGGACCGTATTGTCCGCGACTTCGGTATTGGACCCGTTTAGCGTCTTTCCGTCGCCAAGCCAGTAGAGCGTGCCGTCCCATGGGTAGCTGTAGTACGCCTTGATGTTGGACTCGCGCCCGGTCTGGTCGCCCTTGGTGCCGGTGACGGTCCCCTTTTCAGAAATGGAGAATTGAGCCAAGAGGTCGCCGCGAGCTGATCCATAGGGAGAGACGCACACGGCGGTGTGGCACTTCTCGTTGAGGTAGATGTCTCCACGCTGGGCGGACTTGACGCCCATCTTACGCCAGCCGAATAGGCCCGTCTTGAGCAGCTGCTCCCGCATGTTTCCGGTATACGAGGCTCCGAAGGTATTGACGCCGACCGCGCGGAGGGCGGTCACTACGGCCGAGGAACAGTCGCGATCGCCACCGGCAATAGTGACGGTGGTGCCGTCGGACAGACAAATCGTCTCGGTCGTTCCGTCCCCCATGCGGTTGGCCTGCGAGTATCCGTGACCGCCGCCCCCATCATGGGAGACGAGGTGTTCCATGACCTGCGCGAAGGCCTCGCGCTGTGTGATGGCCATGGCCTACTCAACCGCCTTGGCGTCATATGCGGCATGGGGCTCGCTGTACGACATGGCACGCTTCGAGTCCGACGCGCCCTTGGTGGTCGGATCGACGATCACGCCGAAGCCGGCGAGAACGGTCAGGATGATTCCGACGAGCTGGATGAGCGACCCCTGGGAGATAGGCGCCACGACTCCGAGGATTCCGAGCACCTGATAGGCTGCGCTGATTACGGTGGCGGCCAATGCCGCGAGCGTCTGCTTATTCTTGAAGCGAAGGGCCCAGTTGATTTTCATTTTTCAGCTCCTAATCTGACCCGCCGATACCGTGATGCAAGTCGTAATTCTTCTCGACGCGGTCGAGCCGGCTGAACAAGGTGATGACCTGTTGCTCGACTTTCGTGAGGCGCTCGCCGTGGTCGTCGAGCTTGCGGTTGATCTCCTTGACGCCGTCCTTGATCTCGCTCGTGTCGCCGCAAAGGCTGTCGAGCTTGTCTTCGGTCCGCTGCTCCTTGGCAGACGATGTTTTGGATACGGAGACGCGCCCGATGAAGAACGTGACAATCACAACGGCGGCCGAGAGGACCGACGTTGCCTCCCCGATGCTCAGCACCGGCACCCTAAACCTCCTCCGCGTACTCTTCTCCGACGATCTCCTCATATTCGTCGCATGTGATCCACTTGCAGTCCACGGCTCGATGCACCATGGCCTTGGTCCAGAGGCCGCGCTCGTAGTAGCGCCTCACCTTGTCATAGTTCTTCGAGTGCGCCGCCGTGGTTGCAGCCTTGACGCGTACCGCCATTACTGTTCACCCCCGACCGTCATCATCAGGTAGTCGATGTTTGCCGTGTTGGTCTCGGTTTGGCTGGGCTCGGCGACCTTCTCGCGCATCTGCTCAAGCAGCTTGTCCACGTCCGGGGCCTCACCCTTTCCGTAGGCGGCGACGGCCGCGGTGTAGGCGAGCTTTCGCGCCTTCCGCTCAACGTACTCGTCATCGTCGATAACGCCCGCGTCGTGCGCCGCGTCGGGGTCGCCGATCTGCGACAGCAGATCGCGCAGGGCGTTGACCTCGGCCATGGTGCCGTCTTGAAGCTCGTTGGGGCGCGGCATGTCTTCCTCAGTGTCCATGCGGACTCCTCTCTTGTCGGGGAATGTGTCGCCATCGTATTGGCGCCGTGAGATTGCCGGGCCGCTTCGATGGGCGCAAAGAAAGAAGGCGCGCCGCGGCACGCCTTCGATGCTTCTGTTATTTCGCGGCCGCTTCGCTTAGGCCGCTGCTTTGAGTTGCCGGTTCTCCGCTATTGCGAGGGCTTGCCTCCGCTTGAATCGTCCCTCGGGTTGGCCTGCATTGAGCACCCCCCTCCCGCGCGAGATTTTCGAACAGGCTGTGGTACAGCGCGTCCATGGCCAAAACGCTGCGGTGCGCGTCCAGCCGCTTCATGCCGCCGCGCCAGCTCTGGTAGCTCCGCTCAACCTGCTCGGGGGTCATGACGCCATCGGCGACCATGCGGGCCATCTTCTTCAGCTTGCGGCGCTCGCGCGTGATGGAGTCGCGGCACGGCTTCACGACTATGCGGCCCGTCTCCGTGTAGAAGATGCGCTTCTTCAGCCACGTGAAGCCGCGCGACAGCTTCACCACGCGGGTCTTGCGCGGGTTCAGCTCTATGCCCAGCTCGGCGCACTTGCGCCCTATCAGCAGCAGGCACACCTGCAGGTACTCCTTGCTCTCGTGGATCAGGTAGAAGTCGTCCATATAGCGCCCGTAAGACTCGGGGCGCAGCATCTCCGTCACATAGTGGTCGATGCGGTTGGGGTGGGCCACGGCGCATATCTGGTTCGGCTCGCTGCCCAGCCCCAGGCCCACATCGCCCTGCGCGTCTATCAGGCGGTGCTCCAAGGCGACCACGCGCGGATCTAGCAGCGCGGAGGCCACCTGGTCTTTGACGGGTTGGTGCGCTATGCGCGCGAAGTAGTCGGAGAAGTCGCCCAGGAGGATGTAGCCCTCGCGGCCGTGCCGCCTCCAGTGATCGGCCAGGTGGCGCTTGAGCAGCTTCAGGGCGTAGTCGGTGCCGCGCCCCTTTATGTTGGCGGAGTTGGCCGTTATGAGTGTCGGGACTATCGCGGGTACGAGGGCGTTCTGAGAAAGCGACTTCTGAATCACTCGCTCTGGGAAGTGCACGGCGCTGATGTGGCGCAGCTTGCCGCGCTCCCACAGGTCGAAGCGGATGAAGCCCCGGCATATGTCGCGGCCCTCCAGAAGGTCGTTCCTCGATTTGACCGCGTTTCGCAGATAGTCCTTCATATAACGCTGCGTGGAGGACTTCCACATCACGCCGCCCGCCGCCTGCTTCGATGCCTTGCACAGGCTGTTGAGGTCGGCCACGGTATCAAGCGTGCACGCCTTGACGCGCTCGGCCTTGGCCCGCGCGCGCCTCTCCTCGCGGCGCTTGCGGCGCGCCGCCCGCCTTTGCTCGGAGTTCACAGGAGGCACCCCGCGCGGCTTGCAATGTGGCTCTGGCAGCCGCTTGAGGTATGGCCATGAAACGCGGCGAAGCCACGGAGCGCCGCGCCATGCAAGCAGCGTCCGGCCACCCTCGCGGGGTGCGTATTTACGGGCGCATGCCCGACGGTCGCGCCTTCCTTCCTCTTCGCGCTCTGCTTTCGGCTCTGGGGCCTACTCGGTCTGGCAATAAGGGAATCCGGGGCGGGGGCGAACCCAGACGTTCGTCGCGGAGTTGTAGTTGGCATTGCCGTTGTTGTTGACGTAGCACACGTTGGACGACGAGCCACCCATGACGGAACGCAGCCACCAGTTGTACCGATATACAAGGCGGGACCGCCGTCCATTATAGCGAACGCAGGCGCTCTAGCTCGGCCTCGGCCTCGGCTATGCGCTCCTCGGTGGACTTCTTGCCGGTGACGCGCACGTTCTTGCGCGCGCCCTTCAGCAGCCTGATCTCCTCCTCGACCATGGCCGCCAGCTCCTCGAAGCGGTTGGCGTTCACGGGCAGGCCGATATCCATGAGGCACTGCATGTCCAGCATAAGCTGCTCGCAGTCCGCTATGGCCAGCGTCAGGTAGCGTTTCCTCTCCAGCGCGTTGAACGAGCTGTTGGGGTAGAAGCAGTCGGCGCGGTTGATGTTGTACACGATGCCGCGCGCCGTCTCCACGGTCGGCACCGCGTTCAGCAGCCTGTAGGCCTTGGGCACTACCGAGGAGGACGCCATCAGCTTATTGACCTCCACGCGGATGGCGATGGCCTGCGTGAAGAACTTGTACTCGGACACCTCGCGGTTGCGCTGGTAGACGCCGCTCACGTGCACCTCCTGGGGAAACTGGCGAAAAACCCGGCCCGCTTCGCGGGCAGGAGGCGACCGCGCGAGGCGGTCGCCTAGAAGCAGAGTATAGAGCACTCGGCTGGCTAGCCGACGAGGAAGCCGGGGCGGGGGCGAACCCAGACGTACGTCGCGGAGTCGTAGCGGGCAATGCCGCCGCTGCTGACGTAGCACACGCCGGACGACGAGCCACCCACGACGGAACGCAGCCACCAGTGGCACCGATTTCCGTTGACTCGGTGCGCCGTGTCTCGGAACAGGTCAAACTGGCAGTCGAAGCCCACGCTGTAGCCTTTCGTCCCCCACACGGGGCAGCCGTACACCTCCATCTCCGACAGCGAGAACACCTTGCCGATATCCTGCCAGCTCCACGAGTTGGAGTCGTTGAGCGCGCCGCTGGCGCTGTAACGCTCCTCCAGCAGGACGCGCTGGGTCAGCAGGTACTTGGTCAGCCCCTCGGGCAGGCAGGCCTCGAAGGCCGTCTCCCACGCCTTGAGGTTGCTGTTGGGGTAGGGGCATTTCTGGTCGGCGGTGCCCTGGTTCGTGTTGGTGGTGTTCCACATCAGGAAGCTGTCGTTTGCCACGCCTGTCACGGATTTTGCCACGGCCACGGGGGCGGACGCCACGAACGCGACGTGGTGCCCCTTGCTGTTGTCGCCGCAGTACAGGTACGGGTCGATGTGGGCCAAAAGGAAACGCACGGACTGCTGGGCGGCGACGGCGGATGCGCTCACGAGGGGCACGTCCAGGTAGTCGCCCACGCGAAGGCCCGCGAAGTTGCCGGCCGCCGCTCGCTTGTGCAGCGCGTCGTACACGCTGCCGCTGCCGATCTCTCCCGCCAGGATGGTGGCGATGTTCTGCCCGCCGTACTTGCCGATTTGGCCCTGGCGGTTGTACTCGGCGTTGTTGAGCGCCGTCTGCGCGTTGCTGCGCGCGGTATCGTCGATGACGTTGAGCGACTGGCCGCCGACGACCAGTGTCTTTGCATTTGCCATTTATCCTCCTTAGGCAAGGGTTACCGTGCTGCCCGAGACCGAGCACGTGCCGCCGAACGACACCGTGTCGCCGGACACCGACGCCTTGGATGCCGGGCAGTAGACGGTCCCGTCCATGTAGATGAACTTCCCCGTCGCGTCGGCGAGCATCGTCGCGAGCTGGCCGTTCTGACGGCGCAGCTCCGCGATATCGGATTCGCCGCCGGCGCCCTGCGCCACCGAGCTCGCGATCTGCAGCGCCTGGTTCGCGGCGGCCTCGGCATGAGACGCCGCGCCGTTGGCCGCGGCGGCCGCATTGCTCGCCAGCGCAGTCGAGGCGCTTGCGGTATCGTTCGCGGCATTCGCCTTCTGAACGGCGGCGTTGGCGTTCTCGGTGGCAGTCGAGCACTTCGCGGCGGCCGTTCTGGCAGCTCCGGCGGCGACTTTGGCGTCATATGCCTGGGTCTTTGCGGTGCCTGCGGCGCTGCTCGCCAGCGACGCGGCGCTCTCGGCCCTCTTTCGCGCCGCCTCGACTTCGTCGTAGTTTGCCGGGCGGAACAGGTAGGTGGTGATGCTACCGTCGCTCTCCGTCACGTCGAGGCCGTCGATATAGTCGTCCTCCCCGATCTTCACCTCGTAGACGGCGGACCCGTCGCTGTTGTTGGCCATGCGGATTCCCTTCCGCGGGCCTGCGCCCGCACGATAATCAAGCGATGATCCCGATCGCCGTCCAGAGCGGCGGCGACCCGATGAGGATGGCGCGCTGACCGGGCGCCGCGCCCCGACAGGACGTCGTCATGCAGATGCCGGCGACAACCGAGCCCCCGATGCGCACGTCGACGGTCCTGGAGTCCGCCGCGACGACGGTGCCGTAGGCGATCGAGACGCCGGGCGCCGAAGGGCCGGCGACGATATCGGCAAGGTCCGCGGCCAGGGACGGCATGGCGCTCACGAGGCATCACCCCTCATGTACATGCGGAGCTCGATCCTCATGGGGCATCCCATCGAGAGCTCGAGGTCCATCTTCCGGATGCAGGCGCGGGCGAGCTCGATCCCGACAGACGGCAGCCTGATGGCGCACGCCGAGTAGACGTCCGCCGACGGGTTGAAGATCGCCGTGATGATCGGGCGGCGGATGACCGAGCACTCGGTGGCGAGCAGGCTCGCCGCCTTCTCGTTCGCAGCCTCGACCGCGAACTGCGTTGCCACAACGCCCTCCTCGACCTTGACCTGCGCTACGTCGATGTACGATCCGGTCGGCGCGCTAGCGGCAAGGTAGATGTAGCCCGCGCTGTATTCCTCGGACTTGGCCGGGGTGGCCGTGAGCGACAGCCTCGTCCAGCCTGGCCCGATGGCGACCGTCGCGGTCTCTCCCCCGTCGTCCTCGCGCCAGATTGGCTGGACCCTCACCTGCACCCTCTGCGACGCGTAGAGGTAAACGGACTCGGTGTACGGCTGGCCCTTCTTGAGGAATATCTTGTCCTGGGCGATGCCGATCTCACCGGAGCCCGACCCCTTCGTGATGCGGATCGCCTGGCTGATGCCGCCGATCGGGCACCCGGAAACGCCGACGGTCTCGATGGTCCCCCCGCCGCCACTGCACCTGAAGGTCGCGCTGTCGTGGGTGCCGTCTCCGGCGAGCGGGTAGGAGCCGCCGGCGATGACGCTCTCCCCTGACGGGAGGTCGCTGTACTGGTACCGCTTCACGATGCGGCGGCCCGTGGAGACGGTCGACCACTCGCTCTGCGGGCTGTCGTCCGAGGCCGTTCCCCTGACGCTCTCGCCCTGGGTAGCGAAGTCGACGTGCACCACGTTCACCGCGTCGAAGTCGTCCTGCTCGTCGGTGAGGTCGGGAAGCACCCGGCAGTCCTCGCCCTCTGAGAAGGTGTGGTCGATCGGCCTCGCCGCCGGTTCCAGGTAACGCCTGAACAGCACGCGCCCGTAGGCGTCGGTCGACGCGCTCCTGAATCCTGCAGCGGAGAGCAGCCTATTGACCGCGCCCAGCTTGTTGTCCGGCGTGTCCGCCGTGGCGGCGATCCCGAAGACCCATGCCGTCGACAGCGTGTAGTCGCTCGGCTCCGCGACCACCTCGAGCCCGCACCCCTCCGCGATCGCCTTGGCCGCGGAGACCGCGTTTGCGCCGGCTGGCACGGTGTACGGCTCGTCGAAGTCGTCCTTCGCGAGGTCGTGGAGTCTGCCGTAGAGCGTCGCGATGCCGGTCGCCACCTCGCCGCTCACCGTGCGGGACGGCGTCGAGCACTCGAAGGTCCCCAGGCACACGGTGCGCGACGCGCCCGAGATCGGGTCCTCCGCGTCGAGGTAGATGCGCACGAAGTCGTTGCCCATGTCGAGCCTGCCGACGTAGTCCAGCGATGCGGACTCATAGGTGTCCGTGTCCTGGTTGCGGCTGATGCTCCCGCCGGTGAAGCACTCGATGGCGCCGGTCTCCAGGCCGGTCGACCGCGAAACGCGGGCGTACCGGTAGGAGGTCCTGAACGACGCGAGCCAGATATCATCCGACACCGTTGGGCTCCCTCCATCGCTCCCTCTTCGTCGATACGGACACCCTGTAGTCCTCGGGCGCGCACCTGGTGAGCGTCCCCGTGACGGCGGCGAAGCCGCGGTCGCCCAGATGGGGTCGCACCCAGGCGCTTCCGTAGCGGCCGAACAGGCCGCGGACGCGCAGGTAGTCGTCCTCCTCGATCGTGAACTCCATCGACTCCTTCATCGAGAGGTTGCCGCTCTCGAACCCCATGGGCAGGCCGCCGCCGACGAAGTGGAACTGGTCGCGCTCGCGCTCGGGGCTCGCCGAGTACTGCGGCGGGCCGCCCATGTTCCTGTCGCCCACGACGACCTCGGAGGCGTCCGGCCCGAAGTTGAGGGCGAACCCGTCGCACGGGCACACGGTCCCCACCTCGGTCGTCGAGGTGGTTCCGGAGGCCGCGTAGCCGCGCGCGACGTAGGAGAACCCGACGTTGAGCGGCGGCAGGCGGTCGATGACGCTCTGCCCGGACTTGAGGCCGCTCGCGAGCAGGAGCCTCGAGCCGTCCGCGAGTACGCGCTCGATATCGAACGAGGCGCACGGCGGGAGGCTGTGGACGGTTGCGCGCGTCCCCTTTATGGACATGCCGCCCCTGATGCGGATGTTGCCCTCGGGCGTCATGGCCATGGGGCCGCGCAGCTTGTGGTCCCTGACGGAGAACTCCGAGATGCCGTCGCGCACCGTGACGACGGCTGCGAGCGCGTCGCTGTAGGAGACGTTGACGATGGGCGTGGCGGGCACGAGCCAGTCGGTCGAGAACGAGCGGGTGACGGTCGTGGACAGGCTCGAGCCGCCGCGGACGGTGAGCTCGAGGACGTACGCGGACCTGTTCTCCAGGCCGGAGGCGATCTCGTGCGACCGCGCGCCCGCGGCGACCGATGTGTCGATGACCGCGGAGCCGCCGCGCAGCAGCCTCAGGCGCTGGTAGGTGATGCCGGTCTCGTCGACAGCGGCCCAGGCGGCGCGCAGCGGGAGCTCGACGACGGCCTCGCCGTCCTCCGCGGGGGTCGTGAAGAACGCCTGCGGCGGGTCGGCGACCCTGAACACCGCGTACTCCGACCACGCTCCCCATGAGGGGTCGGCGCCCTTGGTGCGGACGCGTAGCCGGTAGGTGCCCTTCGCGGACAGGCTCAGGGATGTCGTCGACGCGGGCCCGGTGATGTGGTGCGGGACGGTCTTGCCATCGGGCCCGACCAGCTCAATCTGCGCCGCCGTCTGGGCTGTCCCGTCGGGGTGGTTCCGCGTCCAGCCGATGGTCGCCGTCGACCCAGTCGGGTAGGCGGGGTCGACCCCGGAGACGGCGGGCGCGTACGGCGGGCAGATCGTCGCCACTGCGTTGGATGCCGTCCACGCGGAGAAGACGGTGTCCCCCGCGCCCGCCACGGGCTCCTCGCGGTAGGTGCGGACCTCGTAGACGACCTTCTCTCCCGCCACGGCAGACGGGTCGGTCATGGTCCAGACGCCCGGCTCCTGTCTGTCGGCGGTAAGGGCGCGGGGCTTGTAGGTCCTGCCGCAGTCGGAGGTCGCGCGGACATCGAAGCCGCTAATCCAGAACGGGATATCGGGACCCCTGACGACCAGCGAGACCTCGCCGTCGCCGGAGCGCGATAGCGAGACCGATGCCGGTGGGGA
The DNA here is from genome assembly GCF_010509075.1 of Collinsella aerofaciens ATCC 25986. NCBI lineage: Bacteria > Bacillati > Actinomycetota > Coriobacteriia > Coriobacteriales > Coriobacteriaceae > Collinsella > Collinsella aerofaciens. Next base: position 824,936 of record NZ_CP048433.1, read on the forward strand.
GGGCGTCTTGTAGACGCGCACGGAGCTCGTTCTCTCCGACGTGCCGCCTCGCCAGCGCGCCCTTACGTCGTAGTCGTAGTAATTGTTTGCCGATGTCGACGTGTCGCGCCAGTTGGAGATCGTGACGCTGTTGTAGGGGTTCTCGGTGTCGCCGCCGTTGGTATGGCGGTAGACGTTGATGCCGTCGTAGTACTTCCTAGCATCGTCGTCCGGGTGGTTGACCCACTCGAGCTCGGTTGTCCCGTCGGTCGAGCGCGTGACCCTGAGGTCGGTCGGGGCCGCGGGCTCGTATGCCGGGACCTTGCCGATCCTGGCGCCCTCGCCGCAGGAGGTCGTCGCGCCGACCCCGCCGTAGCCGTTGACTGCCACGGACTCGGTGTACGCCTCGACCCAGACGTCGTAGTCGTTGTCCTTGCGCTCCGCGTCGGTGTACCCACTGACGGTGACGGCGCGCTTCCAGGAGGAGGTCGTGTAGCCGTCGCCCGACGCGCGCCAGACGCCGCCGACCTTGACGTGCAGGCGCACGCCGTAGTAGTACCAGTCTCCGAAGTCGACGGTGGCGGTCCAGTAGATGCGGGCCGTGGTGTCGTTCACGTTCGACACGGACGTGGAGAGGTTGACGGTGTAGTACGTCACGCCTCCCCTGGTCGTCTGCGCTGATGCCACCTGCTACCCCCTTCCGGTCCTGACGGTCCTCTTGAGTTCGGAGACCAGCGCCCTGAGCGCCTCCGCGACGCGCTCGTCGACCTCGAGGGCCGACCCGTCGAGGTAGATGTTGTAGACGTCGCCGCGCTGGCCCCCGAGCTTTGCCATCTGCTCGGCGATGGTCGCCGCGAACGGCTCCGAGTACTTTCGGTTGGTGAGCGGCACGATTGCCTCGGCGCCGTCCTCGCCCACCCAGTCGAGCGGGTAGCCGGTCACCGGCGCGTCGACGATGGCTCCGTGCGCGTGCATGCGGATGCCGCCATCGGCGTGCCGTATGCCGCCTGCGGCCTTCTCGTTGCGCGTCCTGTTGACGGTCACGTAGGTCGTGGTGATCGTCGCCGACCTTGAGTGGAACGGCTCGTTCATCACCGCCTGCATCGCAGACTGGCACTTCGGCAGCGTCCCGTAGCTCGCCTTGGCGGTCATCTCCTTGCTCTTGAGCTTGGTGCCGTTGAGCTTGTCCACCGAGGTCTGCGCCCTGTCGACTTCCTTCTTGTCGACCTTTGTCTTGGCGCTCTTGGACTGGAGAGCCGTGCCGTTCCAAGTCACGAGGTTGCCCTGGGCGTCGCGCAGGTCGCCGACGCTCACGTCGACGACGCCGTTCTTGTCCATCAGCTGCGAGCCGTTCCAGGTGTAAACGTTGCCCTGGGCGTCCATGAGCTGGGCCTGGTTGACGGTAACGTTGCCGTTCTTGTCGACGATGGGCTGCGCGTTGTAGTTCTGGACGGCCCACACCATCTGGTCGATGTTGCCGTTGAAGTTGCTTGCGAGCGCGGCGAGGTTGGCGGAGCCGATGCTGTTGAGCGTCTCGGTCGACACGCCGGCGGCGGCGCAGGCGTCCGAGAACGCGCCGAAGTCGATGTTCTCCTTCGAGAACGCCTTCTTGAGCTTGCCGCCCATGTCCTCGAGCGCGGCCTGGATCTGGCTCGCCGCGCGGACCGTCGAGGCGGCGCCCTCGTCCATCGAGACGCCCCACCCGTCGAGGTCGTCGACGATGGAGCGGGCGGTGCCGTCGTAGTCCTGCGCCAGCTTGGCGAGCTGATCGTCGCTGAGGCTCGCCAGCTGCTCGGTGTCGACACCGAGCTGCGTGAGCGATCCGGAGACGGCGGACAGGGTCTCGCCGTTGGCCGAGAGCTGCGCCTGGAAGAGCGTGAGCTGCGCCTGGGCGAAGTGCTCGAAGGTGCTGCCGGCCTCCTGCGTGGTCAGGCTTGCGTCGCCGAGCTTGCCGTTGAGGACGTCGATGCTCTCCGAGGCGGAGTCGAACTGCTTCTTTGCCTCGTTGTACTCCCTGCCGACCTTCTCGGTGCAGGCGAGCGCCTCGAGCTCTCCCTTTGAGAGCTCCGGGTAGCTCTTCGCCAGCTCCTTGAGGCGGTCCTGGTAGGGCTTCGTCTTGGAGGCGAGCGTGTCGGCCGCCTCGGACTGGGCCTGGTACGCCTCGGTGAGGTTCGCCGTGAGGGCACTCACCTCGGCGTCCTTCTTCTTGGAGGCGACGAGCTCGTCGATGGACTGCTTGAGGTTCTTGACGTTGCCGTCCGCGTCGACGTACTTCCCGTTCGCCACGTCCTGCGCCGAGATGTTGAGCCCGAGCTGGTCGTTGAGCAGCTGCAGCGCCCATGTGAGCCTGCCCTGTGCGTCGGTGGACAGGTCGGTCTTGCCGGCGTAGTTGTCGATGATCTGCTGCGCGGTGTTGAGCTGCGCGATCTGCGACTCGGCCGCCCTCGTGTTCTCGTTCATGGCGTCGACGTGCTTGCCGATCGATTCTGCGAGCTCGTCGACGGACATCGCCGAGAATGAGGACTTCTTGCCTACATTCTCGACCCTGCCGGCGTAGGACTCGAGCGCCACGGTGTTTGAGGCCGCGTCGACCAGGCCAGTCGTGGCCTTGTTCAGGGCGTCCGTGCGGGCCTGCCACTCGACCTGCTTCTCGATGAGTATGCCGATGCCGGCGGCCGCGACGGTGCAGCCGATTGCGACCGGGTTGAAGCCGACGCCCACCGCCTCGAGCGCCTCGGCGAACGTGCCGGCGCCTCCGCGGGCGAGCTTGAACGCCTCGGTTGCCTTGCCCACGCCGCTCGCGACGCCGGAGAGGACTGGCACCGCCTTCTGCCACGCCGCGATGCCCGCCGCCCCCGAGACGATCTCGGGCGCCAGGCTCTTGAACCCGCCGTAGAGCTGCTTGACCATCGGCATCGACGCCGAGACGCCGCCGTTGACGACCTTGAAGAAGCCGTTCACGGCGCCCTTCGCGTCGTCGAGCACCCCGGCGATGTTGTTCCTGCCGATCGACTCGAGCGTGCCGGTGACGCCCTTTGTCACGGCGTTCGACATGTTCTGGACGCTCGTCTGGACGCCGCCGGCGGCGGTCTCGGCCTGGTCCCTGAAGGACGCGAAGCTCGCGCCGCCCTGCGTGTCGAGCTCGACCATCTTGTCCATGAGCTGGTCGAGCGTGATGGTCGGGTCCTTGCCCCCGCCGCCGAGCGCTGCGTACAGGTCGTTGGCGTTTGCCGTGGGGCCGAGCATGGATTTCGCCAGCTGGTCCATCTGGCCCGGCGCGGCCGTCGTCAGCGAGCGCCAGTCCTCCATCTCGGGCTTGCCCTTGGAGAGGATCTGGCGGAACTGCTCCATCGCCGCCGAGCACAGCTGGGTCGAGCTGCCCGAGGCGATGAGCATGTCGTTGAGCGCGAGGCCGACGTCGGTGGCCTTGTCGAGGTCCCCGACCGTGGCGGTGATGCCCTGGACGACCGAGACCATGTCGTCGAGCCTGGTGGGCAGGGTCGACAGGCGGTCGGACATCTTGCCGATCGACGCGTTGGCGGAATCAGCTGAGTACCCGAGGGACTGCATGACCTTCGGGTAGTTGTTGAGCGTGTCGAAGCGGCTGATCGCCGACCCGACATGGGACGAGATGGAGTCCATGGCCTTCGACGTGAGCGTCGAGAAGGCGCCTATCATCGCGCCGGAGCCGGCCAGCCCCTTCCCGAACCCGGAGCCCGTGCTCTTGCCGAGGCTGGAGCCGGACTTGCTCGCCTGCCCCTCGCACTTGCCGAGCGCGGACTCGACCGACTTGGTAAGGTTGTCGAACCTGGGGACGATCAGCAGGTCCGCGCGTCCGATCTCAGCCATCCGTCACCTCCACCCACTCGGTGTTCTCGATGCGGGCGCGGACCGATGCCGCGCGCTCTGCCGCGGCGCCGGCGGCGGCCACGTCCCGCGGGCGGGGCACCCTCGGGGCTTCCGATGCCTTGCCGCCGCACAGCGCGGTCGCCGCCGCGTAGACGCTGTCCACGATGTCCGCCGCCAGGTGCTGCTCTCGGGTCCAGCTGCGCTCCGGGTGGAGGGCCGCCACGGTGAGCGAGCCGTCGGGCAGCGTCCTCACGAGGTCGTACGCCTCGGCGGTGCCGACCTCGTCGTAGCAGCAGCCGTAGTAGGCCCTGAAGTCGTGCCTGAGCAGGGGCAGGTGACGATCCTCGAGGTCGGCGAGCTCTAGAAGTTTTTTAGTTCGGCCGAGTAGAGCAGCTTGTTGTATGCGTAGCCCAGCGCGTCGTCGTCCTGCGTGCCGTCATCCTCGGTCACGGCCTCCATGAGGCTCGCGTACTGCTCGTCGCCTAGGAGGAAGCGGAACGCCCCGTCGAGCTCCTCAGTCGTGCGGTCCTCCTTGTTCATGGCATCGATGAAGCGGCGGTCGTGCGCGCGCTTGACGGGGATGCTCATGGCGATGCCGAGCACGGTCAGCTCGGCGCAGTGGCCGCGCTTCTGCTCGATGAGCTTCGCCTTGTCGGCCGCCGTCTGCGCGGCGGCGGTCGTGAAGCCGAGGACCTTGGCGTACGCCTCGAGCTCGCCCTCGTCCATCATTGCCAGGTAGTCCTTGTTCATCTTTCCTCCCAGATAAAGGGCCGCCCCGGCAAAACCGGGGCGGCGTTCTCGTTATGGCCCTGCCTACGCGGCGGGCTTAGCGCGGTAGATGTCGAACAGCGGCTTGCCCGCGGTCTTGAGGACCGTGAAGGTGAAGCCGTACTGGACCAGGCCGCCGGGCTTGTGCTCGACGTCGTCGTAGGAGTCGATGGAGACGCGCGGGATGACGGTGCGGCGCAGGTTGCCCGTGTCCTCGAGCTCGTCGATGACGAGCGGGACGCGCACGTCGGAGTTGGCGATGACCTTGATGTGGCTGAACGTTCCGTCCTCGTTCGTCTCGACGTTGCCGGCGCCGTAGCGCAGCTTGGCGACGGAGGAGCGGACGGACTCGATGAAGACCATCTTGTACTGGTGCTTCTCCTCGGAGACCTTGGTGAGCACGATGGACTGGTGCCAGCCCTTGAACTCGTTGACCGTAACGCTCTTGGATGCCGTGAAGCCGTCGGGCGACAGGTCGCCCAGCGATACGAGGTCGGTGAGCGTGGAGATCTTGGTCGCGGCGTCGGTCGGGAGCGTCGGGTTGGCCTTGAAGCTCGTGTACACGCAGCCGCCCTCGACGGGCGAGCCGGTGGTGACGAGCGAGGGGTCGATGTCGTTTGCGGGAGTCGCGTCCTCGGAGGCGAGGGCGATCTTGCCCTCCTCGTTGTTAGGTGCCATTTATCCTTCTTTCGGTTGGAATGTCTTCAGTCGGTACAGCGCGTACCAGCGCGGGGACCGGGCGACGTAGTCGTAGTCGGTCCGCATCTCGAGCTCCTCGCAGGCGCAGAAGCCCCGCGTGAACGGCAGGCGCGACATGGCGTCGCCCACGCGCTCGGCGAGCCCCTCGGCCTCGGCCTCGGTGGGCGCCCACATGAGCACCTCCACCTGCGGCGAGTCGACGAGGGCGTCCTGCCGCGCGCCCCCGCACCGGCGGACCACGACGACGGTCCCCGGCCGTTCCCCGGGCAGGTCGACCCGCACGGGCACGCCGCCCAGGGCGGACTCGAGGATCTCCCTGAGCTCGCCCATCACGTTGAGTCTCGGCACGTTCCCTCCTTAGAGCAGGTGGTCGAGGGTGTGGTTGCGGTTCTGGTCGAATGCGCCGGCCGGGGTCGCGGCGCGAACGACGCCGAGGGTGTCACAGGAACCCGACTTGACGACGCCCACGTAGGGGGCGCTGTCGAATGTCCCCGGGTATTTCTTCTCGAGGGACCTGCGGTAGCCCGACGGCACGTGGTGCGATGCGGCCTCGGCGTTGGCCTTCGCCGCGAGGCGGGCGGTCTCGGTCGCCACCCAGGCGCGGACGCCCGCGCCCTTCGTGACGGCGATGACGCCCGCGTCGCTGTGGACGAAGCGCCCGAACTTGATCTTGTCAGCCATGGACCCTCCCCGCCGTCGCCGTCATGTTCCACGCCGTGGGGCAGGGGTTCGTAATGTCGGGGGAACCGACCACCAGCAGCGCGGTATCGGGGTCTGCGGGCATGCCGCGCCCCGTCAGGGCGATGCGGCAGCGCGCCAGCGGCGGCCCCGCGTACGTCTTGGGGAACGCGATGGAGTAGCTTGCCACGATGCCTTCCGGCCGGACGGCGTCCCCCGCGTCCGAGCCGGCCAGGGGCCGCACGAGGCACCCCGGGACGACGGTGGGCTCCCACTCGACGGTGGGCTCTCCCATGGCGTCCCTGCCCGTCTCCGTGCTCGACAGCACCGTCACCTCCTCGCCCATCACGGCCTGCGCCCGTAACTCGGGCACACGGTGCCGATGCGCTGGCCGCGCCCGAGGAGCCTCTTGAGCGCGGCGAGCGTCGAACGGTCGAAGTAGGCCGTTCCGCTCGGGTTCTGGTAGGTAAAGCTCCCCTGGAACCCGTTGGCCGTGAAGCTCGACTGCGAGACGCCGGTGAGGTCCTCCACGCCCATGGGCGCGCAGGCCGGCTGGACCAGCTTCTTGCGGGTCGCGTCGGTCACCAGGTCGCGGGCCAGCTCCCTGGCATCGCCCGTCAGGGAGCGGAAGCGCGGCATGCCGAGGGTCGCGCGGAGCTTGGCACTCTGCCGCGACAGCTCGGCCGCGACGCGTTCCTCGTCGCTCGCCGCGTCCCCCGTGTCGATGCGGTACTCGTCGACCGTAGCGAACGCGTAGTCGTCCATGCTGGCCTCCTTACTTGGCGGTGATGGTTCCCTTCACGATGTAGTCCTTCACCTCGGGGAAGAACGTCGCGCCGGCGAGCACGTTCGTCTCGACGGACACGTGGTCGTACGCCGGGGTGTGCGCGACGCCGATCAGGCCGGAGTCGGATACCGTGTACGTGAGGCCCGAGGTCGCGAGCTCGCCGAAGTCCACGCCGAAGATGCGGATGTTGTCGGCGGGGGTGGCGATCATGGTTCCCTTGGCGACCTGGTTGGTCAGGAAGACGCCCGAGAGGCCCAGGAAGTTCTCGAGGTAGGTGAGGCCGAACAGGTTCTGGTCGGTGATGGTCGCGTTGCCGAGGTAGTCGGCTGCGTCGTCTCGGTTGATGAAGTGGACGACGCGCTCGGCGGCGTCGCCGTTGGTCTCGAGGGTGTTGCCGAGCTTGGCGTCGACGGCCGCGGCGCAGGCCTGCAGGCCCTTGCCGGTCGCCGTGCCCGTTCCCTTGAGCAGGAAGGAGAAGAACTGCGAGACGATGCTGCGGCGCACGAGCGAGGCCATGTGCTTGTCGGTCTTGAGCACGGCGTTGACGTAGCCGGACTGCTGGATCGCCTTGTGCGTGGTCATGCGGCGGTACGGGAAGGCCTCGGCCTCGCCCACGGGCTCGTAGGTGGCGGTGAACTTGGACAGCGCGACCTCGTCGCCCTCGACGTAGGCGGTGCCGGAGCTGGAGCCCAGCTGGACGGCGGTATCGCCGGTGGCGGACTCCTTGGATCCGGCGGTCTTGGAGTTGTTGAGCTCGCCGGCCACCTTGAGCATCTTGAGCGTGGTGCCGGCGGCGATGGTCTCGGCGCCGAAGATGCCGAGGACCTCGAGCAGTCGGTCGAGGTCGCCCTCGAAGTTGCGGATGAACTCCTGGTCCATCGAGGCGTTGATGGCCGTGGAGTCGGAGATGTTTGCGGGTACGGGCATGTTTGCCCCTTTCTTACTTGTAGAGGTCCATGTGCGCGGCGCGGGCCATGATGCGCTTGGCGGGGTCCTTGATGGACTCGATGGACTCCTTGTTCACTTTCTTGCCTCCGCCGGAGCCGCCCTTGTCGAGCGGGTATCCGGGCTGGCGCGACTCGGCGAAGTCGGCGACGGCCTTTGCCGATGCCGTCATCGACTCCTCGTCATCGCCGTGGATGAGCGCGGACGGCACGCCGGTGGCCTGGGACACGCGCGCCAGCGTACGCTCGCGCTCGCGCTCGGCCTCGGATGCGGCGAGGCGGCCCTTCAGGTCGTTGAGCTCGTCGTTGAGGGACTCGACGGTGGGCGTCTGCGCGCCCTGTGCGTCCCACAGGTCGGCCTTGCCTTTGTTCTCCTTGGCCCGGGCCTCCCACTTGCGGGACTCCTTCTTGAATCGCTCGGCCTCGGCCTTCCAGTCGATCGCTGCCGGCTCCTGTGGGGCCCCGGATCCTTGGTCGCCGCCGGGCTCCGCCGGCGCCGCCGGCTGCGGGGGCTCGACGGGATCGGTCACGTTGTTGGCTTGCTGCTGGGTAGGCATCTTGCACTCCTTCCGGCCCCGTGCGGGGCTCGCTTCGCGCCTCCGTGCGGCGGCGCTGGCGGTGTTTTGGCATGGAAAAGGCCGCCTCCCGTGCGGGCTGCGGCCTCGTGTTCCTGCCGGCGCGTTGCGTGTCTTCGCCGGCGACGCTTGATGGCGCGTCGCGCCCGCCCTCCCACGGGGCGTCCTCACTTGGCCGAGAGCCTCTTGCTCACGCCCGCCGCGGTCTGCGCGAGCGACTTGGCGTAGGGGCTCCCCGGTTGGAAGCCCATTGCCAGCCCCGCCCTGTTCGCGGTGGCCATGCGGGCCTTGAGGTCGTCGGGGGACGATGCCCCCTCCATGTACCTCTGGATGTCGCCGATGCTCCCGAACCTCTTCCCGTCAACGAATGCGGCGACCACCTTGCCGCCCCTGCGGTGGCCGCGCGATCCCGTGCGGCGGGAACCCCATTCGGGGTGCTTAGCGCGGTACTCGTCGTAGAGCGCCGCAGGGTCGTAGCCGTCGAGCGCGGGGCTGTCGGAGAAGTCGGCGACCGGTATGCACCTGCAGCTCGGGTGGCGCTCGGCGCCGGCGGTCGCCGAGCTCTTGAAGACGAAGCCGCGCGACCCGATCATCCGGCACCAGTCGCACGCGCCCGCGTGCGGCACCAGCGCCCAGCGCGGGTGCGCGGGGTCGGCCATGGCGTTGCCCTGGATCGTGGCGTCCGCGTAGCCCATGGCGCGCTGCACGGCCCTCGCCGCGAGGGCGGCGGCGGTCGCGGAAGTCCGCAGCGCCTCGTCGACGTCGCTCGCGAGGAGCCCGCCGTGGCCGGGGTCGAACTGCCGCGGCTCGTATCCCTGCGCGGGTCCCGCGCCCGAGCGCATGGCGGCGTAGAACTCGACGGCCGCGGCGGCCGCGAACGAGCCGAACTTGGCAACGAGCGCGGCGTAGGTGCGGGACAGCGCCCGGTAGAGCTCCTCGCCGTAGAGGCCCGCGCACTCGTCTATCGCCTGCGCGACAGCCGCCTGCAGCAGGTCGGCGTTTATCCCGAGCGCGCGGGCGTAGCGGTCGAAGTCCCCGCGCGGTATCACTCCGCCTCACCGCCGGCTGGCGGCAGGGCCGCGGCCCTCGCGGCCTCGATGGCCATCGTGTCGGCCATGGCGTTGAGCGACGCGATGGCGCCGCCCTGCTGCTTTTCGCGCTCCAGGCGGTCGATGGTCGGTTGGGACAGGCCCACGCCCTCGTAGTAGACGCGGGTGCCCACCATGCTCTCGTCCGCGGCGCCGAGCTTCGTCCAGGCGTCGGCGCGCGCGGCGATGGTCGGCATCGAGGGGTCCTTGAAGCATGCCTGGACGGCGCACTGCTCGTCGGTGAGCCTGGTTATCGGGACGTCGTCCTTGACCGCCATCATCATCTGCGCGATCGTCTCGAGCGCCTCGGCGTTGTGCTCGTTGATCTGCTCCACCTCGAGGATGAGCGGGTCGTTCGCCGCGCCCAGGGCGTCCGAGGACGTGTAGGTGTTCGACAGCACGCCCAGCTGCGCCAGCGGCACGTTGGTCGCGCCGGAGAACCGCTGCGCGTCGTTCTCGAACACGCGCGTGAAGTTGTCGGCGGTCGGTGCGGCGAACTGCCCCACGGTCGGGACGTCGCCGTCCTCGTCCTTGGTGATGGCGAGGAACGACCCGACGTATGCGTTGAACTTGGCTATGGGCGACGGCACGCTGTCTCCGCCGCCCTCGTCCTCGCCTTCGTCCCCGTCCCCGTCCTTCACGGAGAAGAGGTCGTCCTTGGCGCCGAGGATGTATCGCTGCGGGAACGTGAAGAACTCCGCGCCGACCTCCATGCGCAGCACGTCGCGCATGGCCTTGTCGACGATGCCCCGGACCTCGGGCGTGAGCATCGAGTGGCCGAGCGGGCGGTCGGGGTCGGGGTCGTAGGTGAGCACCTCCATGAGCGGCCGTCCCATGGGATTCGGCTCCACCACGCAATCCCACTCGTAGGGTCCGCCGCCCGAGCCGATGCGCACCAGCGTGAGCACCGCGTCCCGGAAGTGGCACACGTAGCGGGAGGCGTTGCCCGACCGATCGACGTCGGCGAGGACGACGCCGCAGCGGATGCGGCCCTCGTCCTTGTCCCACAGGCAGCAGAACTGGTTCGCGCTGAACACGCGCACCATCGACGCGGGCTGGCCCGGCCTGCCCTTCATGACGGTCATGGCCGACACGCCGTAGGTGAGGGCGCTCGAGCACGCCTGCCGGTAGAGCGACCTCAGGCGGTTCTCGCGCACGAGGCGCTTGAGGTCCTGGTCCTCCGCGCCGTCGAAGACGAAGCCGTCGAAGACGGAGCGCACGGAGTGCGCCTTGATGGCCTTGGCGCACCACCCGGTGACGCAGTTGACCGTCTCGAGCATGGGCGGGATGGAGATGCCGAGGCTCTTCATCTCGTTCTTCATGTCGTAGTAGCGCTTGAGGACGGTGTTGCGCGCCGACACGTCGCCCCAGGTGTCGAACATGTCCTCCACGGCGGCTCGGTACGGCTTGGGGACGGCGTCGAGGTTCGGGGTCTCAACGGAGGTCCCACGCCCAATTCTCTGGATCACAGTGTCCTCTGCTTCCTGCGCGGGTTGCGCTTGGTGGTCCTCGCGCCCCACAGCGCGAGCGAGCAAGATTCGAGCGGCTCGGGCGGCACGGTCGCGTCCTCGGGGGAGCCGAAGCCCCATCCTCCCCTGGACCCGATCTTCCTGCGGACGCACTTCCTCGCCGACTCCTCGAGGGTCGGGTCGTAGGTGTGCGCGAGCGTGCCGTCGTTGAGCGCGTCCACGAAGCCGACCGCGGCGGCGACCACGTCGCGCGTCTGCGGCCTCACGACGTAGCCGCGCGGCGGCTTCATCTCCGCGAGGCGGTCGATGAGCGCGTCGGCGCCCGACATGCCGTCGATGACGACGACCGACGCGGTCGTGCGGCGGTCGTAGAGCCACTCGGCGAGCTCGCGGGCGCCGCCCGCCGTCGTTCCGACCCTGATGAGCTCGACGGCGGCCTTGCCCTTGAGCGCGCGCTGGCCGAGCTTGCAGCCCGACAGCGCGTAGGTCGACCCGTCCCTCGAGAACTTCACCCCGAAGGCCTTCTTGCCGCGGTACCGGTCGCCGATGGCGTCGATGAGGGCGGCGCCCCACGATTCCCGCGGGATGGCCCTCGTGAGCATGGCGGCCGGGCTGAACCAGCCCAGGCGCTCGTGGGCGAAACCGGTGATCGAGCCGCCGGCGAACTCCGTGCGGGTGAAGTCGAGCGACAGGATGATGCCCATGCTCGGGTTCGATTCGTAGATGAGGTCCACCACGTCGTCGAACGTGGCGTCCTGGCGCGGACACTCGTCCGTGGCCCACGAGCACCACTCGGTGCTCGGGATGTCGCCGGCTAGGATGGCCGCGCGCGTGCGCGCGAACACGGTGCCGGGGCAGTCCTCGTTGGGCGGCGTGCCCGTGTAGATGATCTGGCGCTCTCCGGTCGCGGACGCGGCGAGCGTGTACATGATGGCGTCGTACTGGGAGTCGGTGAGCTCCTGCGCCTCGTCGAACACGACGAGCTGGATGTCATCGAAGCCTCGCGCGCTTCCGTTGGTGCGCGCCGAGAACTTGATGGAGCCGCCGTTGGTGAGGTAGATGGCCTCCTCGCCGTTCGTGCGGCGGATCCTCTCGACGAGGCACGAGAGCTCGGGGTGCTCCTTGTCCGTGAAGTAGCGGACGAGTCGGTTGAACGCCTTCTTGGCGGTCTTCACGCGGTGCGCGGTGTGGAGGATGTGCCAGCCGCAGACCGCCAGGCGGAACACCTCGTATATCTCGATGACGGCGTTCTTGCCGTTCTGGCGGGGCACGTCCAGGCCGCACGTGACGTAGGCGGGGCGGCCCTCGGCATCGCACGCGCACCAGTCGGACAGAACCAGGGACTGCCACTCGATGGGCTCCATGCCCAGGTCCCCGCCGAGCTCGGCGGCGTCCTCGCCCTCGGAGTAGGCGACCTCGCCCACGGCGACCCTATACCGCGGCTCTTGCCTTCCGCGCCTCGTGGCGCTCGGCGATCGAGAAGAGCTTGGTCTGGACGCTCCTGACATCTGGCACCCCCTCGTGGCCGTCGGTTATGCCGAGCTGCTTGTTGAGCTGCCTGATCTCCGCCGACGCGGTCTTCAGGGTCGCTATCTGAGGGAATGACTTCAGGTCCCCCATGTCGTTCTGGTAGGCGGTCTGCTCGCCGAAGCTGTCGAGCTCGTCCTGGGCGAGCTCGACGATCTTGTACCACTGGCAAAGCAGCGCGAGCGTCGGCGCGTCGGCCTGGGTGAACGAGCGGCCGGCGGTGAGCTCGTCCCACTTGGCGCTCTTCACGGGGTCGCCGGCGACCGCGGCGGGCTTCTCGAGGGGCATCCGCCACCTCCAATCGGCATAAAAAAGCCGCCCCGAAGGACGGCCGTCGGTAAGCACCCGGATTTGAACCGGGGTCTCCTCCATCAAGGGCACTCCAGGCTGTGCTATGTCTTACCTTGCTTGTATTGTTCCCAATCAGACAGAACCCTGTCAACCATTTTTCGCTCGTCAGTCGACAGGCGCATCGGTTTGCCGTTGGGGGAGCCCTCGTTGTGCAGGTAGCCGACATGCGTATGGGGAGACATCCCGTGGTGGTCAGCTAGGTCTATCTGCTTGCTGCGCTTGCTCTGATTGTCGAAGTATACGACCGACTTCACCTCGCCACGATCAACGACGGCATATACCCTTCCGTGCGTCATCGTTTCCATGAGGGTCTCGGAGCTCTTGCTGTTTTTCTGAACGTATCTAACGTTCCCGACGGTCAGTACCGAATGGTACTGGCTGCCGTAGGCATTTCCAGATTTGCTAGTTCCGCTTGAAGCGCCCCTGCCGCCCATTTACAGTGCTCTTCCTGTTCGCCAATCGATTCCGCGCCTCGTCAGCACGCGTCTCGCCGCCTGGACCGCCGGGTTCTCGGGCCTGCCTTGCGCAATCTTCAGGCGCTTCTCCATCTCGGTTGGCGGGCGCACCTTGCCGGAATCAACGAGCGCTTTGTATTCAGTTCTGGCCGCCTCACGCTTCCTCTCGTATTCGGCGCGAGCATGCGCGGCTTCCTTCTGACGGCGCTCAGTCTGGCGCTGCGTCTCGCCGTGCGGAATCTTCATCTTGTCATCCATGTATCCACTCAATGGGTCACGGACACCCATGAGTCCCATGTATTCGTCAAGGCTCATGACTTTGGCGCGCGATGAAGTCATCGAGCTTGAGCCCCTACCTCCCACGGAAACCGCCTCCCTTGTACTCGACGACCTCGCAGCCGCCGAAATCGAATCCAATGTCGCCGCCGTAGAGCAGCACGCGCGCGGGCTCCAGGCGGCTCATTGCCTCCGCCATGCCCTCGCGCCAGACGGCCAGGGCGTTCTCGTCCCCCTTCACGCCGACGGTCGACACGGCGACGGTCGAGCGGCGCGGGACGCCGTCGAACGCGAAGCGGAAGCTCCGGCGCTGCGCCCACGACAGGGTCGGGACTACACGGAGGCCCTGCTCCTGCCACCAGTGGCCGAGCGCCTGGGAGCGGTAGCGGTTCCACCGCTGCATGGCATCGGGCATGTCGAGGTAGAGCGAGAAGTCGGGCGTGAGGACGCAGTCGAAGCCGCGCAGGCACTCGAGGTAGGCGGCGGGGCGTGCCCACACGCGCTCGAACTGGTAGTCGTCGATGAAGAAGTGGCAGCAGCGGCCGGCCTTGTCGGCCTCGGGGGCGCTCTTGGCGTAGTTGAACCCGATCATGTCCGCCGGCTTGGCCATGCACCGCTTCATGCGGGGCATGCCGTCGCGGCCGCAGTCGGATCGGCTGACGAGGCGCAGGTTGTACGCGTCGTCCGTCCTCAGGCGCTCGTGGCCGTAGTCGAGCCGCTTGCTCTTGAAGTCCAGCCCGAACCGCGACATGTCGAAGTCCTTGAGGCTGCGGACCTCCTCGCGAAGCATCGACTTGTTCCAGGTTGCCACCTCGCCGGTCTTGTTGTCGGCGATGCGGAAGGCCTTGATCTGCTCGTCGGTCAGGTCGTCGCAGTACTCGATCTTGGAGTCGGGAATCTCGTCCCACCCCAGGCTTCTGCACGCCTCGACGCGGGTGTGCCCCCATACAATAACCGGGCGCTCGCGGCTCTCCAGGCCGATGGTCCCGCGCAGGCCGAACTCCTTGATTGAGTCGGCGACCACGGGGACGGCGGAGGCGTTGTGCCGCGCGTTTCGCTCATATGGGACGATATCGTGTATCTTCACGTACACACCCGCCTAGTTTTTCTCGGTTTAGCTGCGGTTTTTGCTTGACTTCCGTAAAAAAGCGTATTCGGGGGTATTGCGGCCCTGGCGCGGGATGGTGGCCTGCCACCATCCGGCAAAAGACCCCCGTGGGGTCGAGTGCCGCAACGCATCCCCTACCATGAGGTCGTTTGCCGCGGCTGCTTCTCGGGCACGGACGGGGGGCCAATAACGGAGGCGCGATCGTCCTTGAGCGCCTTGCACAGCGCGACGAACGTCTCGGGCGAGTTCCAGGCGGCGCGGCGCACGGCGAGCGCGGACCGTACGGCCGAGACCTCGGCGACGCTGCGGGCGCGGCGCCAGTTGTTGCAGCAGCGGTGCGCGGCGGCGACGTTGTCGCGGTCGAAGGGCGATCCGCCGCGGCTGACCGGGACGAGCTCATCGCACTCGAAGGCCCGGGGGTCGCCCGCAGGCACCCCGTAGTCTATGGGTAGCCCACATATCCAGCAGGGCCTACCCTGCGAGCGGAGCCACCGCACGACATGGCGGCGGCGGGCGCCGTTGGCCTTACGAGGGTTGCCCATCCCCTACCACTCTACCGGGGAGCGCCCTCGGTTGGACATGCACGCCTCGATGCCCCCGTAGCGCAGCGCCTCCAGGCGTACGCCCCCGGCACCCCCCGGTCGGCGGCGGGCCGTCGCCGTGACCCCCAGGGCGCGACGGAACGCCCACGCCATGACCGTGTCGTGGTGGCGGGCGGATCGCGCGATGTACTCTCGGCTGACCACGGGCATCATCCCCTATTGAATTAAACGTAATAGAAAGGCCGGAGTCCCTGAACTGCTGAAGGGAACCCCGGCCACTCATCTGTGCTTCCACGCACATCCGACCCGCACACCGCGCGGGCGGCGCTGCGAATCGACACCCTAGTTATATCCCAATCGCAACGCGCAACGGCACGCAATCGCGCGCAATTGTCGGCAATCGTATGCAATCACGCGCAATTGTCGGCAATCACATGCAATAGTTGGCAATCACGCGCAATGGCACTCGATAGCGAACCAAGAGAAAGGCCCCGACCGCACATGGCGATCGGGGCCGACATGCTGACGCGAACCAGCACTTGTATTATACGGCGACGGGAGCCTCTTTCGGGCGCCCGGCCTTGGGTGAATCGGCAAGTCTGGCCTCGACGGAGGCCTTGGACACCATGCGCTTGGTACCGTCCCTCCACGAGTCAAGCAACCCCGCGCCTATCAGCTGCGACACCCTCGCCGAGCTGACGCCGAGCATGCGGGCGGCATCTGCGGCAGTGACGGCGGGAATGTCACCGAGCTCGCGGCTGACGGCGACGGCGATGATCTTGCCCCCGTTCTGCGGCTCATGACCGAAGTCGGGCGCGGGAAGGTCGACCCCGCCCATGAGGTGATCGTCGACCATGCAGGCGAGGTAGTCGGCCGCGCTCGCGACGGCATCGTTCAAGTCGGACCCGAACGTGCCGCCTCCTCCGAGCGAACCACACGGCACGGCATCGACCATGCCACCCGAATCAAAGAATTCGAATTCCCATACGTAAACCATTCACGTCTCCTTTGCGTGGGTGATGCAAGACGTAGCCCCAAAGGGGCGGGGCTAACGAAGCCCCGCCTGTCTCAAAATCCTCTTGGCTATCTGGTCCTCGATCTCTCTGTGGCGCTTCACCAGCACGAGCTTGTCGCCCTTGACGAACTTCTCGTGGTTGGTGCCGCCCCTGGAGATAAAACCGGCTTCCTCGAGGATGCGGACTAATTCGCGTCTCTGCATGTCACCTTCTTTCTATCGACAGTTATATATTAGCATATCCTAATAGTTATTACTATATAAATCTTAGCTATCATTAAGTTATATCTCGGCAGCTCCTCGCCCTTGTCGCGCACGGGCGAGGCCGGTTAGGTTCACCCAGTCAAGAGCCGCAGACAGGTCCGCCTGTATGGACCTCACCGACACCCCCAACGTCCCCGCGATCTCCTGCAGTGTGCGGTCCTCGCAGTAGCGCAGCTCCAGCACGTCGCCCCAGCGCTTGCCCGGGTTGGCCGAGCGCACGCCCGCGCACAGCTCGCGGCCCCGCTCCACCTCGTGCCGGAGCTCGGACAGCTCGGCGCCGCTGCGGCGCTCGTAGTCTATGCGGTCGTCGGTGGACCTCATGAAGTCCGTGCCGTGCGCACCCTTGCCCACGGCATCGTAGCGCTGGGCGCGCACCTGCTCGCGCGCCTGCATCGACTCGATGACCGCCAGTCTGCGGTCGATGCCGCGCTGGGCGGCCCGTACGGTGTCTAAGTATTCCCTTGCGTCCATGTGACCTCCCGCGTGGTACCATGCTCTACGCCACATAGAGGATGCCGGGAGGCGTCTTTGCCAAAGGCCGCCGGCGCTCCAACGCCAGCGGCCTTAATTATATATCTACCTGCGGAAACTCAATATCTCATCGCGACCTCGCGGCGCATGGCCATGATCTCGTCGTGCGCCGGGCCCGTGGGCGCCAGGTAGCGGTCGACCTTGTCGCGCTTCGGCCTAGCGCCCCTGCGCCGGGCCTCCTTCGCGCGGTCCTGCTCGTGCTTTCGCCGGCAGTCCTCCGAGCAGTACTTGGCCTTCGGCGCCTGCGGGATGAAGATCCCCCCGCAGACCGCGCAGCTTCTCTCCTGCACGTCCCACATCACGGTCATCTTATCGACCTCCTGCACCTGCGGGCGCGGCGCGCCTCGATGCTCTTGCGCACGCGGCGGTTCTCGATAATCATCCGCCGCAGCTGCTCAAACAGCCTCATCGCTTAGCCTTCCTCGTCGGTCATTCTCCCACCACCTCTGCTCCGCAGTTGGGACAGTATTTAAACGGCTCCCATGGTCGGTTAAATGTCGTCCGGCACCTGTCGCATCGAACGCTGTCCTCGAACTCGTGGTCCGTCTCGCTGATATGGCACGTCGGGCGGTCGATAAGGTCTGCAAGGGCCGCGTACGTCTCGTTCTCAACCTCGTGGCTGAACTTGCCGGCCACCTCGACACCGACAGAGTTTGCAATTACATCGAGTGAATCAACGTGACAGTATGCCCCGGTCGATGCTTCGCGCAACTCGGCCACCGCTCGTCTGCGCTCTTCTTCGTTAATCATTAAGTACCTCCGCTTCCTTTATGCGCACGCGGCGGTTCTCAACGATCATCCGCCGCAGCTTTTTAAACAACCTCATCGCTTAGCCTTCCTCGACCTCTTGAGCGCGCGGGCCCGGTCGCGCTCCAACGCGCTCGCCCTTCGCTCCGAATCCCTAATCTCCCTCGCCGACACGCTCGGCGCGTCTGCCCTGCCGTGAACGAGCGCCCGGCGCGCGGGGCCCGAAATCAGATCGGGCACCATGCGCCAGGCGGTCGCGCGGAACAGCTCGGCCGCCGAGCGGATCAAAGCTCCTCTCCGCAGAACGGGCAGTACTTGATGTCCTCGATGTAGGCGTTCGCCGTCACGTCGGCGCCGACGGTCTCTCCGCACGAGCCGTTGACTGAGACGTCGAGCTCCACGCTGGTATCCAGCTCGACCCTGACGATCGGCTCGCCGTCGTATCGGCGCGTCAGGGCCATGGAACCCACAGACCAGCTTCGGACGTCTCGGCCAGGCGCAGAGTGGATGGAGGCGATGCGTGAGCCGCCGCAGAAATAGCAACTCATTCGCCCTCACCTACCAGCCTGCTTAAAAGACGCTCCATGCTCTCATCGCATATTGCGAGCGTGGCCACCTCACCAGCCCAGACCTTTCTGCCTGCAACGTTGACGAATGAGATCTTGTCCATGTTGACGATGTACCTGTAGCCATCGTCGTCGTATAGCTCAATGAAATCTCGGCTCATTAAAGCTCGCCCCCATTCCAGCCGTCGGGCATGTCCTCGATACGGCGTTTCGTCCTATACGTGCGCACGGTGGTAATCTCGAGCTCGAACGCGCGCTTGCACTCAGGGCACACAACCTCTTCATCGTCCTCGTCGTAATACCACGGGTCATCGATGGAACTCTCGCAGTAGGGGCAGATCAGGCGTTCCTCAGCGCACTGTTCGTTCTCCCATTCCCTCTCGATACGGGCCTTCCTTAGGCACTCGTCACATACCGAGTATCCCGACTCGCCGAGAATGCCAGCCATCGGATGCGAGTACTCCCTATAGTTCGGAGTCGGCTTCCCGCACCAAGAGCAGGTGTACATCTTTGGCGCTTCACTCATTTCTCGCTCCCTTCCTCCTTGACCTCCGCCTGTAGGAGGTCCCGCAGGGTGCCGATGCGCTCGATCGCGTCGTCCGGCGTGTGCCCGTCCCACTCGGGCGCTCGGTCGAGCACCCTGCACGGGAACATGTCCCAGTAAGGCTCGACATCGTAGTGGTAGGTGGCGGGGCCGGCGGGCGTGTCGATGCCCACGATGAACATACCGTCGTACATCGTCCCGTCATGGTGGTGGAGAGACTTCCACGAGAGCCCGCGGAACATGGTCACGATCACCGAGAACAGCACCGCCCGGTGGTGGTAGAGCTCGTCGAACGTGTGGTATCCGTCCGACGTGGAGCCCGTGACGGGCTCGGGCTCTATGAGCCGGACGAGTTCACGCACCTCATCGATGTAGACGTTCACAATGCCGCCGACATCACGGGACGGATGAAGCCCGAGCGCATACAGGACATCCTCCCCGTCGGTGACGCTCGTGACAGTCGGCCACGCGAAGGGGTTTTCTACGGTCTCGACTTTGAGGCCCCGCATGAGCCTCTTAACGTCCTTGAACCACTCGTTTCTGTCTCTCACTTCGTGCTCCAATCCTTCTCGATCTCCTTCTCCTGCGCGACCATGATCAGCGCCTTGTTGAGGTATCGCCTCGCCTGGCGCAGCTCGCCGCAGATGTCGCACCCCTGTCGCAGCCTGTCGCACTCCCTGAGCGACCTCTTGGCGTCCTCGAGCCTGCCGATGGCGAGGTCGATCCAGTCGGCGGGTCCGTACGCGTAGCTCACCGCGACTCACCCCTCACGCCGAAGATGTCGGCCAGGATGTCGCCCGGCGATGCCACGAACGGCTCGGGGCTGATCGGGTCGTAGGTCACCTCGAGGTAGTTCGGGTAGCCGATCGTCACGCCCGTGGGCTCGCGCCCCGGAAGGAGCTGGTAGCCCCAGGCCACGCTCACCCTGTGCTCGTCGAGGATGGTCTCGGTGCGCTCCACGCGAAACCTGTAGCCGCCCACCCGCTCCGTGTCGTACGTGTCGTCGGCCCAGGGAATCCGATGCCTGTCGAGGGCGTCCCGGTAGGCCCTCATCACCGCTGAGATCTCGGTCAAAACCTTCTCACTCTCCTATCTCAAAAGAATTAGGCGTTCTTTGCCGCGGGGACTCCCCCGCCGGCGCCGTTTCCGCCCTCTAGCGGCGGGAACCCCATCGCCTGCTGGCCCAGCTGCCCCGCCGGTGTTGGCACACTTTTGGCATACCTCCAGCTCGGCTTCTCGCCCCTCGCGATGGCGGCGATGTCCATCCGCAGTTCCTCCTTGGCGCGCTTGCGGGCGCGGTACTCGTCGAGCTTCTGCTTCTTGGCCAGGCGCGCGCCCTCGTCGGCGCTGATGACGTTGGCCATGTAGATCCGCGTCACGTCGAGCGGCCGGCCGGCTGCGGGGTCGAAGCCGTCGAGCATCTCCCTGAGGGTGATCATGCCGACTCACCCAGCTCCCGCTCGAGGGCGGCGATGACGTCGTCCTCGGTCTCGGCGGGCTTCCACACCGCCGCGCGCTCGACCTCCTGCGAGGTCTGCCCGCCGCGGGCCTTGCGCTCGGCATCGTAGCCGCGCTCGCGGTCAGACCAGATTCGGGCGACCGGCTCCCACTTCGCGATGGGGAAGCCCTGCCTGGTCCAGCCGTTGGACTCGTAGTAATCGAAGAACTTGCTGGCGCTGCCGCGCAGGCAGTTCACCGCGAAGTACGTCTTGACCTCCTCGAGGGTCGGCGGGACGAACTCGGCGCCCCCTCCCCCTTCGTTTTCACAATCTGAGGGGTTAATCCAGACTCCTAACTCCTCTTCCCCTTCCTCTTCCTCTTCGCTTGCGCGTTTGCTCTCTGGTTTGCTTTCCGTTTTGCTCGCGCGTTTGCTCTCTGGTTTGCTTTCCGTTTTGCTCGCGCGTTTGCTCTCTGGTTTGCCCTTGCTCAGCCCGCCCTTCCTTCCGGCCTCCGCCCTGGCGCGGCTGTTCTCGAGGACCGGCATGATCATCGTGATGGCCATCCGCTGGGCGTCGGTGCGCGGCTCGGGCGCCTCGCCGGTCACGAGGTAGCGAACCATCATGCCGAGCAGCTCGTTGCTCTCGCGCCTGTTGCCTAGGCACAGGGCGCCATCCACGAGGGAATCAAGTATCGTCATCCGTATCACCTCCGCAGATCGAATCGGTAAAGGCCGCGGCGGCGGCCTGGTCGCGGCCCGGCATGACCGAGCCGTAGATGTCGAGCGTCGTCTTGACGCTCGCGTGCCCCAGGCGCTCCTGGATGGTCCTCATGTCGAACCCGTTCATGAGCAGCCACGAGGCATGCGTGTGCCGCAGGGAATGGAACACCGTCTCCTCCGGCAGCCCCAGGTCCCTCACGAGCGACTTGAAGCGGCTCGTCACGGTGCTCGGGCGCGCGATGGCTCCGGCGGGCCCGAAGGTCACCACCAGCGCCGTCGGCCCCTTGCGCGCGAGCCACGTGTCCTGCCAATCCAGGTGGCGCTGCAGCTGCGCCTCCACCGCCGGGGCGAGCGCCACGTTGCGCACGCGCCTGCCCTTGGTGTAGGCCTGCCGGTGCAGCTCGGGGTGCTCGACCGCCTGCCCCACGACGTGCAGGTCGTGCAGGGCGCGGCGCCAGTCTCGGCGCTGCAGCCCGCAGATCTCCCCGCAGCGAAGGCCGGTGTTGAGGGCGAGGTAGACCGCTAAGGCCTCGGTGCGCCGCGAGATGTTGGCGCCCGAGGCAGATCGCGAGGACATGGCGGAGGCCAGCGCCCGGGAGAGCTCGTCGGTGTCGAGCTCGGACAGCGCGAAGGGCTCCACGGGGTCGGGCGAGGGCGCGGGCACGTCGAGCATGATGTCGCGGCCCAGCGCCGGTCGCCACGAGCGGTAGGCGCCCTTGAGGAGCGCGTGCATCTTGAGCAGCGTCTTGGGCGACAGCCCCTTGCCGCTCCTGGGGGCGAGCAGCATGCGGTACGCCGCCGACACGTCCCAGGGCTCAAGCTGGTCGTAGGGAAGCCGCCCGATGGTCGGCTCCACCATCGTCCTGACGACGCTGCGGTACGTGGCCACCGAGTTGTCGGACAGGCCGTTGACGGGGTCGGAGATGTACGTCTCGAGCATCGAGGACAGGCGCTTGGAGCTGTCCCGTGCGGAGGAAGGGTCGAACGTCGCCGCCCACCTGTCGCACTCGGCCTGGGCCTGCTCGCGCGTCAGCTCCGCGTCCCACGACCTGTACGGCCTGATCCGCCTGCCCGTGACGCGGTCGGTGCCCATGTAGGGGCGGGCGAACCAGCGCCCGTCCGCCCCGCGCTGCACGACCGCCCGTCGCTCGCTAGATGTCGGCATCGACGCCCAGCTCCGCCGCCATGTCGCGGATCTCCCTGCACGCGTCCAGGTCGGTGGTCTGGATGCTGTCGGCGTGCCCATGGGGGTTGGCGCCGAGCGCGGCGATGAGTACGAGCTTGCGCGCGTTCCTGTCCGGGACGCCCGCCTGGCTGAAGGCCGCGCAGAGCGTGTCGGTGCACTCGCAGGCGAGCGCGAACAGGTCGCTGATGTCGGTCGGGCCCACGAAGCATGAGTCGCCGGAGCCGTCCCCTTTGGCGGTCGTGACCGTCGCGCAGCGGCACTCGAAAGCGCGGGCCTCGCCGCACGCCTCGACCGTCACCCTGACCCTCTTCTCGCTACTCATCCTTCTCCTCCTCAAAACTCGCCTGAACCCTCTCCATGAGCCACACGTCCTCCTCGCCGGGCTCGAAGCCCACGGAGCAGAAGACGTCATAGTGGTCGAGCCACGCCTCCGCGTCGTCGCCGCCCCAGCGGTTGTTGAGCTGGGCCATGTCCTTGGCCGCCGCCATGAGCCAGCAGCCGGCCTCGTACTCGCTGGGCCTGCACGCCTTGAGGTTGCGGGCGAACTCGTCGCGCACGGCACCGAAGCGCTCCTCGTTCTCGGGGTTGCTGTCGCCGCCCATCGCCACGAGCAGCGCGGGCGGGTCCTCGCGGCCCACGCGCACGCACATCATGAGGTCCTTGGACATGGCGAAGGCGCCGGACGCCACGAAGCCGATCAGGCTCCTGTACAGCCCCTCGAGCGCCGCTTTCTCGCGCGCGGCCTCCTGCTCGGCCCGGATCTCCTCCTCGGTCTTCTCGGGCTCGGCGCCCGAGCCGGCATTCGGCCCGTAGAGGTCCCAGTAGCTGCCCTTCAACACGGCAACGGTGCCGGCGGGGAACTCCTGCCCCTCGAGTTTCTGGGCGGCGAGGCCGACATGGACCCAGTCCGTGTAGATGAACCCTTCAGGCTGCTCCTTCACGACCGGGATGCCAGCGTCGCCGAAGGCGTCGTAGTCCTCGGCCTTGGCCTCCTCGCGCTCGACGCGGCGGCGGATGCTGTCGGCCTTGCCGGCCCAGCCGTCACCGGCCGCCAGCACGGCCTCGACGTCCTTCTCGTCCTCGAAGGCGCTCGCGGCCTCGAGCTGCTCCAGCGTCACCTGCACACCGGCGTCGATGCGACCGCGCAGCTTGCGCGCGGCGCGGATCTGCCCGGCGGTGGCGCGGCTCGCGCGCTCGATGCGCTGCTCGTCGACGCCCAGCACGAGCATCTGCTGCACGCCTCGTGCGCGCTCGGCCTCGGTCAGCTGGCGCTTGTCGTCGGTGGCGAGCATGGCCACGAGCTCGTTGGCCTCGTCCATGCTCTCGGCCACCAGCGCGGACACCTCGCGGTCCTCCCCGTAGATCGAGGACAGCGCGCGGTATCGGCGCTCGCCGTCCACGATGCGGTAGACGTTGCCGTCCGCCACCACGACGACTGGGTTCAACGGCTCGCCGCCGGTCGCCTCGATGCTGCGGGCCAGGGCGCCGATGTCGCCGAAGTCCTCGCGCGGGTTCTGCTCGCTGGGCCTGATGTCGCCCAGGCGCACAGACTTCTTCTCGAATTGCATATCTAACCTCCTAGTAGTACATCCCGCTCGGCGCGGTCCCCTCGATGGCGCCGGCGACGGCGATCAGGCCGATGAGCGCCACGGCGCACACCACGCTGCGAACGCGCTCGGGAAGCGAGTCCCACCACGCGCCGAGGCGGCAGCCCGCCTCCCAGACCAGGTCGCCCATCACGCCACCCGCCTCGGACGGCGCGCCGGAACGCAGTCGGGCGAGGGCAGCGCCGGCACCGCGCCGCGCGCCATGATGGCGGCATCGATGTCCTCGCTGCGCACCACCTCGCGTGAGCTGCTCGGGTTGAGCGACGGGTAGCGCGGTATCACGCCCTGCATGACCATCGCGCGGAACGTGACGTTGTCGCAGCAGGCGTAACGCGCGCCCTTGGCTATCGACATCCACATGGCCTTCTCCTTTCACATGTAATAGGGCCAATCCCTTGCCGGAGGGCTGCACCGATAGATGCAGCCGGAGGGCGCTCCCCCGCCAAAGGGAGCGGTGCCGCCGCCCCGCCAAGTCGGCGGCGGACACCTTGCGGGCCGGATGTAGGGGTCCGGCCCCGTCGCGCCACGGGCCCCGCGGAATGGGGGCGGTACGGAACCCGTGGCGCGACGGGGGCGGGCCAGCCGTCAGCGGCGCATGAGGCCGAGTCCGACCCCGAACAGGAACGCGAAGGAAAGTGCGAGAATGAAACCCATGGGAACCTCCTTGGAAGGGAATTGAAGATGAACAAGACACTCAAAGCCGCGAAGGAGAACATCGACCTGCTGATCACCATCGCCGGCGCGGTCGGGTTCGGCTCGATCGCCGCGATGGCCGAGGACGTGCGCATGGTGGTCGCCGAGCACCCGGCCTCGTGCCTCCTCCTGACCGGCGCCGCCGCCATGCTCGGGTACGCGACCGCGCGCGTCGTCTCCGCGAGGAGCTCCTGGGCAAAGCGCAGGAGGATGGACGACCGCCTCTCCGCCGTATTCCTCGGCATGTCGAGGAGGCGGAAGGAGCTGGTGTCCCGTGCGCTCGACGAGGGCTCCGTCAGCCTCTCCCCGCTCGATGCCGACGCCCTCGCGCTGTGCGAGCTCGGCATCTTCGGCACGCCGCCGGTCGGCTCGATGCTCACCGCGACCGACTTCTCCATCAGGCCCGCGGTGGTCAGGGCGATCGCCGGGCACCGATCCGAGTGGCTCGCCTAGCGCTCGCAGAGCGACCAAAGCGCCCACGCCGCGATGAACGGCACGGCGGCCGAGAAGCACACCCGCGCGAGGCCGTAGGCCCCCTGCGCGGTGCACGCCCACCCCGCGACATCCATCACGACGGCCGAGGCCAGCAGCGCCCGGGTCATTCGCGACCGCGGCCGAACGGCCACTCGCCCGGCGCGGGGTCGATCTCCATGACGTCGTAGGCCACCGGGTCGAGCGACTGCCTGCGGTCGAGCGCGACCAGGCGCGCGAGGTAGGCGACGTCGCCGACCAGGACGTGCTTGCGGAACGCGTAGCGCGCGTCCGCCAGGAACTCGAACATCTCCGTGTGCCACACGGCGTGCTCGTCGGCCCACGTGACCATGCCGCCCAGAGTCGTGATGTCGTCTGGCAGCTCGTAACTCTTGCCTGTCATTCCTCTTCCTCCAGATCATCCATGGACACGCCCTACCATTCCTCGTCGAGAGAGGGCACGCGCACGAGCATGTCGCCGCTCCACCGGTAGCCCTTCCCCTTCACCCTGATGGTTGCATCGCTGAAGGCCGAGTAGGCCCAACCGTGGAGCTCTCCCAGCTTGGCCGTCGAGGTCTCGACGAGGTCGATATCGAGGTCCTCGGGAAAGAGAAACTCCGCCCGGATCCTGTGCCTGAGGCTCTCCTCCGTCTCGTAGAGGATGCCGTCCCTCTCCCTGAACGTGAACACCTGGTCGATCATGACCTTCTCCTTTCAGCAGTTCGTTAGCGCGCCGCGTCTACGCGGCCTCGTCAGTGTTCCAGCCCATCAGGTCGTTGGGCGTGCATCCGAGTGCCTGGGCGATGGCGTAGGCCTTGTCGACGCCCGGGACCATCGAGCCGTTCTCGTAGCCGATGATCGAAGATGCCGAGAGCCCCGCCTTGTTGGCCAGCTGCTCCTGCGACATATCAGCGCGAGCGCGGGCGGCGCGCAAGTTCGCGCCAAACTCGTCCTTCGAGAATTTCATCTCTTCCTCCTTCTGAAATAGGGAACTTCTTCCCTGTGCAAATCAGAGTATAGGGAATCTTTTCCCGATTGCAATAGCAAACTAGGGCTTTTCTTGCCTTTTCTTTTGTGTATCTATAGAATCCTCGGTAAATACTTCCCTATATTGGAGGTGACGATGAACCTAAAACTTAAGCAGGCTAGGAAAGAAAACGGATATTCACAGGCCGATCTGGCAGACGCGTTGAACGTTGATATCAAAACGGTAGGTAACTGGGAACGAGGGAAAACTCTTCCCGATATTGAGCAGCTCTGGAAATGCGCGAAGATTCTGCACACCGACCCCAACGACCTGCTCGGATGGTACGAGGAGCATCCCGAGGACAGGCCGACGGTGCCGGCGGGCGCGGAGGGCGAGCTGATCGCCTGCTACCGGCAGAGCACCGAGAAGAGGCGCTCGAAGATCCTGGAGACGGCACGCGACCAGGCCGAGCTGTCCCAAGCTCAAGCTGCGGCGCCTGAAGGCGAAGGGCTGGAAGCGGATCAAGTAAGGTCCGCGTAGACATCCAGCGGAAAGGAAGATATATGGAAGACCCCATCCAGGCCGAGATAATCCTGTACCAGTCCGAGGGGACAAACGTGCCGGTGCAGGTCTACTACAAGGACGAGACCCTTTGGGTCTCGCAGGCGGCGATGGCCGAGCTGTTTGACGTCACCGTGCCGACAATCTCGGCGCACCTGAAGAACATTTATGACAGCGGAGAGCTGCAAAAGGCCAGCTCAACTAGTTTTTTAGAAATTTTCGAAAAAACCTCCAAGGGAGGCAGGCCGAAGACTTTCTATAACCTCGATGCGGTAATCGCCGTCGGGTACCGCGTCAACTCGATGCGCGCGACCCGCTTCCGCCAGTGGGCGACGGCGACCCTCAAGGAGTACATCACCAAGGGATTCGTCCTCAACGACGACATGCTCAAGAACGGCCGGCCTTTCGGCAAGGATTACTTCGACGAGCTGCTCGCCCGCATCCGCGACATCCGCGCGAGCGAGCGGCGCGTGTGGCTCAAGATCACCGACATATTCCAGGAGTGCAGCTTCGACTACGACAAGGACTCGACCATGGCCAAGAACTTCTACGCCGCGGTCCAGAACAAGATGCACTACGCCGTCACCGGGCACACCGCGGCCGAGATCGTCCAGGGGCGCTCCGACCCGTCCAAGCCCAACATGGGGCTCACCTCATGGAAGGGAGGCCCCGAGGGCCGCATCCACTCCTCGGACGTCACCGTGGCCAAGAACTACCTGTCCGAAGACGAGATCAGGCAGCTGAACCGCCTCGTCACGATGCTGCTCGACACGCTCGAGGACAGGGCCGAGCGGCACGTCCTTACGAGCATGGAGGACTGCGAGCGCCTGCTCGACGGCTTCCTGACGTTCAGCGGGCGCGAGGTGCTCAAGGGCCTCGGCAACCGCAACAAGAAGACGGCGGACAAGATCGCCAAGGAGCGCTTCCACGAGTTCCAGAAGCTCCAGGACAAGACCTACGAGAACGATTTCGAGCGCATGGCGAAGCGCCTGAACGGCAAGGCATAGCGGGCGCAGGGGCCCATCAAAGCGCCAGTTATTCCCCATTTTCGCGGGGTCACGAAAATGGGCGACGGCTTGACCGCGCCGACGGCAAACGGTAATTTGGACAGCGGTATTGACGCGGGGACCCCACGGGGCTCGCGTCCAAAGGAAAGGCGGCTGTCCCAGGGGGCGGCCGCCTTTCTTCGTTATCAAGACATAAAGAAACCCCGTGCGGCAATCTTGGCGGATCCGCACGGGGCATGCCCTCCGGCAAATAAGGGAAAGGCAGGACCATTATATGGCAACCAGTGAGAACTCAAGGTCAAAACTCGGCTCCAAGCGCGAGGTCGCGCCCGGCAAGTGGGTGATCCGCGTGCAGGCGGGCTTCCGCGCGGACGGCCATGTGCGGCGCGTGTCGCGCACCGTATACGGCACCGAGACCGAGGCCGATATCGCCATCGCCCAGCTCGCACAGGAACTGGGCGTGTCCCAGGCGGCGCACGCGGGCGTGACGCTCGACATGTACTACTGGGGCGTGTTCCGCGACTCCCCCAGCACCCGCGGCAAGCCGCGCTCCCGCGCGAGCCTACGCGAGTACGACAGGCAGATGTGCAACTACATCTCCCCCGTCCTGGGGAGCATCGACATCTCCGAGATAACCCACGACATGATGCGAAGCTGCATCGAGCGCTCGGGCGCGCCGGCAAAGACCAAGACCACGCTTCGCGCCGTCATGCGCCGCGCCTTCGACGACGGCTGGGTGACGGTGGAGCCCTTCCGCCGCCGCGTCATCGCGCCCAAGGCCAAGCAGGCTCCCGTGGAGCCGTGGAGCATCCCCGAGGCCGCCGAGGCGCTGCGCAGGCTCGCCGCCAGCGACGACCGCGCCGATCTGGTCATGAACGCCTACCTCATCCTGGGCCTGAGCGGCCTGCGCAAGGAGGAGGCGTTGGCCGTGCGCCCGTGCGACCTCAAGGTCACCACGACCTACGACTTCGCCACGGGCAAGCCGACCGTCTCGGAGTACATCGAGGTCTGCCGCGCGTACACGGACGAGGACGGCGTGAAGGAGACCAAGAACGCCCATTCCGTGCGCACCGTGCCGGTTTTATTGGCGGGCCGCGAGCGCCTGCACCAGATCATGGACGAGCTGCGTCCGAGCATAACCGTCGAGGGCGGCACTTCGGTTACGGAGCAGGTGCGGGAGTGGAGCGGGCAGCGCATCGTGAACATGCGCGGCGACAACCTCGTGCGCGCCTGGCGGCGCATGTGCGTACGCCATGACCTGCGGTATATCCCGCCCAAGGCCCTGCGCCACACGTCCGAGACCATCATGGCGGCGACCGAGGTCGACCCCCTGAGCATTATGGATTTGCACGGCCATACGGACCTGGGGACAGATTACCGCCATTACATAAAACCGGGCCTCGCGGAGCGCGAGAAGGCCGCCAGGCAGGTCGGGCGCGCCCTGCAGATCGTCGAGGGCGGCAGCGCGGACGGCGGTTTTAATGTCACCGGTCGCAGCGCCGAGACGCTCTAAATTGCATTTTCTAGGTCCACTACCTACAAAATGAATAAAACGCCCCCTGCCGCGCATAAACGGCAGGGGGCGTAAAACGCGAACGGTAACGGACGGTTATGATTCGACTCTTCGGTAAACAAAAAAGGTCAGCGCCGAAGCGCTGACCTGCGTGTTCTTTGGTGGGCCGTCAGGGGGTCGAACCCTGGACCTTGGGATTAAGAGTCCCCTGCTCTACCAACTGAGCTAACGACCCAAAGCTAAAGTCCGTTATGGCGGACTTTAGAGAAGATATCGTGTGGTGGGCCGTCAGGGGTTCGAACCCTGGACCTTGGGATTAAGAGTCCCCTGCTCTACCAACTGAGCTAACGACCCGATATCAACACGAAGCAAGAACTGGGGTGGGTAAAGGGACTCGAACCCTCGACCTACGGGACCACAACCCGTCGCTCTAGCCAACTGAGCTACACCCACCGTGTCCTGTGCGCTTCGCGCTCGACTATTATTGCAAGGAACGCCACGCGATGCAAGCCCCAATTTTCAAGAATTTTGAAAAGAGTTTTTCGAGCGCGTTTCGAGCAATTCCCACCGGTTCCATAGGAGTAAACTTGCCCCACTGCAAATCCTCGAAAGGACCGGCATGAAAGAACTCTCCAACCGCACGGCAACATTTACCGATTCGGTCATCCGCCGCATGACACGCATCTCCAATAAGTACGATGCCGTCAATCTCTCGCAGGGCTTCCCCGACTTCGATCCTCCGGCGCAGCTGCTCAACAGCCTGAGCACCATCGCCGCCGACCCCAAGCCGCTCTACCACCAGTACTCCATTACCTGGGGCTCCCAGGCCATGCGCGAGGCGCTCGCCGCCAAACAGGAGCACTTTATGGGCATGCCG
This sequence comes from Collinsella aerofaciens ATCC 25986, assembly GCF_010509075.1. Lineage (NCBI taxonomy): Bacteria > Bacillati > Actinomycetota > Coriobacteriia > Coriobacteriales > Coriobacteriaceae > Collinsella > Collinsella aerofaciens. The sequence continues at coordinate 854,738 of NZ_CP048433.1, forward strand.
ATCGACCCCAACCAGAATATCGTGGTCACCTGCGGCTCCACCGAGGCCATGATGGCCGCCATGATGACGGTTACGAACCCCGGAGACAAGGTCGTCATCTTCTCGCCGTTCTACGAGAACTACGGCGCTGACACCATTCTCTCGGGTGCCGAGCCCATCTATGTGCCGCTCAACCCGCCCACATTCGACTTTGACCGCGAGGCGCTCGAGGCTGCCTTCCGCGACAACGACCCCAAGGCCATCGTCCTGTGCAACCCTTCCAACCCCTGCGGCAAGGTCTTTACGCGCGAAGAGCTCACCTTTATCGCCGACCTGTGCAAAAAGTACGACGCGTACTGCATCACCGACGAAGTCTACGAGCACATCGTCTACGCGCCCCATGAGCACGTCTACATGGCCACGCTGCCCGGCATGTTCGAGCGAACCATCAGCTGCAGCTCGCTGTCTAAGACGTACTCCATCACCGGCTGGCGTCTGGGCTACACCATCGCCCCGGCCCAGATCACCGAGCGCATCAAGAAGGTCCACGACTTTCTCACCGTGGGTGCCGCCGCTCCCCTGCAGGAAGCCGTTGTCACCGCCCTCAACTTCGACGACAGCTATTACGATGAGGTCCTCGACCTCTACACCGCCAAACGCGACCTGTTCTGCCAGGGGCTCGATAGCATCGGTCTTGAGCATAACGTGCCGCAGGGCGCCTACTACGTCATGATGGACATCTCTGAGTTTGGCTATGACAGCGACCTCGAATTCTGCGAGGACCTCGCATCCAAGGTGGGCGTGGGCGCCGTGCCCGGCTCGAGCTTCTTCCGCGAGCCCGTCAACCATCTGATTCGTTTCCACTTTGCCAAGCGAGACGAGACGCTCAACGCGGCGCTGGAGAACCTCAAGTCCCTGCGTGATAAAATCAAACCGCGCGGGTAAGGACGGCCCGGCAACTAAAGTAACTAAAGAAGCCCCGCACCGCCCGCCGCGTTGCGAGGCTTCTTTTTATAGCGCTTTCTTAAATGGTTTAGAGCTCTATACTTTAGTCATGGAGCAACTCGTCCCAGAGAGAGGAATATTATGGCAGAGCAGCAGCTTATCGGAGCGCTCGAGGCCGGCGGCACCAAGATGGTCTGCGCCACGGGCTATGCGGACGGCACGGTCCTGGAGCGTGAGCAGATCGCGACCACGACCCCGCAGGAGACCGTCGAGGCCGTCAACGCGTGGTTTGCCGACAAGGGCATCGCCGCGCTGGGCATCGGCGCCTTTGGCCCCACCGCAGTCAACCCTGCCTCACCCCAATACGGCAAGATCCTGGAGACGCCCAAGACGGCATGGCGCTACTTTGATCTGCTGGGCACTATCCAAAACGAGCTCAATATTCCCTGTGGCTACGACACCGACGTCAACGTTGCCTGCTTGGGCGAGGTCACCTTTGGTTGCGCCCAGGGCCTCACCGACGTGGTCTACCTGACCATCGGCACCGGCGTGGGCGCCGGCGTGCTCTCGGGCGGTAAGCTCGTGCACGGCATGATGCATCCCGAGGCCGGCCACATCCTGGTCACGCGCGACCCGCGCGACACCATCGGCGAGCATAGCGCCTGCCCCTTCCATGACAACTGCCTCGAGGGCCTCATCGCCGGCCCTGGCGTTAAAAAGCGCTGGGATGGCAAGAGCGCCGGAGACATGGCCGATGACCCGGAGGCCATGGACCTGCTCGCAGGCTATCTGGCACAGGCGCTCATGACCTACACGCTGTGCTACGCACCGCAAAAGATCATCATCGGCGGCGGCGTGGCCGACCACACCCCCATCGTGCCGCTCGCACGCAAAAAGTGCGCCGAGATGCTCAACGGCTATATCGTCACGCCCGAGGTCAACGACATCGATTCCTATATTGTCAACAACAGCCTCGAGGGCAAGCAGGGCATCATGGGCTGCCTGGCCCTGGGCGCACAGGCGCTTCAGTAGCAGACGCACCCACAGGGCGTGGCGCGCTCGGCAAATCCAACCTACGGAACGACGCCACCACGCCTCATATAAGCCCTCAAATAAAAAAGGCCGCCTAGGACCAAACAATACGTCCTAGGCGGCCTTTTTGGCGCACATCAGCGACCGTAAGAGATATCGGAGCACAACGCCCGTTGCCGCTCCACAGCAGTCGATCATCACATCGGTGATCATGCCGGCGCGTCCCGGCACAAAGAGCTGAATCGTCTCGTCGATCGAGGGAATCAGCAGCAGGAACACCGCCGTGGGCAGCAGCACGTCAAAGGTGCGCCGCCCCTCAAAATCAAAGGCGTGCGTTGCCAGGATGCCGAGCACCATATACTCGGTAAAATGCGCGCACTTGCGAACAACAAAGTTGGTCACCCATTCATATGGAAGTCCCACGCCGTGCAGGAAACCGCGGATAGCTTCCATGACCGTTAGGCTCAGCGAGCCCGACCCCGAGCCGGGAACCAGCGAATTGCCCCAGATCAAGAGCGCCATCAGGCAGGTTACAACCGCCCATTTTCGATTGATCTTAACCATGCAGAAGTTATGCCTCCGCGCGGAGCGGCGCGAAGCTGGCGGTACCGCCCTCGATAACGCTCAGATAGGCACGGCCCGTACGCTTGGCGGTTGAGGACTGCAGGCGCTCGATCTCTTCCTCGAGGATCTGATTGACGCGCTCGTGACGACGATTTTCCATAATGCCGGCGGCAATAGCCTCGGCCCGCTCGATGCTCTCGCGCGAGATACGGGCGGTATCCTCGGGGAACACAGCGCTGTGACGGCCGACATAGGCGGGGGCAGCAGGCTGAGGGGCATCGACGGGAGCGGGCGCTGCAACAGGAGCGGGCTCGTCAATCTCATCCAGAATCGCGGTGGCGGCGGCCCACATGTCCTCGTGGCCCGAGTAATCGGCCATGGGAACATCAACCTCGAGCGAGGCGTCCGGAAGGTCTCCGGTGTCGATGCGATCTTGGGCATCAATCGATGCGGTGATGGCTGCAGGCTCATCGAGGTCATCGAGATCGATGTCCGCGGCACCGGAGATGATAGGCATGCTGGCGAGGTTTGCGTTGTACGGCGCAGCCTCAGCCGCCTGCTGCTGGGCAGGAGCGCCCCAAAGCGAGCTTTCGGCGGCACGGCGGGCGGCAACGGCCTCCTCGTCCGCGGCCATGGCTTCATCAACGTACGAATTGTCGGCAGAAGCGTTCGCGTCCGCCGAGGTAGCGCTGTAGGCGTTATTGGCTGCCGCGTTGGCGACGAGTGCCACGAAAGCCGCCGTGCTGCCCGCAGGGGCGGCCTGGGAGCCAGACACGGCGCGTGCCGCGGCGGCGATGTCGTCGCGATTGAAGGAGCCGGTCTGCCCGCCGTTGGTGAGCTCGTCGATGGCGACTTGATAGACGTCGCGCGAGTGTGCAGGGTCGCAGCTCACCGGCGAATCGTCGTCGAGCATACTGTCGATCATGGACCAAGCCTCGTCCTCGTCCATAGCATCTGCGGCTCGAGCGATGGTAGGGACACCATCATCGGCATGACGGCGCTGGAACGCACCAGTCAGGCCGGAAAGGAATGCCGAGGTAGACTGCTCCGCCTGAGCCTGAGAAGCAGAAGTCGCAGCGTAAGGAGTCGCATCCTGCTGCTGAGCTGGAATCGAGGCGGTCTTGAACTCGCTTTGATGCTGATTGAGATTGGCGGCACCGCCCATGGCATCGGGCTGGAACAGACGCTCTTCACGCTGCGCACTGTACTCGGAGATACCCAGCGAGGCGGCATAGATACCCACGCCCGCCACCGCACCCACGGCGAAGGGAACCGCACCCGCCACGACCGTCTCGTTCACCGACGAAAACGGCAGCGTCGCGGCATACATAACCACGGGAGCGGCAAGGCCGATCCCGCACGAAAGTCCGGCAAGGACTGCTCGTTGTGTTGCATCAGAAGAAGCCATGAGCTCTCCCCATCTTCCAGCACCCAAATCGCATCATTCAGTTGGCTGCGCGAGAGAAGATGAAGCGGGGCTATGCCCCAAAGCAACGGTATATGGTTCGTTTCATCTGCGTTTTCCGTCGCGAAGCTTAAAAGCTATTATGCGAAACCGCCCTGTCGATTGCAAGCGACGATGTCGGATTGAAACGGGAAACCTGCTGCTTGCAAGTCTTATGGTCAAAAATAAGTGCGAAGCGGCGATATAGAAAAGGGCCGAGGCTCAAAGCCCCGACCCTTTATCGCATTGATGATTAACGCTGCGTGTGGATTACAACCTAGAACGTCTGCTCGTAGTCGCTGTGCTTTTTGGCCGAACGCACCAGGAACTCCTGGTTGGTGTTGGTGCCCTTAAGACCCTTGATAAACGATGCGGCCGCGCGCTCGGTGTTGTTCATGCCGGCAAGAATGCGACGCAGGCCAAAGACAAACGGACGCATCTGCTCGTCGACCAACAGGTCCTCGTTACGCGTGCCGGAGGCAACGGGGTCGATAGCCGGGAAGATGCGGCGATCGGCTAGGTCGCGGTCAAGCTTGAGCTCCATGTTGCCGGTGCCCTTGAACTCCTCAAAGATGACCTCGTCCATCTTGGAACCGGTGTCGATGAGGGCAGAGGCCAGGATGGTGAGCGAGCCACCGTTCTCGATATTACGGGCTGCGCCCAGGAAGCGCTTGGGCGGATACAGGGCCGCCGAATCGACGCCGCCCGAAAGGATGCGGCCTGAGGCGGGCGCCGCCAAGTTGTAGGCGCGGGCAAGACGCGTGATGGAGTCGAGCACCACCACGACATCGCCGCCCAGCTCCACGATGCGCTTGGCGCGCTCGATGACGAGCTCTGCCACACGAGTGTGGTTGTCGGCGGGCATATCGAAGGTCGACGCAACAACCTCGCCCTTGATGGAACGCTGCATATCGGTAACCTCTTCGGGGCGCTCGTCGACGAGCAGGCAGATGAGGTGCACCTCGGGGTTGTTAATCGAGATAGACTGGCAGATCTTCTTGAGGATTGTGGTCTTGCCGGCCTTGGGCGGGGACACGATCAGGCCACGCTGACCCTTGCCGATCGGCGACACGATGTCGATGGCGCGACCGGTAATGGAGTCCTTGCCATGCTCCATGCGCAGCGGCTCGTTGGGATAGACCGGGGTGAGGTCACCGAACTTGGGGCGGTTGCGAATCTGCTCGGGGTCTAGACCGTTGACGGTCGTGATTTTGGCGAGGCCGGCGCGCTTGTCGCCGCCGCGCGAAGGACGAAGCGAGCCCTCGATGACGTCGCCCGTGCGCAGACGCGCGGAGCGGATGAGGTAGGCGGGCACGAAGGCGTCGTCGTTGGACTTCATGTAGCCATGGGCGTGGATGATGCCGGAGCTGTCCGGGCGAATCTGCAGAATGCCCTTGATGTCGCGGAAGCCCTCGGCCTTCGCAGCGGTGACGTAGATCTCTTCGACGAGCTCGGCTTTCTTCTTGCCGGTCGTCTCGATCTCGAACTCCTTGGCCTTCTCGCGCAGTTCGGCGACCTTCATGGCAGCGAGCTCCTCGCGCGAAAGCGTGGGCTCGGTGGGGGCGGCGTTGCGCTCCTTGTTGCGCTGTTTGCGATCGCGCTGACGGTTGCGACGGTCGTTGTTGCGCTCGTCCTTGCGATCGTTGCGCTCCTCGTTGCGCTTGTGCTGGCGACGGTTGGAACGAGTGCCGTCTTCGCCCTCAGCGGGGGCGGCACCATCGGTTGCGGCGGCGCCGGCATTGGCCGCAGCGGCGTCATTGGCCTCGGCGCCGGAATCAATCTGCGCTTCGGCATCAGCCTGCTGCTCGGACGCCTTGGCCTTAGCGGACTTCTTACGACCGCGCTTGGGCTTCTCGGACGCAGGCTGTTCGACGTCCTGGGACTCAGCGGCATCAATCGATGCATCGGCGGTCGTCTCGGCGGAATCCTCGGACGCACCCTTCTTGGCAGCCTTGGCCTTGAACGTGCGCTTAGCAGCAGTACGATGGCTGCGACCAGGGCGGACGTCGGCGGGCTCGACATCAGCAGAAACGGCCTCGGAAGTCGTAGCATCCTGGACGGGCGCGTCGGCAGCGGTTGCAGGCTCGGCGGTCGCCGCAGCATCCCGAGCGGCGGCGGCTGCGGCTGCGGCCTTCTCGGCCTCGACGAAAGCCTTGGGCTTGCGACCGCGACGGTGCGGGCGCAAAGCCGGATCGACAACGGGAACTTCGCTGGCCTCGGCAGGCGCAGCGGGCTCAACAGGCGATGTGCCCTCCCCTGCCGCGGAACGGACCGAAGCCTCAGCGAGCTCGGGGGTTACCTGATCGGCAACCTGCTCGGCCTTAGCAGCCGTGCGACGGCGTGTGCGCGGTACCGGCTTCTCGGTTGGCTGGTCGGCGACAGGGGTCTCGGTGGCGGCAGGCGTCTCGGGCACAGACGGAGCTGCAAGCTCGGTCAGAGCCGCGGCCTCGCGCTCGGCAGCACGACGGCGGGCGCGCACCACCTGAGCCTCGCTAATCTGCGCCAACGCACGTGCCTGCGCGACCTCATCGGAAATCGGCGCCGAGGAGTCAGCTGCAACGGTGCGCTTGGCGCGCGTCGTGCGCGCGGTACGGCGCTTGGGCTTGGTGACCTCCTCGCCGTCAGCGGCAGGCTTGGCCGCGCGGCGCGTGCGCTTGGGCTTTGCCGGAGCAGCCTCCTCACCAGTTGCAGACACGGCCTTCTCAGCCGCTACAGGCGTAGGCGTCGAAGCAGCCTTAGGCGTCTCAGGAGCCGAGGCTTGCGCGGGCGCCGCGACCTGGTCCGACGCAACCGGTGCAGCGGGAGCGGCTTGCGTCGTCGTTATTTCGTTTTCTTGCTGTTGATCAGACACAGTGTTTGCTCAACTTTCTTTTCAAGCCCTGTGATCACATGCTCCCTGCATAAACCTTCAGGGCGGCTAAACAGTCTAGCTCCGTCAAAAACCGACGGACATCATTGATCTGTATCGAGATATTTGCGTCATATACGCAGCGTTAGTGTAACACAACCGCCGCCACCTGCAACTTAGTCATTGGGGACGTTCTTAAACGACTATTCAAAAGGGACACTCTTTGGTTTACCGCCCACAAATCTGACTGCCTCCGCCAAAACTATGGCGGTTTACTACGATGAATCGCTCAACCGCGACCACTCCGAAACTTGTTGAACTAAAACCGCAGGTAGATGCCCTGCACTTTTTAGCTAAAAGCCGGCGTGGTTGGAATATCTCAATTCATCGTAGTAAACCGGCATAGTTTCGTATTTCCAGCAGTTCCAAATTCGTCAATACGTCGGCGTTTGCAAAAAAGCCCGACCTCCGTGGGAGATCGGGCTTTCAAGGCTTAGTTAAACCAAGTCTGTACGGTCAAATGACCCGCAGATTACATCTGCTCGGGAGCGGAGACACCAACAAGGGTGAGCACCAGGGCGAGCGTCACGCGGACGGCATCGCAAGCGGCCAGACGGGCACGCGAAAGCTCGGGGTCGACGGGACGGCCCTCGCTCGGCAGCACCTGGCAAGCAGCATAGAAGCTGTGGAAGTCGCCGGCAAGCTCCTCGGCAAAGTGCGTCAGACGGAACGGGGCGCGATCACGAGCGCAGCTGGCGATGAGGTCGGTGAGCTCGTTGAGCTTACGCGAAAGGGCAAGCTCGGTCGGGTCGGTCAGCAGCGAGTAATCGACGTTCTCACCGATGGCCTTGGCGGCGACGGCCTTCATGCCCATCTCGTCAGCCTGCTCGGGCGTAACGTCAGCGGCACGGCGCAGGATGGAGCACACACGGGCGTGAGCGTACTGCACGTAGTACACCGGGTTGGAGTTGTCGCGTTTCTTAACGGCCTCAATATCGAAGTCGACCATCTGGTTGGAGCTCTTGGAGATGAGCGTATAGCGAGCGGCATCGGAGCCGACCTCGTCGACAAGCTCCTGCAGGGTCACCATGGTGCCCTTGCGCTTGGACATACGGACGGGCTTGCCGTTGCGCAGCAGGTTGACGAGCTGGCCCAGCAGAACCTCGAACTTGCCGGGGTAACCCAAGGCATCGCAGACGCAGCGGACACGCTCGATGTAGCCGTGGTGGTCGGCGCCCCAGATGTCGATGACGTGGTCGACGCGCTGGAACTTATCCCAGTGATAGGCAACGTCGGAGGCGAAGTAGGTGTACTCGCCGTCGGACTTGATCAGGACGCGGTCCTTGTCATCGCCCAGGTCGGTGGAGCGGAACCACAGGGCGCCGTCCTTGGTGTAGAGATAGCCCATCTTGTCGAGCTTCTCAAAAGCGCGGTCGACGGCAGAGGTGCCGGCGGTCTCGCCCTCGGTGTCCTTCACGTACAGCGAACGCTCGGAGTACCAACGATCGAAGTCGCAATTGACGGCGTGGCAGAGGTCGCGCATGTTGTCGACCATCTTCACATAGCCGCGCTCGCGGAAGCTCTCCATGCGCTCCTGAGGATCGGCGTTGACCCACTTGTCGCCGTCAGTGCGCCAGAACTCGGCGGCCTCGTCGATGATGTAGTCGCCGCCATAGGAGTCCTTGCCAAGGGTCTCGGCAAAGTTATCCTGGTACGGATGAGTCTCGGGATGCTCGTCGTTCTCGTCGGCAACAAAGGCGTCGCGGTCGGCAATCAGCAGTTTGTGAGCCTCGTCGATATCCACGCCCTGCTTGGCGATGATGTCGGCAAGCTGCATATAGCGCGTGCTGATGGAGTTGCCGAAGGTGTTCATCTGAGAGCCGTGGTCGTTGATGTAGAACTCACGCTGGATGTCGTAACCGGCGTGGTCCATAACACGGCAGAGCGAATCGCCCAGCGCGGCCCAGCGGCCGTGGCCGATGTGCATGGGGCCGACGGGGTTGGCGGAAACGAACTCGACCTGGGTCTTCAGGCCACCACCGACGTTGGACTTAGCGAAGTCCATGCCCTTCTCGCGAGCCTCGCCAAAGATGGCATTCTTGACGGCAACGGAGAGGTAGAAGTTGATGAAGCCGGGGCCTGCGATCTCGACCTTCTCGATCGCGGGGTCCTCGGGCATATGGGCAACGATGGCCTCGGCGATCTTGCGCGGGGCGCAATGGGCCAGCTTGGCGGACTTCAGGGCCATGGTAGAGGTCCACTCGCCATGAGAAGTGTCAGCCGGTCGCTCGATAGCGCAATCGTCAAGTTCAAATGCGGAAAGGTCGCCGGCCTCCTGGGCCGCAGCAAGCGCAGCGCGTACCAGCTCTTCAATCTTCTCGGGCATAGATCCTCCTTGTGTTAAAGCCCCCGAGCTCTTGGTCACTCGTAGGGCAAAAGCCAGAGTTTGTAGCACTCTATCACAAGCGACGGGCACTGTCGCAGGGTAAAGCCAATCGATATTGCATATGCACAAAATTGACTACAGCTTGTATGGAGTCACTCAAAGATGCCAGTCTGCCTGCAGATTATGCAGGCGTTGAAAATGCATAAAGGTGTGAATGAGCTGCGCCTGTTATCGAATACTCTTACCTATCGGAGTTGTGTGCTTTTCCTGCATAAAGTAAGGGTTTGCGCACGTCAGCGTGTTATTCTAGACATACGTAAATTCGTATAAGTTGGAGGTAGCATGTTCTCAATCGGTCAACACGTCATTCATCCGGGTCAGGGAGTCTGCACCGTCGTCGGTTTTAGGGACGACACACCGCAGCCCATGCTACTGCTCGAGACCAAGCAGGGACATGCGCAGACGATCCTCATGTACCCCGTGGCGCAGGCCGACCGTTTGCACGCCGCCATCTCGCAGCAAGATGCCGAGCACCTGCTGAGCCACTATGACGAGCTGGAGTGCGACACCTTTACCGAGCGCAACAGCTCGCTTGAGGAGACGCACTTTAAGCAGCAGCTCAAGCTGGGTGCGCCCGAGACGGTCCGCGTGGCAAAGACCATGATGCACCGCATTCGCCAGGCCGAGGAAGCTGATAAAAAACCCAGCTCCTACTACATGCGCGTACTCAAGGAGGCCAAACGCCGCTCCATCGAGGAGTTCGCCGTGGCCCTTGGTGTCACCGAGGAGGCCGCCGAAGCCCGCCTAGCCCAAGCCGCCCTCAACTAACCCATCCGCGCCAAAAACCACCACAAAGGGAACAGGCACCTTTGTGGTGGTTTTCTTGTTCTAGTAGTATTCATTCTTATCGATACCCACGAGCACAAGGAGTCTCTTATGGCAGAGCCGCTTACCGCCGGAATCACCCGCGACCGCGCGTTCGAACTGCTCAATGAGCACAACAAGGACCCGTTCCATATCACCCATGGCGAGACGGTCGAGGGCACTATGCGCTACTTTGCGCGCGAGTTCGACCCCGAGAACGAGGAGTTTTGGGGCATCGTCGGTCTGCTGCACGACCTGGATTGGGAGGAGCATGAGGACGACCCCATGAACCACACCATCTATGCTGCCAAGATTCTTAAGGATGAAGGTGCGTCTCCCGAGCTCATTCGCGCCATCCAGACGCACACGTCGGACTTCAATACCTCGCTGCCCAAGCCCGAGCTGCAGATGGAAAAGATCCTGTTTGCCTGCGATGAGCTCACCGGCCTGATCGGCGCTGCAGTCATCATGCGCCCGAGCAAGAGCGTTATGGACTTTACGACCAAGTCGCTCAAGAAGAAGTTCAAGGACAAGCGCTTTGCCGCCGGCTGCTCGCGCGACGTGATTTCGCAGGGCGCCGAGATGCTGGGCTGGGAGCTTCCTGAGCTCTTCGACCGCACCATCGCAGCCATGCAGTCCTTCGCCCCCGACCACGATACCTTCCAGGCCTAACCGCCCGCGCCACTTAAAACCACCACAAAGGGGAAAGGCACCTTTGTGGTGGTTTTTGTTTGCGCGGACGCTAGGGGCGGACCTGGCCGGTGCCGCGGAGCTTGTATTTGTAGGTGGTGAGGGCCTCGGCGGCAAAGGGGCCGCGGGCGTGGAGCTTTTGGGTCGAGATGCCGATCTCGGCGCCCAGGCCAAACTCGCCGCCGTCGGTAAAGCGCGTGCTGGCGTTGGCATATACGGCCGAGGCATCGACCGCATCCAAGAAGCGCTCGCAGGCGTCCACGTCCTCGGAAATGATGGCCTCGGAATGCATGGTACCGTAGCGGTTGATGTGCGCGATGGCCTCGTCCTCGTTTGCCACGACCTTCACGCTCATCTCGAGCGCCAGGTACTCGCGACCCCAGTCCTCCTCAGTCGCGGCGACGTAGTCATCGCCCTCTACAAAGCCGGCGTCGGCGCACGCGGCGCACGTGGCCTCGTCGCCGTGAATGAGCACGCCGTGGTCGTGCAGCACGGCAACGACCGCAGGCAAAAACGCATCGGCCACAGCACGGTCGACCAGCAGCGACTCGGCGGCATTGCACACGCCTACGCGCTGGGTCTTGGCATTAACGATAATGTTGAGCGCCTTATCAAAGTCGGCGGATTCATGCACGTAGATGTGGCAGTTGCCCGTGCCCGTCTCGATCACCGGCACAAGCGACTCGCGCACGCAGCGCTGGATCAGGCCTGCACCGCCGCGCGGAATGAGTACGTCGACAATGCCGCGGAGCTTCATGAGCTCGCCAGTGGCCTCGCGGTCGGTGGACTCGATCATCGACACGGCCTCGCGCGGGAAGCCCTTGGCCTCGAGCGCATCGGCCAGCAGCTCGGCAATCATGGCACACGAGTGATAGGCCAGCGAGCCGCCGCGCAGAATGCAGGCGTTGCCGGTGCGGATGCAGATGCCCGCGGCATCGGCCGTCACGTTGGGGCGCGCCTCATACACTATGGCGACCAGACCCAGTGGCACACTCACGCGGGTCAGGTCCACGCCGCTTGCGAGTATACGGTGGTCGAGCACGCGGCCCACGGGATCGGGCAGCTCGGCGAGCTTTTCCAGGCCGGCGGCCATGCCCTCGACGCGCTCGGGCGTCAGCAGCAGGCGATCGAGCAGTCCGGCCGAGGTACCCGCATCGCGCGCAGCGGACATATCGAGCTCGTTGGCGGCGACGATGGAGTCGACACCGTTGCGCAGTGCTGCGGCCATGGCGCGCACGGCCTCCTGGCGCTGCTCATCGCTCGCCGTGGCAAGCGAGGCCGACGCTGCCTTGGCGGCAACGGCAAGATCGTGGACATACGTGGCTATATCGACCGACATGGGCGGCCCTTTCTCCTAGAAGTTTGCAACCATGGTAGCCGATTTGCGCATGGCCTCGCCCGCGGCGGTAGAATTGGTCAACCCGAAACACCGCAACGAACGGAAGTCTCACATGGCCCTCATCACTTCGTACCACGTCCCCGGCCTTTACGTCGAGGACCACAGCATCGACGTCCCCCTTGACTGGCGCGGCCTGGAGCCGATGCTCCTGGCCGTCGGCAGCACCATGCGCCGCGGCGCTATGCCGGCACCCATCGCCGGCGCGCCCGAGAGCATCAAGCTCTTCTACCGCGTGGTTTGCGCGCCCGACCGCATCAACGACGATCTGCCACTGCTCCTGTTTTTGCAGGGCGGCCCCGGCGGCGAGAGCCCGCGTCCGCTGACGCCCACAAGCGACGGCTGGATCGAGGAGGCCGTCAAGCACTTCCGCGTGGTCCTTCCCGACCAGCGCGGCACCGGACGCAGCAGCTGCGTGGACGGGCGCACGATTGCCGCCTTGGGCGATCGCGCCGAGGCAGCAGGCGCCAATGCGGCCCGCTCGCAGGCGGACTACCTCAAGCGCCACCTCGCCAGCTCCATCGTGCGCGATTTTGAGTACCTGCGCCTAGTGGGCTTTGGAGGCAAGCCGTGGGTCACGCTCGGCCAAAGCTACGGCGGTTTTTTGACGCTGAGCTACCTGTCGCTCTTCCCCGAGGGCGTGGCGGCGAGCTTTACCTGCGGCGGAATCCCCCACGTGCCGGCGAGCGCAAGCGAGGTCTACGCGCACACCTTCCCGCGCATGGCCGCCAAGACGCAGCAGTATTATGACCGCTACCCCGCTGACGTCGAGCGCGTGGCAGCCCTGGCCGATGCGCTCGAAGCCCAGAAGCCCGTGCTGCCCGACGGCTCGCCGATGACAGTCGAGCGCCTACAGCTCATGGGCAGCGACTTTGGCATGAAGCCGAGCTTTGAACGCATGCATTGGATTATCGATCACGCTTTTGTTGATGGCGACGGCACGCTGACCTGCGACGCCTCGGTATCTGACAGCTTTTTGATGCGCGCCTTCGAGCGCACCAACACGCGCACGAATCCGCTGTACTGGACGCTGCAGGAGTTCATATACGCCGACGGTGACACTATGCCCATTGGCTGGGCCGCGGCTGAAGAGAAGGCTCACCGCACCGAGTTCGACACCCTCGCGCGCCCGCTCATGTTTACCGGCGAGGCCATGTTCCCGTGGATGTTCGAGCAGATGCCCGAGCTCAAGCCCTTCAAGCCCGCCATGGACCTGCTGATGGAAGACACCAGCTGGGACAAGATCTACGACCCGCAGCGCCTGGCCTACAACGAAGTGCCGCTCCAGGCCGCGGTGTATTTCGACGACATGTACGTGGATTCGGGCCTGCAGCTCGATACGCTCAGCCGCGTGGGCAACTCGCATGCCTGGGTGACCAACGAGTTCGAGCACGACGGTCTGCACGGCAGTGTGGTGTTCAAGCACCTCTTCGACGAAGCACTCAACCGCGGAGACCTGCGCCGGATCTTCTAACAAAGGAGTGTCCCCACCTGCCGGCACAAAAGGAACGTCCCCAAGTGCCGGCACGAGAAAGACAGCGCTGCGGGAAACGATCCGCAGTGCTGTCTTTCTTTATGCAAATACGATCAAGTTATCCCTGTGTATCGCCGGCTTCTCGGCCAAGTTAGCGAGCAGGCGGTTGCTGGCGATCTGGTCCTGGCGGCGGCCGGCAGCAAGCTCCAGCACGTCCGAATCGGCCTCGGCGATACCGCGGGCGACGACCATACCGCTCGGGTCGCACACATCGAGCACATCGCCCTCGGCAAACTGGCCATCGACCTCGCGAATACCCACCGCAAGCAGAGAAGAGCCACGGCTGACCAGCGCCTTCGCAGCACCATCATCGACCGTCACCGAGCCATGCGCCTTGTCGCCCAGTGCGATCCACAGCTTGCGGGGTGCGATGTCCAGACGCTCCGCCGGCGGATCGAACAGCGTGCCCACGCTCTCGCCGCGGGCGAGGCGCACGAGCGCATCGGGCTCCTCGCCCGAGCAAATCACGCTCTGAATGCCCGCCGTCATCAGGATGCGGCTCGCGCGAATCTTGGTAATCATGCCGCCCGTGCCCACCGATGTGGAAGAATCGCCCGCCGAGGCAATAATCTTGGCATCGATCTTATGCACGACAGGAACAAACTCGGCCGTGGGGTCCTCATGCGGATTGGCAGTATAGAGGCCATCGATGTCCGAGAGCGTCACGCACAGATCGGCAGAAACCAGGCAGCTCACAAGCGCCGCCAGTGTGTCGTTGTCGCCAAACTTAATCTCATCGACGGTAACGGTATCGTTCTCGTTGACGACCGGCACCACGCCAAGCTCCACGAGGCGCAGCAGGGCGTCGCGCGCGTGCAGGTAAGACGTGCGGCGGGCCGTATCGTGGCGCGTGAGCAGCACGAGCGAGGTGAGCAGGTCGCGCGCATGGAACTCCTCGTCGTAGGCCGACGAGATGATGCACTGACCAGCCGAGGCGCAAGCCTGCAGGCTCGGCAGGTCGCCGACCGGCTTGCGGTCGAAGCCCAGCACGGGATAGCCACAGGCGATAGCGCCCGAGCTCACCACGACCAGACGCCAGCCGAGCTTGCGCAGCGCTGCGGCCTGATCGGCAAGCCCGCCGATAAAGGAGCGGTTGACCTTGCCGTCAGTGCCCACAACCGTGGACGAACCGATCTTTACCACCATCGTTTTATAAGAAGTCGTCATACGTCAAACCAATCAACTGTTCAGCGAACGGCCGAGCTGGCGGCCAAGGGAGCGTGACTCGCCCCTACCACCCAAGAAATTAGTGAGCCCAGGGAAAGGCAGAAGCCGCGGCCATGTTCTTGCGCACGAGCTCGTCGCGCACCTGAGCCAGGCCCTGCTCCATGCCCACCACATAGGTCTGCGGGTACAGGAAGCGCTTGAAAGCTGCGTCCAGATGATCGAGCGCCCAAGCACAGCGCTCGCGCGCGTCCTGGATGCTCTCACGCGGAGCCACCGCACTGCCATCGCGCACGATCGGCACCAGCAGCTCGCGATACTCAAGTTCGGACACGTCGGTCACCAGGGCGGCATCATTCACGGCCACGAGGGTATTGCCGCGCGCGGCGCCCTCCCCCGCCAGATGGTCCTCGTCGTAGATCATGTCGCAGACCGGGCCGCCAAAGCCGTCGTAATAACGGCGCACGCGTTGCACACCCGGGATCGTGCGCTTGTAGGGCTGCTCGGAGAGCTTGACCACCGGCGTCCATGGATCTGCCTCGCTCGCACGGCGGGCGGAAAGCTTGTACACGCCGCCCAGCGCCGGCTGGTCATAGCAGGTCGCAAGCTTGGTACCCACGCCAAAGCTGTCGATGGGCGCGCCCTGGTCGAGCAGCGACTGAATCGTGTACTCATCCAGATCGTTAGAAACCGAGATCCCCACATAGGGCAGGCCCTCGGCATCAAAACGGCCGCGAACATACTTGGAGAGCTTGGCGAGGTCGCCGGAGTCAATGCGAATGGCCGACAAGCGCTCGCCCACCGCTTCCATCTCCTTGGCAACCGTAATGGCATGTTCACAGCCCTCGCGCACGTCATAGGTGTCGATGAGCAGCGTGCAGTTCTTGGGGCTCGATTTGGCAAAGGCACGGAAGGCCTCGAGCTCGGAATCGAAGCTCATCACCCAGCTGTGAGCATGCGTGCCAAAGACGGGAATACCGTAGCGGCGGCCGGCGAGCACATTGGACGTAGAGGAGCAGCCGGCAACGTAGCTCGCGCGCGCAACGGCCAGGCCGCCATCGGGACCCTGGGCTCGGCGCAGGCCAAACTCCGCCACGGGGCGACCGTCGGCGGCGAGCACCACGCGCGCCGTCTTGGTGGCGACAAGCGTCTGGAACCCGACGATGTTGAGCAGCGCCGTCTCGAGCAGCTGGCACTCCAGCGCGGGGCCGGTGACGCGCACCATGGGCTCGCGCGGAAAGACGAGCTCGCCCTCGGGCACGGCGTCGATGTTTACATGCGCACGAAAATCGCGCAGGTAGTCGAGGAATCCAGACTTGAACATCGCACCGCCAGCAGGGGCCTGGAGCGAGGCGAGGTAGTCGATGTCCTCGGGCGTAAAGCGCAGATTCTCGACCAGCTCGGGCAGCTCGGCGGTGCCGCACATGACGGCATAGGCGCTGCCAAAGGGATGGTCGCGGTAAAACGCGGTAAAACAACCCTGCTCATTGGCCTTGCCGCTCTCCCACAGGCCCTGGGCCATAGTGAGCTCGTACAGATCGGTGAGCATTGCAATGTCGGTGGGATGCGAGATGTCGGTCAAAGCCATGGGGCGACCTTTCGGATGTGTGGTGCAGAATTTGAGGGTTGGACGAGAGCAGAGCATGCGGACATGACGCCCGATGCGAGTCGGTTAGAGCAGGCCCATGCTGGTCAGGATCGTGTAGCCCATAAAGATGACAAACGCGATGAGGGCAAGGACAATGATGATTTTTTGAGCCGGCGCCATGCCAGGGATCTCGTTCTCGCCCATAGGCTCCTTGGAGGTAACCATGCGCTGGGCAAAGGTCATCTCGTCACGGCTCGGCTTGGGCTCGACGGACTTGGGACGGGCGGCCTTTTTAGGCTGAGGTTTGGGCGCGGCAGGTGCAGGCTTCGCAGCAGCGGGCTTGGGTGCGGGCGCGGGCGCCGATGCGGATGCGGCGTTCGCGGCGGCCTCCTCGGCCTTCGCACGCTCGGCGCGCAGGGCAGCCAGCTCCTCACGCTCGCGACGGGCCTCTTCCCGAGCCTCGCGGCGGGCCTTCTCAGCGCGGAGCTCTTCCAACTCAGCGCGCTCCTCGTCGGACAATGGTTGGGACTCAAGCTCGGCCATGGTATAGCCCTTTCTTTTAAAAAAAGCCGCCGACACAATGTCAGCGGCTTATCAAATCCAAGGGTGGAGACGAAGGGAGTCGAACCCTCGGCCTCTGCCATGCGACGGCAGCGCTCTCCCAACTGAGCTACGTCCCCAGGACAAGTCGATATTTTACCTACGGCTCGCCAACTGTCAACGCCCAATAACCAGTCTTTTTGGGGCGCGGCTATTTTGGCAACTTTTCGAACAGGCGATCCTCTCGATGATTTTTTATCCCCGTCCCAGAAAAATCATCGACGAACGCGCTACTTTGCGCTGGTAAGAACACCGGTGGTGTCGAAGGCCGGGGTGAAGCTCTCGTCTACCGCGCCGCCCTCTTGCCAGAACATCGTCGTAAAACCCAGGTCGTCGGCATGGTCGAGCACCTGCTCGTACTCCTCACGCGTCACGGCGCGTGCCAGGTCGCCGCCCTGCTCGCGCATGAGCGCATTGGGCGTGTACTGGTTCATAACCGAGATCGGCACGTCGCCCACCGTCTGCCACACCAGGTCCAGCACGCGACACGAATCGTCTGCATGCCCCGGAAGCACCAGGTGACGCACGATCATGCCACGCTTCATAAGCCCGTCCTCGTCCACCAACTCTCCCCCGCGGCGCTCGATCTCGCGCGCCATCTGGGCCAGACCCGACACGGCCACACGCGGGTAATCCTTTATATGGGAGAGCGACTGCGCAAGCCCGGCATCGGCATATTTAAAGTCGGTGAGCCACACATCGACCAGGTCGCCCAGCGCCGCCACGGCACTCGCGCGCTCGTAACCACTCGTGTTGTAGACGATTGGGATAACCAGTCCGCGCGCCCGTGCCGCGGCAATCGCGGCAGGCAACAGGTGCGCATAGTGCGTCGCCGTCACCAAATTGATGTTGTTGGCACCCTGGTCCTGCAGTTCCAGCATAATCTCGACCAGGCGCTCAGGCGAAATCTCAAGGCCAAAATTGCCGGTCGAGATCTCGTGGTTCTGGCAGTAGATACATTTGAGCGAGCAGCCGCTAAAGAAGATCGTGCCCGAACCGGCCTCGCCCGAGATAGGCGGCTCCTCCCACATATGAAGCGCGGCGCGGGCCACCTTGAGCGTGTCGTTAGCACCGCAGACGCCGTGCGCGCCCTCATCGCGCGCCGCACCGCAACGGCGCGGACACAAATGGCAGGCGGGCGAAAAAAGTTCGGTCAACGACGTCGGCATAAAACCATGCTCCAAAACAACGATTCAGCAGCTCAAACGTAAAGGGATCAACCCCACAGACGGCTCGAGCCCAAGGCGCCGTAATCGTCCGACACGATTTTTGTAATGTCAAGACTGGAATCGATAAAGTGCCGCTTTATGATGTAGGTATTCCGCCCCCCGCGGAGCAACTGGGTGAACCGTCGCGTTTATTTAGGGAGCCCACACAGTCGTACCTAGTACAGGTATCCTTCGTTGTTAAGGACGCTGGAACAGTCGATGAGGGCACCCACCTGTTTTAGGTGGGTTCATTTTCGTAACGTGGGGGGTGGTTTTCTTTTGCCGAAAATCACCATTACAGTCCATATGGATCCCCGCCGGCATCCCGACAAGCCATCGACAACATCCCAATATCTGGTAAGCGCGTGATTATCGCTGCGTGCAATTCCATGCACCCCCCTTGGTCGAGTATTATGGTTCGACTATGCCCTTTGCGCATGGCGTTCTTCTGACCTTTTCCTTCGACGCTTGGCGGTTTTTAGATTCATGGCTTCATCCCCGAGCTACATACCGTACCTATGCGTGGCAGCGGCGGCCTTTATCACGACCTTCCTCGCGGTGCCCCTGGTCAAGCGCTTGGCAATTAAGCTCGATGCCGTCGACTATCCTTCTAAGCGCCGCATCAACACCAAGCCCATCCCGCGTTTGGGCGGAACGGCGGTGTTTTTGGGCCTGGTCGTTGCCTGCATTGTGCAAATCCTAGGCACCTGGCACCTAGGCTGGCCACCCGTCCTGGTGCCGCACCCGCGCCTTCACATTAGCTATCCCATGCTGGCGCTCTCCTTTACCGTCATCTTTGCGACCGGCGCGATCGACGACGTCTTCCAGCTCACGCCCAAGCAAAAACTGGCCGGACAGGTCCTCGCCGCGCTTATCGCCTGCATGGGCGGCCTGCGGATCGGCGTCATCGTCAACCCGTTTGCCCCCGGCGAGATCATGCTCGGATGGCTCGCCTACCCCATTACCGTGATCTATCTGGTGGCATTCACCAACATCATTAACCTCATCGACGGCCTCGACGGCTTGGCCACGGGCATCTGCGGCATCGCGTCGTTCACGATGTTTTCGATGGCCGTTCTCTCGGGCCGCATCGACGCCGCCGCGCTCTCCATTGCGCTCTTTGGCGCCTGTCTGGCCTTTTTGCGCTACAACTTCAACCCCGCAAGCATCTTCTTGGGCGACTCGGGGTCGCTGCTTCTGGGCTTTGCACTGGGCTCCATCTCGCTGCTCAACGTGAGCCGCACCGCCGCGCTCACCTCGCTTATCATCCCGCTCATCGTTGCCGGCGTGCCCATCATCGACACGTTTAGCGCCATCGTGCGCCGCAAGCGCGCCCACATTAGCATCGGGCAGGCCGACAAGGGTCACATCCACCACCGCCTGATCCAAGAAGGCTACAACCAAAAACAGGCCGTGCTGCTCATCTATGCCTGGTGCATCATGCTTTCGGCCGGCGCCGCCGCGATTAACCAGGTCGAGGTGCCCATGCGTGTGCTCATCTTTACCGTGCTCGCCATTGGCTCGGCTGCCTTTGCCAAGCATCTGCATCTGTTTGAGCCCGTGCTGCGCCACCATTACAACAAGCGCACGCACGAGGACGAGCTCGTCACCCCCGACGACCCCGCTTTTAAGCAGGAGGAGCAGGCAGCCGAGGAGCGCAAAGAAGAGCGCCACCACAAGCTCTAGGGCAAGCTGCCAAGGATGTGCCAAGGCACCGTTGGCCAAGCGCGGCCGCGCCGCACCCACCGCACAAGCCACCCCTCTCCCGCCCCTCGCCTACTTACGTCCCGCCCCTCCAATAAACGCGTTATCATCTTGACCCATGAACATACGTTAGGAGCAATCATGCCAAACGAGAACAGCTACGAAGTCGCGCTGCAAAAGAGCAACGACATTCGCGAGGGCCTGGCCAAGACGCCCGAGAAGTTCACCATGCTCACCGGCGACCGCCCCACCGGCCGTCTGCACCTGGGCCACTACTTCGGCACCCTCAAGGGCCGTGTTGAGCTGCAGAACATGGGCGCCAAGACCAACGTGCTCATCGCCGACTACCAGGTCATCACTGACCGCGACACGACCGAGCACATCCAGGACAACGTGTACAACATGGTCATGGACTACCTTGCCTGCGGCATCGACCCCGACAAGACCATGATCTACGCGCACTCCGCCGTGCCCGCAGCCAACCAGCTCATGCTGCCGTTCCTGTCGCTGGTGTCCGAGGCCGAACTGGCGCGCAACCCCACGGTAAAGGCCGAGATGGAGGCCTCGGGCCACGAGCTCACCGGCCTTCTGCTCACCTACCCGGTGCACCAGGCCTGCGACATCCTGTTCTGCAAGGGCAACGTGGTGCCCGTCGGTCGCGACCAGCTGCCGCACATCGAGCTTACCCGCACCATCGCTCGCCGCTTTAACAACCGCTACGGCAAGGTGTTCCCCGAGGTCGACGCGCTGCTGTCCGAGACCCCGCTGCTGCCGGGCCTGGACGGTCGCAAGATGAGCAAGAGCTACGGCAACGCCATCAACATCTCGATGACCGCCGAGGAAACGGCCAAACGCATCAAGAAGAGCCAGACCGACTCCGAGCGCATGATCACGTTCGATCCCGAGAACCGCCCCGGCGTGTCTGGTTTGCTTTCGACGGCCGCCATCTGCACCGGTCGCTCCGAGGTCGAAATTGCCGAGGAGATTGGCATGGGCGGCTCCGGCCAGCTCAAGAAGTACGTGACCGAGGCCGTCAACGAGTACTTCGCACCTATCCGCGAGCGTCGCCAGCGCTACGAGAACGATCTGGATTACGTGAAGGACGTGCTGCACGAGGGCAACCGTCGCGCCAACGAGATCGCCGAGCAGACCCTGGCAGAGGTTCAGGACGCCATGGGTATGGTGTACTAGACCGATCTGCTGGCTTGAGCTTTCGATTGCTATAGGGCGGGCGCTACGGCGTCCGCCTTTTTTGGAGCGGACCGCTTCGGCTCCGTCCATCACACTCTCCCGACAAACAGGAACAGGCCCGCTGGCAGATAGTTGCCAGCGGGCCTGTTCCCGAAGTACACCGTTGAATCGCACAGAGGGGAGGGATGCGAATCAAACTCAACAGGGCAGGCTTTTTCATCGCCTATTGCCTGCTCCGTTGCTGAATACAATATAGTTCACCGTGGTTTACTTTGTAGCGTCAATATGCGCCGCCACACCTTCTCCATAAGTTAGCTCCGGTAAACTAAAACCACCACGAAGGGGACAGGCACCTTTGTGGTGGTTTTGACGAAGCCCGCCACTACAGCCCGGCAGGCCAGCGACAGGCGGCCAAGTCGACGTGCATGTCGTCCTTAAACGCCACACCCTCCCCTAGCAAAAGCTCACGTTGAGCATCGGGACCGCCAAAAGCGAAGCCCTCGCATATGTGCCCGTCGGCAAACACCACACGATGGCAGGGAATCTGACCGGGGCGCGGATTGCTATGCAGGGCATACCCCACGTAACGCGCACTTCGCGGACGACCGGCAAGCAGCGCCACCTGACCATACGTGGCGACCATCCCCTCGGGGATCTGCTCGACCACCTCGTACACCCGCTCAAAAAAGCCCTCAGACGCCATCGCTCGCTCCCCTCTCCGCATTAACAGCATAAAGAAATGATCCCTTGGGGACGGAGGAAAACGGATCATTCGCGGCCTCCGTGCGGTCGATGATCCGTTTTCCTCCGTCCCCAAGGGATCATTTGTTGGCAGGTCGGTTAGTTGGCGGGCTGGAAAAAGGCTACGGCTACGGCGCCGGGACCTACGTGGGTGCCGATGGTGGCACCGATGGTGTGGACGGGCAGCTCGCCCTCGGTGTGGCCAGCCCACAGTGCCGCGCTGTCCTCGATATACTTCTTGAGCACCGCATCCGAAAGACCCGTATAGCCGAGCGCAAGCGGCATGGAAAAGTCGATGCCGCCTGCCTTTTCGACCTTTTGGTTCAGCAGGTTGCGGCCGTTCTTGGAACCGCGCGCCTTGCCCAGCTGCACGATCAGACCGTCCTCGACAGCAACCACGGGCTTTACGTTGAGCAGCGTACCCACGGCGCCGGCAGCAGCAGACAGGCGACCGCCGCGCACCAGGTACTCCAGCGTCTCGAGCAGGCCGATAACCACCACGCGGTCGCGCACGGCCTCGACCGCCGCCGCGATCTGGGCCGCGCTACGGCCCTCGTCCACCAAGCGCAGCGCATACTCAACCAGGATGCGTTCACCCAGGGTGACGTTGTTGCTATCAACCACGTACACATCGCCGCCCGGTGCCTCGGCAAGTGCGGTACGGGCACTCTGATTGGTGCCCGAAAGCTTAGCACCCACGGTAATAATCACAGCCTCATCGCCGGTTTCACGAACCTCGGCGATAGCCTGCGAAAACGCGTACGGGTTGACCTGACCGGTCTTGGGCAGCTCATCGCGCTCCACGAGCATCTCGTAAAAGCGCTGATGATCGATGTCGACGCCATCCATGTACACATCGGTGCCAAAGGTGACGGACAGCGGCAAAACAGCCAGTGCCGGGTGCTCCGCCGGCGACATATCGCTTGCGGAATCGGTAATAATGCGGACGGACATAACGAATCCTTTCTTGCGCAGGTCCCGCGCAGGGAATTTTGACAGCAATGCCCCGGCACGGTATACGCGCTCAAACGGGACGATGCAGTTATTAATGGGAAGCAAATGCCTAGGCGGCCCTACAGCTCGCGCAAGGTGTTGAGAATCGTACGCAGCGACGCATACATCTGCTCACGCTGCTCCACGCCCATGGCCTTGCCGGTGGTGTCGAGCACTTCGCGAATAATGCGATCGGCCTCATTCATGCTCTCGCCGCCCAACGTGGTCAGGCGAACCGGGGCGCGATACTTAACGGCAGCATCGCCCGAGTCGTCGACCTCGACGTAGCCGCCCTCCTCCAGATGCGCCAGCGTGCGCGAGACGGCAGCGCGGGTCACGCCAGCCATGCGAGCGAGGTCAGCGCCAGTCAGGCCATCCTTGCTGCGCTCAAGATAGTACAGGCACATGATGTCGGAGCCCTTAAGGCCCAGCCTTGCGCCCTCAGATGTCTTAATGCGCTGGATCTCCTTGTAGAGTCCGCTGATCAGTCCGACAAAGTCCTCGAAACGTGTCTCGTCGCTCTGCTGCATGGGAGACGACCGCCTTTCGCTTGCATAATGCTAACGGGTAAACATCTTAACCGTACCCAGCGATCACAAGCCCCGCACGACCTATTTGTTAACTCATCAACATAAAAACCACCACAAAGGGGACAGGCACCTTTGTGGTGGTTTGGGGCATCAATAGGTTCTAGGCGCCGCTACAACTCCACGCAGGGATTGTCGCGGGTCACAAGCGTCTTAACGACAACCGTCGCTCCCAGATAGCGCTCGAGCAAATCGGCAAGACGGTCGATGGCGGCCTGACAGTCCCCCATGCGCTCGGGCTCAACACATTCAATCGCCAGGAACGCGTCGGCCGAATCGTCGGACAGGGCCGTTCGAACGCCGTCGCGCCAGTTCCAGCAGCGGCACACGGCGCCCGCATCATCGACGTAGGCCAGCTCGCCGGGCAGCGTCGGGTCATCCGCTTCCTCGCCAAGCGGCAAGAACGCGTCGCCACCGTCGGTCACCTTCAAGCGAAGGTCTCCCTCGATCGCATGCAAGTCCTCGCCTCCCACGGGCAGCGCGTAGGTCAGCGACACCGTGTTGTAGATGTCCACCGCGGGCGTAATGTGGCCCACCGGCTTGCCTTTAAGCACGCGTTTGAGCAAGTTCTCGATTGAGCAGCGCGCGCCCTTTTTAGTCTTGAACAGACGATAGGCCTCGCGCCATGCCTTGACCGGTGCGTTCTCGCTGATAGTATCGCTGGTCAGATGGCGCTCCGCATCGATATTGGCGCGGTCGAGCAACGCCGCAATCGCATCCACGTCCTCCTGGGGAATCTCGGCCGCGGGCTTCATACCCTCCACGACCACTACACCGACCGCTGCCTGCGGAAACAGCTCCCAGAATGAATCCTCGGCAATAAAGCTCTTCATACGTGCTCCCTTCACGATTCGCCCTACGCGTACGCCTAAACAAAAAGCGCCCTTACAACGGCCACCTTCAAAGTCCTACGGTGCCGTCACAAGAGCGCTTGCGCTGTCCCCATCCGGAGAAGGGGACGATATGTCAGGCGTATTGTAACCCGAGTCATCCGCGCGAGCAAAACCACCACAAAGGGGACAGGCACCTTCGTGGTGGTTTTGGGTCTGAGACGACGCTAATGGCGGAGTCCCAGCAGGCCACGGCCGCGATGACGGGCGTCGGCGGGCACCTGAGCGTGCGGACCAGCGGCCTTAACGGACTCGGGCAGGTGCGAGTACTTCTTCTCGAAGTTCTCCTCAAACATCACCGCCAGGTTGTGCGCTGCCTCGTCGTAGCGCGCGGTGCTCTGCCAGTACTGGCGCGGCACCAGGATACCGTCGGGCACACCGTGGCACGTAGTGGGAATGTCGACATTAAAGATATCGTCGTGCACGAACTCACTGTCCTCGATGGTACCGTCGAGGGCGCGGGCCACCAGGGCGCGCGTGTAGGCCAGTTCGATGCGATGGCCCACGCCATAACCGCCGCCAATCCAGCCGGTGTTGACCAGATAGACGCGGGTGCGTCCGTCGGCGATACGCTCGCCGAGCATCTTGGCATAGACCATGGGATCGAGCGGCATAAACGGCTCGCCAAACAGCGAGGAGAACGTGGGCGTGGGCTCGGTGACGCCGACCTCGGTACCGGGGATCTTGGCGGTGAAGCCCGTCACAAAGTGATACATGGCTGCATCGGCCGTCAGGCGCGAGATAGGCGGCAGCACGCCAAAGGCATCGCAGGTCAAAAACAACACGACGCTCGGGGTGGTGCCCATACCCTTGGTCCACGCGTTGGGGATATGCTCGACGGGATAGGCCACGCGCGTGTTGTGCGTGATCGAGACATCATCATAGTTAGGCTTGCGATTCTCATCGAGCACCACGTTTTCGCAGATGGCGCCAAAGCGAACGGCGTTGAAGATCTCGGGCTCGTGGAACGCATCCAAGCCCTCGCACTTGGCGTAGCAGCCGCCCTCGACGTTAAAGATGCCCATGTCGGACCAGCCGTGCTCGTCGTCGCCGATCAGCAGACGCGTGGGGTTGGCCGAAAGCGTGGTCTTGCCCGTGCCCGAAAGGCCAAAGAACACGGCCGTCTCGTGCGTGACGGGATCCATGCTGGCCGAGCAGTGCATGGGCAGCACGTCGTCCTCGACGGGCAGTAGGTAGTTCATAACGCTGAAGATGGACTTTTTGATTTCGCCGGAGTAACCGGTGCCGGCAACCAAAATCACGCGCTCCTGGAAGTTAATGACCACGGCGGCGCTGGAGTTGAGGCCCTTAATGGCGGGATCGCACTGGTAGCCGGGAGCGGCGAGCACGCAAAAGTCCGGCTCGCCAGTGCGCGCGATTTCGCGGGCAAGCGGACGAGCGAGCATTTGCTTAATAAAGAGCGCCTGGCTGGCGCGCTCGCAGGCGACGAGCAGGCGACGCGTGTGGTTGCGGTCGGCGCCCGCCATGCCGCGCGTGACGAATACATCGCGCTCGTTGAGAAAGTCGACGATACCGGCCTTGATGGCCTCGTAGCTCTCGATCGAAAGCGGGCGGTTGACGGCGCCCCAGGCAATCTTGTCGTGGACATCGGGGGTGTCGACGATAAAGCGATCGTTGGGAGAACGGCCGGTGCGCTCCCCCGTCTCGATCACCAGCGCGCCGTTGGATGCCATGCGGCCTTCTTCGCGGCGGATGGCGTGCTCGACAAGCTCCGCGGCGGGTAGATCGACCAGCAAACGAGGCTGATTCTCGGCGGGATCTTCGACCAGCGTAATACCAAAGTTGGACAGAACTTCTGCAGGGGTAACACCAGGCATGGGGCCTCCTTTAAAAACGCGGCACGTGGACGCGGCGCGCACTTTACTCACGTAAAGCCCGTTGTACCCGATATGCAAAAACGTTTTTGCGGCAACGGCGAAGCGCCCGCCCAACGGTCAAAAATCGCAGGCAAGCGGCCTGGTCATTGGGGACGTTCTTAATCGACTAATCGTTGGGGACACTTATGAACAGGCAACAACCAAGGAGTGTCCCTAGATGCCGGCACTTAGGGACGTTCCCAAAGTGCCGACTACAGCGGCAGGCCTTGGCCGAGCATGGCGATGACGCTCATGAGGACCAGCATGCCGGCGGCGTAGGGCAGCACTGCGCCCAGAAGCTCGGCGTCCTTACCGCGCACGTGCACGGCAGCGAGGCCAATCGCGAGCGTCTGCGGCGAGACCATCTTACCGGCGGCGACACCCAGGGCGTTCAACGCAACCATCCAGTAGTCGCTCACACCCAGCGCCGAAGCGGCCTGGCTCTGAATGGGACCAAACAGCATGCCCGACGATGTGCCCGAACCGGTCACGAACGCACCGACGGCACCGATCCACGGGGCCAGAATCGGGTACAGACCACCGGCGACGGCAATGCAGAACGCACTGATCGAAGAGATCATGCCCGCATAGCCCATCACCTTGGCACAGCCCAGCACCGAAAGCATCGTGATTACCGTCGGCATCATCTGCTTCACAGTCGCGGCCAGCACCTCGCCCATCATGCGCGGCGAAGCCCCCTGAATGGCGCCGCCGATAAACGCGGCCAGGAAGATCCAAACACCCGGCGTGTTAATCCACGAAAACGTGAGCGTGCCGGGGTTCTCGCCGCAATACACCTGCACGTGACTCGCAAAGGGCGCAAGCGCGGCATGCACGGCGGGCACCAGGTTGGACGTACCCAACAGCAGTACAAAAATCAGGATGAAACACGACCAGGCAGAAAGCGCCGACTTAGCGGTGAGCTGCTCACCGGCCTCGATATTCATGTGAAAGCGCGCGTCCAGGTGACCGGACTTCTCGGCGCGCATGGCAAGCGCGGCGGTCAGCGCGAGCGACACGATGGAGCCCACGACCACGGCAAGCTCGGGGCCCACAAACATAGCGACGACCAGGGCAGCGCCGACAAAGGACGCGCCAGAGAGCAGCGCGATACCGGCCACGCCGTGCAGGCGCTCGCCTACGCTCGCAACATCGCCTTGATCGTCGGTCACGCGGCCCGCAACCAACACGATGAGCAGCGGCATCACCACAAAGAACGGTGCGAGCTGCACCAGCTGAACGGTCGCCAGGTGCAGGGAATCCAGACCCACCAGGTCGGCAACGGACACCGTGGGGATGCCGATGGAGCCGTAGGGCGTGGGCACGCCGTTGGCCAGCAGGCAGATCAGCACGGCAGGCACGGCCTCAAAACCAAGGCCCGCGAGCATGCCGGCGGGAATGGCGACAGCGGTACCAAAGCCAGCCATGCCCTCCATAAAGCCGCCGAAGCACCACGCCACGAGCAGCGCCAGCAGACGGCGATCGCTGCTGATGGAGGTGATCATGCTGCCGATCACGTCCATGGCGCCCGTGCGAACGCAGAGGTTATACGTAAAGACGGCGGCGATAATCACCAACACGATGGGCCACAGCGCCATCAAAAAGCCCTCGAGCGAGGCCGTGGCTATCTGCGCCACCGGCAAATGCCACCACGCAAAGGCGAGCACGCACGAAAGAACAAACGAACCAATCGCGGCTTTCCAGGCCGGCCATTTAAAGCACAGCAGCATCACGACAAGCCAGATGATAGGCACAAGAGCCAGCAAAAATGCGGCGACGTCCATGGGTAAAAGCTCCTTGGTACCGCGAGGGCGGCATCGGGGGTGTCATAAAACTTGAACAGGATACCGCACGCTTACCGACAATTTTCTGCCGCCTGCCGAAATATTGAACAATCCGTTCAAAAACACGAGCAAACACCGCCGCGTCTATACTAGAGCGCAGCAATAGAAAGGACTCCGCCTTGAGCATCACGCCCCTCGATAGCATCCGCCGCGCCATCGCCCGCCGCAACGGCGTCACCGACCCCACCGTATCGGGCGGGGCGCACGGGCAGGGCGGACGCATCGAGAACGGCCTGTTCCCCGCATCGCACACCGCCGAGGAGCTCGCACGAATCCAAGAGCTGAGCCAGCGTAACGCCGGCGGTCCCGACAGCAGCCAGACCACACGCCGTCGCCGCGAGCGCGATCGCCAACCCGGCCCCATCCACCGCATGGTCAATGCCTGGTGGAACCGCCTTCTCGGAGCCGTCTACGGCGGCGGCTTTTCCACGCAAGAAGCCGAGTACGAAGATCACGCCACCCGTCGCGACTACCTTTGGAATACCCTGGGCACCGCCGTATGGGGCATGGCGTTTCCCCTGCTCACCATTGTGTCGACGCAGCTCGTAGGCGCCGAGGAGGCCGGCAAGTTCTCCATCGCCTTTGTCACCGGCACGCTCATCATGATCGCGTGCAACTACGGCGTCCGCAACTTTCAGGTCTCGGACATCGATGAAAAGACGTCCTTCGCCTCCTACCAGCTCAACCGCTGGCTCTGCGGAGCGCTCGCGCTGGCATGCGGCCTGGTATACAGCAGCGCCCGCGGCTACGATGCACAGATGGCCACGATCGGCCTGGGCGTCTACCTGTATAAGGTGATCGACGGCATCGCCGACGTGTACGAGGGCCGCCTGCAGCAGGCCGACAAGCTCTATTTGGCCGGCATGAGCCAAACGCTGCGTTCCGCCGGCGTCATCGTGGTCTTTAGCGTGGCACTGTTCCTCACACGCAGCATGCCCATCGCGGCCATGGCCATGGGCATCGCCGCGATTGCCTCGCTCGTGCTGGTCACCGCGCCGCTGGCCCTGCTCGAAACCGAAAAATCGCGCCGCGTGAGCCTGCGCGAGGTCGGCCACCTGTTTATCCAGTGCGCCCCGCTCTTTGGTGCGCTGTTCCTGTTCAACCTTATCGAGAGCATGCCCAAGTTCGTGATGGAGGGCACGCTGGCCTACAAGTATCAGCTGTACTTTAATGCACTGTTCTTTCCGGCGCAGGCCATTTTGCTGGGCATTGGATTTATCTATAAACCGCAGCTCCTGCGTCTGTCGAGCATTTGGGCGAATCCGCGCAAGCGTCGCCGCTTTGACCTGATTATTGTTGCCGTTATGGCACTGATCGTGGTCATTACCGGAGCATGCGCCGCATTTATGGCAGGCCCCGGCATCCCCATCATGAGCTTTATGTACGGCCTCAACTTTGAGCGCTACCGCACGCTGGCACTGCTAATGGTTGTCGCCGGCGGCGTCACCGCGGCAATCGACTTTATCTACGCCATCATCACGGTGTTGCGCCACGCCGGCGACGTCACCAAGATCTACCTGATCTGCTTCGCCGTAAGCGTGGTGGTGCCGGTGATCCTGATTAAGCTGCTGGATCTGATGGGCGCTGTGGTGAGCTACCTAGCCATCATGGCCCTGCTCCTGGTGCTACTGATCATCGAGTACGCCCACATCCGCCAACGCATCGAACGCGACCGCAACCCATACGGCGCCTAAATGGTGCAATGGGGGCAGCTAATTTGCGATGGAATCACCCCGACTGGGGTCTCGTTGCGGACAATATGCATCACGCAAAACTAAGTGAGTAGACTTTTTCCGAATCCCCGACCACGCCAACAAAGCACAAGTCAGTGACCTGCGGTTTTGTTGAAGCAAACATGTTGGGTGCTCAGCATTTCCAAAAAAGTCTACTCACTTAGCCAGCGGGCAGCCAAATGATTATTAAATCCCCGTCCTAGAAAAATCATTTGGTGGGCAGAAGGGCAAAAGTAGTCAAAAAAGCCCCGTCCCAAATTAGCTACCCTGTGCGCCGTTATTCCCCGGGGCGAATATTCGCGTAGAACTCCGCACCATCATCCAGGCGCAGGATGCCCACGCGGCCGAACTCCGACCCAGTGGCGGCGGCGCAGTCGATGTCGATGCGATCGGGTACGCCGGCGGTATCCTCGCCGCCCAGCCGCACAATCCGCCCGCGGCCCGACTCCTCATCGAGTCCCGCCAGGCCGCCGACCTCGCAATAACGTCCAAGCGACACCGTGGGCGTGTGGCCGCTCACCACGACCGGGCCATTGCCCTCGGCGGAAAGCAGCCCCGTCGACGCATCCCAGTAGCCGTGACGAATCCACAGCAAGTCATCGGACGACTGCACCGCAAGCATCTGCTGCAGTAGCTCGCGATCGGCATCCACCGCCCCCGCACCATCGGCACAATCAACCCCATGTTCAAGCAAAAACGCCCGCGCCGCCTCGGTCTGAATACCGGCGTGCACCAGCAGATACGAACGCTCGTCAGTCTCGGCCACCGCATAGAGCGGCAGCGTCGCCATCCAACGCACGAGCTCCTCGTACGCCTCAAATTCCATGTCGTTGAGCTGCTCGCGCGTCGTCCAGCCACCGTTGATATCCCAGGTCTCGGCATCGAGCGGATCCTGACCAATGATGGCATCGAGCATGATCTGCTCGTGATTACCCTTGAGCACGTGGGCGTTGGGCAGCGAGCGCACGAGCTTAATAACGCCGACCGGATCGGGCCCGCGATCGATCATGTCGCCCAGCACGTACAGCGTGTCGTCGGACGTCAACGAGATCTTAGACAGGGCCTCGTCAAGCGCACGCACGTGCCCGTGAGCATCAGATGTCACATAGATCGCCATGGTACGCCTCTCCTTGCATTGCGGCCGAAGCCCGGCGCCGCAACTAAAACTTCAAGTTGAACTTAAACGTTACCCATTGTACTCCGTTGCAATAAAGCTGGAAAGGGTTTCCGAGCAGAGGCAAAGACGGCAGCCGTCTATGACGATATCGCGCACGCCCGCAATCCAACCCCATAAACCCACCATCTTTGGGTACAAATAACCGCAGACAACTGACCGTGCCACGCCAACCACCCAGGAGCGGACACCATCCATGAACCAGATCCTTCTCTTTATCGGCCTCGTCATTATTCTGTGCCTGACCATCAAACCCGTCGGCAAAAAACTCCCCTTCCCCACCCTGCTCATCTTTATCGCGCTGGGCATGCTGTTGGGCGTCAACGGCCCGACGCATATCGACTTTAGCGACTACGCACTCACCGAAACCGTCTGCAGCACGGCGCTGCTGTTCATCATGTTCTACGGCGGCTTTAACACCAATATCGACCGCGCCAAGCCCGTCGCTGCGCCGGCGGTGCTGCTGAGCACGCTCGGCGTCGTCATCACTGCCGGCATCACCGGCGTGTTCGCCCACTTCGCGCTGGGGATCGACTGGATCGGCAGCCTGCTGCTGGGATCGGTCGTGGCATCCACCGACGCGGCGAGCGTCTTTAGCGTACTGCGTGAGCACAGCCTGTCGCTGAGAGGTGGCACCGACTCGCTGCTCGAGGTCGAATCGGGCTCCAACGACCCCGTCGCCTACATGCTCACCGCTGTGCTCGCTACACTCGCGGCCGGCGGCGACATCAACATTCCCGCACTGCTGGCCAAGCAGATTATCCTGGGCGTGGGCCTGGGCCTTGCCATCGGCTGGGCGGCGGGCCGCCTGATTGAACGCGCGCACGCAACGGCCAAGGACGCGCAGACCATCTTTTTGTTCGCCGTGGCCATCGTCGCCTACGCGCTGCCGAGCTACCTGGGCGGCAACGGCTTTTTGGCTGTATACCTGGCCGGCATTGTGCTGGGTGCCAGCGACATCACCGGCAAAGTCGAGATGGCGCACTTCTTTGACACCCTCACCGAGATGGCAGAGATGACCATCTTCTTTTTGCTGGGCCTGCTCGTTACACCCGCACGCCTGCCGCAAATGCTGCTACCGGGCCTGGCACTCATGGCGTTTATGCTCTTTGCGAGCCGCCCCATCGCCGTAGGCATGCTGCTGGCGCCGTTTAGGACGAACCCTCGCCAGGTTGCACTCGTAAGCTGGGCGGGTCTGCGCGGAGCAGCTTCGGTCGTCTTTAGTCTCTTTGCCGTGGTGGCCGGCGTTCCCGGCGGACACGACCTATTTGACCTGGTGTTTGTGATTGCCGTGTCGAGCATTGTGGTGCAGGGCTCGCTGCTGCCGGCGGTGGCGAAGAAGCTCGATATGATCGATGCGACCGGCGACGTGCGCCGCACCTTTAACGACTACCGCGACGAGGACGGCATGTCGTTTGTAAAGCTCAAGGTGGGCGCTGGACATCCGTTTGCCGAACGCTCACTCGCGGACATCGGCAGCGCCACGGACATGCTCGTGGTCCTGGTGCTTCGCGACGGCGCGCACCCAGTGCTGCCCAACGGCGATACCGTGATCCAGGAAGGCGATCTGCTGGTGATGGCCGCCCCAACGTTCGAAGAGCGTGCCGAGGTTACGCTGCGCGAGGTCACCGTGACGCCCCACGGTCGCCTGGCCGGCCAGCGCCTGCGCGATGTGCCGCAAGGCAAGCATCCGTTTATTGTGGTGATGCTCAAGCGCGAAGGCCAGACGATCATCCCCGATGGCAACACCCTAATATACGCCGGCGACGAAGCCGTCATTGCCACGCTGGCATCGTAGCCATCCCCACCCATAAGTTGCGGTGAAATAGGGATTGAATAGGCCTCTGAACAGCCATTTCAGTCCCTATTTCACCGCAACTTATTGAGGGGATGGATTGAAAAACATTTGAATTGACACCGAAATGAAAAAAGCCGGGGGATGTCCCTCGGCATTTTTTATGTGAGCCAAGACTAAACAGTTCTCTGGAAACCGCCGGCGCCATTGCGTCAGCAATTTGCGAGCCGCTCTACCCCACATCTCGGCGGCTAAGGACTTTTCGCAGGTAGTTTGACGAACATATGTTTGCTTATTATAATATTACTTGAAAGCACCCCTTATCTCATGGTATAAAGAATACGGTTCCCTCCAAAAGAGGGGCCTCCAAGAGCCGGGGTCTTACCCCCGGCATTTTTTTGCAAAAATGGAGGCCCATCATGAGCGAACTCTCCGTCTTTGTTGACGAATCTGGCGACCTCGGAGGCGTCTCCAACTACTACCTCGTCACCCTCGTTTTTCACGATCAAAACGATGCAATCGTTGAACGCATTGACCGCTACGAGCGCGCCCTGTCGCAGTCCTCGCTTCCCAATACGCCTTTTCATGCAGGACCCCTACTGAATGGAAACGGCGACTACAAAGATCTTCCCAAGGAGCAGCGAAGGCACATGTTGAGCGCATTTCGCGCGTTCATTCAGCATCTCCCCATACGCTATCTCTGTCTGCAATACCGAATGAGCGAATTCGCCGGCAATCAAAACGGTCTCGCGGAGAGAATGAGGCGAGACCTCACAGTTGAGCTTTTCGACCATCTGAAAGTCTTCCAGCGATACGACACCGTTAAGATTTACTACGACAACGGCCAACCGATTGTAACGGAGGTCATTCATTCTGCGCTTGAGTACGTTCTAGCAAGGGATGTCATCGTATACCGAGAAGCCACACCACGAGCCTACCGGCTATTCCAAGTTGCTGACTACATCTGTACGATCGAGCTAACGGCTATCAAGTTTGACAGCAAGGAAGATACAAAGACTGATCGGCTATTTTTTGGAACCCGAAGGACGTTCAAAAAGGGATTTCTCTTATATCTCAGGAAGAAAAGGATGAACTGACCCGGGGTCACCAGTCGTCAGACGCTCCGCAGTCGTCGTCGACGGCAAGGTCTCGGAGGTCGAGGCCTTCGCGTTCGGCTTGGGCTAGGAGCTCTTGGGGCGACTCGTCCTCGATATCCACTACGTCGAGCATGGCGGCCGGAAAGCCCACGCCGGCTGCACTCCCCGCGCGGCCGAGCAGGCTCTCGCGCAGCTGGTCTACATCAACTTCGATTTTCATGGTGAAACCTCCCGCCAAACCAGGCCCTTACTCGTCAGCGCCAAGCACTTCCACGGCAGCAACAAAAGCCGCCACTTGCTTGTCGTCCATCTGCGTGGCCAGGCGCCCCACGGGCTCATCGTAGGCATACTGAACCTTATCGATAAAGCAGTCCCAAGCGCGCTCGTCCACACGAACGGCGGTCTCGCAATACTGGCTGAGCTTTTTGAGTCCATACCAAAACGCATTCACATGACGCGCGGGGTCCTCATCCAGCACACCATCGTAGCGACGCCCATTAAACTCACGCATGCGCGCCACGGTAACCTCGAGCGAGTCGCCGCCCTCGGCCGAAGCCTCATCCACAAGCTCGGGAATCGGAACCTCGCGCCGAACATCATGCCTGGTAGCGCCGTCGTACTCACCCACCAACACATCTTCGTCAAGCCGAGAATCGTAGTCAAAATAGCTCAAGCCACTACAGATCCCATGCGGCGAGCCCGTGCCAAACGCACAGAACAACCCACCGTCGATAACAACACGACGGTAGGTCTCAAACGACTTCTTAACCTGAGCGAGCAACTCGGAAAGCTCCCCGGCATCGCACGCCGTCTCGCACGCAACGCACACAGACTCGGGCAACGATACCGGCTCCACCGTGCTCCCCGCAACGCGGGCGGCACGCTCGGCCCGATACGCCTGCGCCGCCAAGCGCGCTCGCTGCGCAGCGCCGCGCACGTTGGTAAGTTCACGCTCCAACGCCACATCACCAGCTACATCGCCAGCAAAATCGCCCGTAAACCCGTCAGCGCCCTGCGACCCCGTCGCACTCAGCTCAGATTCAAACGTCGCTGTGATCATGCCCGCAAGGTCCGTCGCATCGGCGGCACAACGCAGCTGCTCCAGCTGCGTACACAGCAGATCGGCATCCAGGGGCACGGCATCCACAACGCGCACGTCACTCAGGCGCGCCACGCCCTGCAGCACTAAAGCCCCCGCGGCATCGTACGCGGCACAAACCCTGTCCGCAGTATTGGCCCGCAGCTTTACCTCGATAAACGAAAGCGTCTGCTCCAGGCGCGTCAGCAATTCGGCCTTGTCCTCCATGCGCAAGAAGGCAGCATAGCGACGCTCCATCTTCAGCGGACCCACAACGCCCGCCTGTTTGCGAGCGCGCGCAAGGGCCGCACCCTCAACACGGCGCACGTACGTATCAACAGCCCGCACGGCAGACTCGCGTGCAGCGCGCTCGGCGGTCTCGACGCCCCTAAGCACACCCAGTAGCTCGCGGGAGCGTGCCTTGGGCACCAACTCCCCGCGATCGTACTGCTCAAGCGCCGTCTGACGCTTGGTTACCGATTCAAAGCCAAACAGCTCGTCGAGCAGCTCACCAACAGAACGCTCGTCCGCCATGGCAGGCCTCCCTACTCGAACACGCCAACATGCTCGCAGGGCGCCCGAACACCGAACGCCCCGCTCGCCCGCACCCCTACAGATCCAGCGCCTTCTTCGCGGCGTCGACGGGATCGCCATCCATGTAGAACACCGGGCTCAGCCCCGAGATAATCTCGGACGAAACACTCTGCAGGCCCGCGATGGCGCTCAGCGGCAAAATCACGCGCTTGGCGCCGGCGTTTTTGGCCACGCGCATAATGTCCTCGAGCCCGCGGATCTCGTCCATAGAGCCCGACATGCGCAAGATTCCCGGAATCGCCAGCGCGGGCATCACCGGGCGGTTGCACGCCGCGGAGCAAAGTCCCACAAACTCGGCGAGCGAAACCTCCTCGGACAGCCCCTTGCTCTGCAGGTCGTTGTAGAACAGCAGGTAATCCTTGGAGCCAATGTGCATGCCCGGCGCCACGCGGTTCGCCAGATTCACAAAGTTGTCGAACGCGGCCTCCAGCGTATCGCGCACCGGCTTGTTAAAGGCCACGCCCTCGTGCTTAAACTTGCACTCGCCGGCAACGGCCTTGTTCTCAAGCTTGTACACGGCAACCTCGCCGCCCTGCGACCTGCCCACGCCAAACACGTGGCCGGACAGCAGCGGCCCGTCGGGAATCAGCGTGTCCTCGCTCTGCTCGGGCACGCGCACCACGTGCACGTCCTGCGGGTTGTCGGCATCCATATAGCCCAGGTTGACGTCGATAAACTCGACGCCCGCCATAATCTTGAGCTGCTCCTTTACGCGGCGACGGCCCTCGATGGCGTAATCCAACAGCCAGCGCACGTCGTCCTTGTCCATGGCCTCGTCGGGGAACAGCAGCTTGGCAAGGCCGCTAAAGGTCTTGCGCACGGCGATCTCGTCACGCTTGTTAAAGTCACTGTTAAAGCGGAAATACCGGTCGATATGGTGCGTAAAGTCTTTGCGGCGCATCT
The DNA here is from genome assembly GCF_010509075.1 of Collinsella aerofaciens ATCC 25986. NCBI lineage: Bacteria > Bacillati > Actinomycetota > Coriobacteriia > Coriobacteriales > Coriobacteriaceae > Collinsella > Collinsella aerofaciens. Next base: position 891,181 of record NZ_CP048433.1, read on the forward strand.
CCTTGCAAAACTCCGACAGGCAGTCGGTAATCAGGCCATAATGCCCGGTCAGCAGGCTCGAGCGCATCTTGGGAATCTCCCAGCCCGGCAGGTAGTAATGGATACGGTCGAAGAAGGCCGAATCGTTGTTAAACTCCGGCGGGAACGGATCAAACAGGTGCGTGGTCTTAAGGACATTTTGCACGGTGTCGTTGATGTTGCCCTCAAAGACCATGGAGGCGTCGGCGTTAATCTGGTCGCGGCCGCGTGCGTAACTGCCGCTCGCCATGTAGTCCTTCATGATCTGCACGGCGTTGGTGTCCTTAAACCGCATGCCGGCGACCTCGTCGAACGTCACGCAATCCCAGTGGCCCACCAGGCCCACGCGATCGGCGCGCATGGAGTTCATACGGCCGAACAGGTTGGCCGTGGTGGTCTGACCGCCCGAAAGCAAGATGGCGTAAGGCGAGACCTCTTTGTAGATATGGCTCTTGCCGGTGCCGCGGGGACCCAATTCGCACAGGTTGTAGTTGCGCTCGATAAGCGGCACCATGCGCTCGATAAAGTGGAGGCGCTCTTTCTCGGAAAGCTCGCTGGGTTCGTAGCCAGCCGAGCGCAGCAGCATATTGAGCCACTCGTCGCGCGTAAAGTACTGGCGCTCGTCGATCATGGCATCCAGGTCCAGATTGGGCATCTGAATGGGCGTGAGCGACGCCACGCTAAACGGAGAGTCCTCGGGTCCGCGCTTTTTGCGCTTGGCCTTGGAGCGGCGCGGCGCATCGTCGCCAAAGACCTCCATGCCAAACTCGTCTTCCTCATCCACGGGATGACGATACTCGATGCTCATAATGCACCAAATGCCGCCCTGCAGAATCTTGGAATAGTCGCGCACGTACTCGGCCGGCATCACAAACGGCTCGATGGTCAGGTTGGCAAACGACGCCACGTAGATATCTTTGTACTCGTCGAGCTTGGCCGTCACCTTGTCGATGATGGTAAAACGACCCAGCTCGCGGATCTTGGACTTAATGCGCTCGGACTCGTCGGGGCGCACGTAGTTATCGGTAAGAATCCTGCGAATGCGGTCAAGGCCCTCCGCCACGGCTTCCTCGTCATCGGTTGAGCAGTACATGCCCAGCAGGTACTCCAGCACAAAGGTTGGCACGTTGGCGCCACGCTTCATAAGGGCCGTCAGGTCCTTACGCACGATCTTGCCAGCAAAGTGCTCAAGCAGCTTGCCGTCAAGGCCATCCATATCGTAGCCGTCGTCCTCGGGGGCCTCGGCCGCGGCCTGGTCATAGCCATCGGTCGAGGATTCGTCCTTGGTGGTCGCCGCAGCCTCAACGGGCGCGGCAGCAACCGGCTCCGGGGCAGGCGCAACAGCCTCAGTCGCCGGGGCCTCCGCAGCAGGCGCGGCCTCCGCAGGCACCACACCCTCCACCGGCACATCCACATCAATCGAGGGAACTTCCCACAGATTGTCGTCATTGCTATCAAACATAGGGCACACTCCTAAAAACCAAAGTCAGCAACAGGGGCAAACGAAACAGCGATGGTATACGTCTCGCGCCAAACGATCTTGCCCGTCTCGCGCTCGCGGCAGACCAGATAGTACGGGCCCTTGGCCGAGAATCCATCCGCCGCATGCAACGCAAACTTGGCATGCACCACGCGCTCCTGCGAGTTAACAGAAGTCTTGTTGGCATGCGCCTTGACCGTATCGCTCACCTCGTTGCCGCTTGCATCGGTAAACACCAGCTCGTACTCGCACGGCAAGACCTTGCCTTGGACAGGTTCTTCCTGGATTAAGTTGACCGAGAAAAGCGAGTTGGTCACTCGGCGTCCCTCACTTAGTACGCGCAGTGTCGCTGCGCGCGTGTCGACAAAGTCCTTGGAACCCGAGCGTGCACGCCAAAATCCGATAACGGGCACGCAGAGCTCCTGCAGGCTCATGCCGCCGTGGACGTAGTTGTTAGTGCCGCCGGGACGCTTGAAGTGCACGTTCTCGCGCGGGGCAAACCCCTCAAATCCGGCTCCCAAACGTCCCATGTCAACATTAACAAACACCCCACACGCCTCATCCGAAAGTTTGAGTACGGCCTCGTTGGGCACCACCAGATGACGTTTGCCGTGCATGACGGGAGCATCAAGGACGGGAAGGTCTGGCTTGCCGAGCATCTGGCACTCGTTGAGCTCCCGACGCGTGTAGATAAAGCCGTGGTCCGCCGTTATAACAACACGTGCGCCCGGGGCGTCGGTGCACACACGGCGCGCCAACGTGGCAAGTTCCTCCACAGTGTCCGCGCAGGCATCGAAGACGTCATCCTGCGTAGCGGCCTTCTCGCCCGTGGCATCGATCTTGTTGTGGTAGAGGTAGACGAGTCTTGAGTCCTTGAGCAGTACCTTGCGCTCGGTTCCCGCCATGTTGAGGTATGCGCTCGAGCGTAAAGCGCGGGCCGTGGGCTCAACGTGGGCGAGCACGGCCTCGCGCTGCGGAGTCGTCGCAGTGGGCATGCCGTCAGCCAACACAAATGGGCCATCTGCTGCAAGCTCAAGCGCTTGGTGCGGCAGCAGCGCGGGCATACCCACCTCGGTAATGGAGGGAAAGACCGCCTGCATGCTAGAGACCTTGACGTTGCCGCCGCGCTCGCGCTCGAGCAACGCCGCAACGTCACGAGCCACCTCATAGCGCAGCGCGTCGCTCACAATAACGACCGTCGTTTTGGCAGAGCCCACAAAGGTGGGCAGCATATGCCAGTAGAACTCATCCTGCCGTGAGGGACCTTCGATGTAGCCGCAATCGGCCCACTCCCCCTGCGCAGCGGCCGCCCAACAGGCATTGGCGTCGGCCAAGAACCAGTTGCTGTAGAGATTCTCCGCCCAGTCCGCCACAGAGCGGGCAGGCTCCTCGAGCGCATCACACTCGACGGAGCGCGCCCGCAGATACGCGGTGCACATATGGCGATAAGCAGCGTCCATGGCATACCAATCGGACGTGTAGGCATCCCACACCTGCTGGGGTTGCGCCAGATGGAACCCGCCCGCGTGCGCCTGCCTAAACGCACACATATCGGCCACAGCGGCAAGCAGGTCAAAATAGCTCTCGACACGACGGTACCAGCTCAGGTCGCAACGGCGCGCCACAAAGGCACGTGCGTCCTCAACGCGGTCCGCGCCCTGGGCAAACGAACTGAACAGCTGCGAGAGCACGGCCTCGTTGACGCACGGGAACACGTCAAGCGAGGCCAGCGCATCGATTGGCAGAGTCTCGAACCGCGCAAAGAGCCCACGGGCATCCTCCACCAAACGACAGATCTCAAATAGGTCCTCGCTCGATGCCTGGGTATCGGCGGCCTGGTCCCACGTGCGCACCGCCTCAAGGCAATAGGGGCCGTAGGCGGGAGCCACATAGCTTTCGAGCCCCTTGAGCGCTCCCTCGGGAAGCGCGGTTGATGCCGCCGTAAGGAGCACATGGGATGCAAGCATAAGCAATGAGTCACGCTCGTAAAGCGGCCCATCAAACCCATAGCAACGCACAATGAAGGCAGAGAGGGCATCGCGCACGCAGTACTTGTCCGCCAACTCAGCCAGCGCCTCGGGACCCTCGTGCAGCAACATGGTCATACAGCCACGCAGCACAAACGCGGGGCGCGCGTCACCAGGCTCTTTACCGCCAAAAATCACCGTAAGGATGCCGAGTTCGATATCGGATGCGCCCGAGGCATGCGGAACACACGCGGCAAACTTAGCGCAGCGGGTCTTGGCATCAAAGAACGTCTTGTGCTCGCGCAGGCTCTCGCGCACGGCGTCGATATTCTCGATGCCCAGCTGATCGGCCAAAAGCGAAAGATAGTCAGCCTGGAACTGATCGGCATACAGCTCAACATCGGCAAGCCAATCACCCTCAAGCCTGCCGCGCGGGCAACGGCGATACAGCAAGATATCGCTCGCAAGGTCATCGCGGTTGATGAGCTTCTTGACGGCAAACATACGGCCCTCGCAGGCCTCAACAAAGCGCACCGGGCGCTCAAAGTCACCGTGAGCAGACATTACGCCGGCATCGGCCCCCACGCCGTCGAAACCCTCGGCAGCCAATCGCTCAAACTCAGGAGCAAACTCGCCGTCCGCATCGTGCCAAACCACAACACGGCGCGGCGCGCATGAGGACAACGGCTGCAAAAATCGCAGCTTGAGCTGTTCTTCTACATCGATCTTGGGCATGAATATCCTTACCGTATCTGCAGTTACTTAATCTTCGCCAGCACATCCTGAAACTTGGCGTAGTTGACCTTGACACCGTCATCCAGATCGATCTTAATCATCTGGTCTGCCAAGTGGTGCAGTTTCTCCTCGTAGGCAATGGTCTCTTTGAGCTGGTCGTTGAGCTTTTTGATGCGCTTATCCAAGCGCACGCGCTCGCCGCGCTCGGCACTGACAAGGGCATCGTTGGCATACCCGATCTGGGCACGGTAGCGCTCCTGCTGCTCATGCACATAGTCGGTGCGGATGCGAGCCAACAGGTCAGGCTGGTAGCGATGCATGTAAACAAGGCACTTGAAGCCGTTCTTCTTGCCGCTGTCGAACAGCCAGTAGATGGGGCGCTTCTTATAGGTCTGGCAGTGGTCCTTATAGAAGTCCTTCAAAAAGCAGGTGCGAATCACCTCGCGCGAGGTGCCCTTGCCGCCGAGCGCCTCGGCAATAAAGGCCAGGTTCCGTTCGAGTGTCTCCTCGCCGTACACGGTGCGCACAAAGTCGATAAAGTAACGCACGATGTCGTCGTCAAAGTACTCGTCGTCGGTGATGGGCAGCACGTTGTCGGCATCGGGCATAAAGGTCACATGGGCGGGATCGGGCATCTTGGCCAGATAGTCGTCGACCGTGGTGCCCTGATCGGCCAGGACCAGGCCATCCACATCCAGCGAATAGCGGCCAAACATGCAGCCCACGGCATAGCTTAGGAGCGAGGTGATCTCATCGCGCTTAGTGCGCACGTATTTGTTGCCCTTATAGCTCTCGGGGATCTCATCGGCGGTATCAAAGATGCGCGCCACCGAAACGTACTTATCCTCGACCTCGATGGGCACCTCCCCCTCCATGTTGTAGATCTTGGCAAAGATTCGGTTGAGCTCTTCCTCGTTAGCGCGAAGCTGCTCAAAGCGAGCATTGACCTCGGCCTTGCGAGCCTCGTATTTATCTTGAAGTAAAGTGGCCATGACAGACCGCCCTTTCTTTGTTGAAAAGTGCGGCTATGCAAATTTAAAATTTGCACTAGCCAGCTAAACAATTAACAGATTTAAATTCTTTACGGATTAAAGCGCGTCGTTTATTAATTCCCTAGTGTTTGTTGCTCTTTCTATGAATGAGCTTTTCAAATTCGCCTCTGCCAGCGTCCTTAAAATAAAAACGAGCGTCAATATCAATCGCCTTTATCCAGTCGGTAAACGCCTTTTGAGGCAGAAGCATCATGGCAGTCGTTTTTCCACTTGAACCACCAGCTTTATCCTCGAGAAGCATCATTCCATTAGGGAAGTAATACGTACACCCATGTGCAAGTGAATTGCGGATATGAGTTAGTAAAGTCATTCCTTTACCTGAGTCTTTAGGTTCGGGACCCTTGCGACCAGAGATTGTATAAGGTTGAATACAGAGGACCCTCGGACTAACGATATCAATCGGAGCTTCAATCTCTTGTTTAACTCCATCAGCCGACTTTTGATTTACAGTTGTTTTAAATCCATATTCCTCAATCACATCTCCAAGATTATCAGCCATAAGTAATTCACGCTTCCCGGAAGGCACCCCTTCATACTCAAGAAGAGTATCGAATGGCAATTGTTTCAATCCATAATCAGAGGCGGTTCTTCTTTGAGAGGCAGAGTTAGCTACAGATTTAGTCACAAAGAAATCCCAAATAGAAGAAATCTCATCCGGAGTCCAATAGCTAGATTCATGCAGAGACATATGAAATGAAGATATACAGGCTTTGTCCATAACCAGCACCTACACCAAAGGGTTATGTTTGAAATCCCAAGAGGTTTCAAACGAATCCCAATCGGTTTTTGATAGTTCGCGGCACGAGTCGACCATGTCGTTGACCAACGGCTCCTGTTCCTTGTTCTGAATGATCGGGTAGGTTGCGATTTGGCCTACCTCGAAATTAAGCGTCGGCGAGAGCATGCTTGCGACACGCATAATCACGGAGCTGTTACAAGCTCCCTGGAGATACTTGAGTGACTCCTCGTCGCTAAAAACGCTCGTGCCCGCCACATCAAAGATATGCCCAGCAGGCTTAAAACGAAACGCAATAGACCCGCTCGAGATTTTTGACCATGTAATCGAAGGCATAAAAAAACAGTCGGGATTTCGAATCACCGAACCCGCGAACTCTCGAACTAGGTGGCCATTGCTCTCCCAATTGATAACGCATTCATTATTACCGTACCATTTACGAAAATCGCCTCCCTTGTTGTAGGGGAACCATTTGCAAGCGTTTTCAATCGACTCTTGAATAGATCCACAGGAATAGACGCTCTTGCAATCATCGACTTCCCACCACTCGCGAACGAAACGAGCGTTCTCGCCAGTAGCAAGCCCTTGGCGCGGCTTGCCATACTCACTGAGCTGTTTTGCGTTTCCAAACGCATCCAGAAGAGCGTCACTGGCCCAGTAGGCTATGGGGGTGCCGGGGATTTGCTTGAAGGTGCCGGCGTCGCAGCGGTAGAACCAGCCGCAATCGGGGTTTTGGATGGCCTCGACCAGTTTGAGCCTCTTGGCCTCAGAGCCGTTGATATCAACAAGGCGCACATAGGCGCCCTCGGCGTCCGAATGCTGGTTGTAGATCACGTCAGCTGTAACGTTGACGACCTCGCCGCCGATAGCATCAAACGCGCGAGGTCCCAGATGGGCCATGGAAACGATTGTCTTGTTGTCGATAACCTTGGCGCGCATCTTCTCAAAGCTGCCCAGGAACATCCAACTCTGCATGGTAACCATTGCGGCGTAGCCCTTATCCTCGACAAGGTTAAAACCGCGCTCGATAAAGCACGTGCAGAGGTCGCTCTTCACGTCGGGGTAGTTCTTCTTGATCCACTTGCTCATGAATGGATTAAAGCTGCTGCTGCCCATATACGGAGGATTCGCCACGACGCAGATAAAACGACGGGACAGTTTCTCGCAAATGGCGACGGCGCTTTCGAGCTTAGTTTTGGTCGCAGAAGCAAAAAGGTCATCGGAACAACTCGCGGCGGCAGCCTTGAGCTCGTCGATCTCGTCCTCTGAGGGATTGAGCAGCGAACCGATCTCGCCCAAATGACTCAGCTCCTCGGCGAGCTTCTTGTTACCCGGCAGCTCGTCCTCCCCTAGCGGGATGCTCGAGAGCACGGTAACGTCGGCGCGAACGCCCCGCCCAAAGAAGCGACGGTCGTGCTCGCGGGCGCACATGGCAAGCGCCAGCTCCGCGATCTGTGCCGCGCGGGAATCGATTTCCATACCTGCAAGGTTTTTAGTAAGAATGAGCTCGGGAATCTCGCGCTCACGATAGCCGCGCTCCTCGTACATATGGAAGAGCAGCTCAAACGCATAGACCAAGATATGGCCCGAGCCGCATGCGGGGTCGCAGAGGGTTATCTCCTCGGGACTCGAAATGCGAATGAAGTCCTCGTGCTCAGCATCGGGCTCGATGTAATACTCCATGCGCTCGCGTAGCGAACTCCCCGGATTGTTGAGCATCCACAGACGGCCGAGCGAGTTCTCGACCATATAGCGCACAATCCACTCGGGGGTGAAGAGCTGCGTGGCGGGCGCGATGTCCGCCGCCGCTGCCTTGCGCTTGGACTTGAAGAACTCGTCTTTAACGTCGGCATTGTAGTACTGATACATCCAGCCCAGAACGGTCACGCCCTCGCGCCAGTCCTCGTCAGTGAGGACGGCATTGAGTTTGCCCACCACGCTGTCAGCCATCATGAGGCCCTGGGGCAACAGCAGCTCCATGGCTCCGCCCACGCGTTCAAAGACGCCCGGCAGGCAATCGGCAAGCTCCTCGCACTGAGCAACAAACAGGTAGCGCCACAACGGTTCATCCAAGCCCGCCATCTTGAGCTCGGCTATGCGATCGGTATCGGCCGTCGTTATTTCCACGTCCAGTGCGTTCTCCACGGCCTCGCTGCCATGGCTGCCGTCCGCACGACTTAGCATGCGCATACGGCTGGGAAGCCATCCGTATGCATCCATGAAGCGAATGGCCACGATGCGGTTGAACCAGGTGTAGGCCGCACGGTCGCGCAGCGCCTCGTGACCCACCTCTGCCTGCATGCGCAGCAGTTCGTCGCGTTGCTCAATCTCAGCCGGACTTAGGGGCAGGCTGTTGACGGTCTCGGACCCAGCGGGCGCAGGTGCAGGTTCGGTGATGCCGTAGCGCACCATCTGCGCCTCAACGCCTTTGATGAGCTCCGTGCGGGCCCAGGTGCAGAAGCTCTTAAGAGCAGAATCGTTCATGGTTGATGAGCCTTTCTAAACGCCATAAGCAACCGGCGCACGTTTTGGCGCCGGTTGCCCCGCGGGTTAGTTGATACGGATCTCGTCGTTTGCAGCGAGTGCCTGCATAAGGCGGGAGCGCAAGTCATCCACATAGCGCTCCACGTCCTCTGCGGACAAGAGACGACTCGGCTTGGCCAGATCGGCGCGGCGCACGGTCTTGATCTTGCGCTGGGGCTTGGGCGCGGGCACGGGAGCAGACGATGCGGCGCCCTTGTTGGAGACCTTCTTGACCACCTCACCCGTACTCGTGACCTCAGTGGTGCGGCGCTCGTTGTCCATGCGCATGCGGGCCGCATCCACGGCGTCGTATATCTTGTTGGTTGCAGCAACGATCCAGTTGCCCCAGTTAGTCGCGGCAACACTCAGCTCGTTGAGGCTTTGAGCACTGTGGGCACGGTTTTTGAACGACTCGTATTTGGCGGCGGCTTCTGCTATGGCATCCTTGGCTTGATTGACAAAGCCCTTTTGACTCTCAGCCTGTGCCTGCAGGTCTTGCAGATCGCTCTCGATGCGGCACAAAAACTCATTGCGGCGGATGCCCAGCAGCTTTTTTATGTCGTCCTCAACGGGATCCATAAGCGGCTGCAGGTCTTTAATGCGGCCATAGGGCTTGGGATCTTTGAGGATCTCGCGCACCTTTGCCACGTTCTCCACCGCGTTGGGAATGTCATCGGAGACATACTCAATACCCTCGGTGCGACTCAAGAAATCCTTGGCGTGATCAAACGCCGTTCGTTGGTTGGACTCGAAGAACTCAACCACCCTGTCAAAGTCTTCCTTGGCATCGAGCAGGCGGTCCTCGTGCTTGGTGAAGGTGGTCAAGAATGCCTCGGACTCGCTCTGGTCCTTAAGGATGTCGGCGACCTCCGAGCGCATCTTCTCGCACTCGTCCTCACCGGGATACGGGTAGGCTGGTTTGATGCCCGTGTAGTAGTCGCGTGCCATGGCGAGGCACGCCTCGCGCAAGTCCTCAAGGCGCGCTTTAAGCTCGGCCACGAGCTTATCCTCGTTGGAGGGCACGGTGCCAAGCTCAAACAGGTCACGCATAAGCTCGCCCGTATCGCACAGCAAACGGTCACTCATGCGCATACGCAAGCGCACCTGGGCTTTATCGGCATCCTTGCGCAGGAGTGCCACCATGCGGCTATCGTTGGCTTGAACCGTTTGACCGCCAAACAGCACCTGCGCGCGCTGCTCCACCACAAGCTGCGCCACCACATTTGCGATATCGACCTCGCGCCAGCCAAAGGGTCTTTGCTGGTACTGGCGCTGGATATCGCCCATAGCGGTATCCAGGTGGCGCTGGTGCTGAACTTTGAGGTAGTCCTCGACCTCCTTGAGCGCACGCATGTTGCCCGCGTCCATGCCAGCGAGCCCAGCTTGAACGTTGCCCGCCAGAGTGGAGCGGATATCGGAATCGCTCGTGACCGGCGCGCCGATATAGTCGGCCTTTTCAAAGACCACATCGCACAGCTGCGCCAGCACCTGCTCAAAAACCTGGGCGGGTTTGGCCGCGCGGACCTCAACCATGCGGCCGTTGACCGCGCAACGTGCATGGAGCACGGCCTCGCTCAAAAGGGTATCGGCCTCCTTCTCGTTATAAGCCGCCTCGCGCATCTTGGACTCGACGATCTGGCGCGTACTCGGCTGAAGCTCCTGGAGATTTCGCGTCTTGGCGTACTTGCGGATCTTGGCGGCGTTGACGAGCGTCTCCCAATAATCCGCCTCGTCGCTCAAGGCCACGATGGCTTTGCCCGAAGAAGCCAAGGCCAGCTCGGTATCGTCCGCACGGCCCAGGTCGCTCGCCATAGTCGCCACGTAAAGCTCCATGCCGCCCATGCTGGTACCGTGGATTGAGCCGTCCACATAGCGGTCAAACGGAAAGTCGTTGGCCCCGCGGTTGAGTTTGCGCGCGGTGTAGATGCTGTCGAACAGGCGCTTTTTGATAGACTCGATCACCTGCGCGTTATCGATCGGGGTGCGTGCGATCTCCTGCGCTATCTCCTGCTCCTCGTCGGTGAGGAAGCTATAGGTATCGCCCTGGCGTGCCACGTAGTTCTCGCGCTCCAGGCGGGCAAGGGACTCCTTGACGCGGTCCTTGAGGGCGCGCATGTCCACGTCGAGGCCGTCGATCATGAAGATGGAGATGTTCTCGGCCGTGGCCTTAACGTAGCCGATGTAACGAATCAGGTACAGGAGCTTGAGCACCTGAACGTCGTAGGGTTCAAGGCCCTCTGCGTCCTCGGCCGCACGGACCGCGCGGTCGACCACCTGGATGATGCCGTGCTCAAGGTCTTTGGAGATAGTATCGAAGAAGCGCCAGAACGGCACGAGCGCACCGGTCTGGTCATGCTGGATGGCCTGAGCGCTCTCCTGGAACGCGCTCAGCATGGAGCGCTCGCCCGTTGACATGTGCTTGGCCTTGACACCGTGCTTGCGCACCTCGGTCATCACGTCGGGCAGGAGCTTAAACTGGTAGCCCACAAACGGGTAGCTGGCCACAAAATCCTTGGAGTTGGCGTAGCCGGCAAGGTCGGAGCGCGAGCCACCCTCAAAGGTAAAGTTGTTTTTAAGCACGGCGGCGTCTTGCTCGTAGACCTGTGCAAGCATATCGGCCACCGGCGCGGTCTTCTCGAGCACACGGCGCTGGATGACCTCGTCCACGCTGGAGCTGGAGAGCGAAAGTCGGGTATTGAAACGGCCTTGGATCTTTGAAAAGTCGTTGCCCACGGGCAGGCTCAGGTTGTCGATGGCCTCCTGGCTCGTGACCATCACCCACACGCGGCCACCGCAGGCGGCACCCAACTCCTCGACGATGGTCTGAAGGCTCAGCATAAGGCTTGGGTCCTGGTCGTTTGTAATAAACTGACCCACCTCGTCGACCATAAAGAGCAAACGGAAGTTGCCGCCGTGGGCCGCTGCCTGAGCGTCCACGTAGTCCTTGACCTTTTTGGCAAAGACATCAGGGGCCAAAACCTCGTCCTCAGAACCCTCGAGCCAGTTCCATGCGGCCTTTTCGCTCATGCCGAGCACGCTCTGCAGCACCTCGACGACGTCGTCCTCAAAGTAGCTGTAGGTATCGCGGGTCTGGAGCCAGGACTCGCCGTTGACGCGCTCAAAGGCCTCGCGGAACTCCTGGGTCTTGCCCAGGGAATCGATGTATTCCTCGAGCTTTGCAAGCTTGAGGTCCTCGCCGTAGAAGCCGCGCGCCTCGTAGAACATGCGCTCAAAGCCGCGAAGCAGCGCCGTGGGAGCCGTATCACCCTGCTTCCACTGGCCCGCCTTGCTATCGATGTTAAAGAGGATGGCCTGCGTGGACACCGAGCAGGCGCGCTCCATGGCAGCCTCGACCATGGGGTCGACGATCTTGCCGTCAAAGTAGCGGATGGCGCTCTTGCCGCCGATCTGGCGATTCTCGAGCAGGTAGCTCAGCATCTTGAGGAAGTGCGATTTACCAGAACCGAAGAAACCACTGATCCACACGCCGATCTTGTCGGTGGACACATCGATGGCATCGCCGTAGGCCTTGAAGAACGTGGCAAAATGCCTCTGCAACTCGCGCGTCACCACGTACTCGTCAAGCTCCTGGCGGATGGACCCATCTTTTGAATCCTGGACCTTGACCACGCCGTTGATGGAGCGGTTGATGTCTTTAGCAAAGAGGTCGCGAATGATCGTGTTGTCCATGGATGCTCCTTTGGGTTTGGGAACGTTATGGCAAAGGGTTGTTACCGGCGGCAGGGACTTGCCTGCGGGGAGCCGTGCTTACGAGATATCGATGGCGCGGTAGTAGTTGTCGGCCGGCAGACGGTTAAAGAGCTGGAAAGAAGAGCCGTTGAAACTGCCCGGATAGGCGGCGACCACAGGCACCTCATCAAAATCCGCAAGCATGCAGTGGAGAAGCGTGTGTATGCGAAAGAACGGGAAAACCTCGCCCGCGCCAGTAAGGAGAACGACGTCTCCAGGCGCGTGCGGTTCGGTCTGCTCAAGGATGTACGCGGCGACTTTCTCAGGCGAGGCGAACTTGGCCACGTCCTCGAGCACGCGCTGGGTACCGCGGCGCTCCTCTTGGTGCGGGATAGCCTTGAGGACACGGCGCTTTTCGAGAATTGCCAGCACGGCGTCGTAAAGGTTCATGACCTTGAGCGTGCACGGAAGCTTGTCGGCCTCGGCATCGCGTGAAAGGGTGTCAAATAATGCACGCGCCTCAAACTCCAGCGCGGGGTCATAGCAAAAAGTGTGGAAGCCGATCTCATTGCCTATGCCCTTGTTGGCCAAAAAGTCCTCGCTGCACAGGCACTCGCGCAGAAGCTGCGCACGGCGCTCAAATTCCTGACAGGCGCGCTCGGAGCGGGCATGCGCCGCCACGACGCTCTTGCGGGAATGGATGCCGATATTGGTGGTGAGATCGGTCGCCGGGGTGATAACAGGGTCGACGGCGCTTTTGACGGGAGCCACGCTACATCACCGCCCTGCCGGTAAGGGCCGCGATAAGCGACTGCTCGCCCAGCTGAACCAAGACTCGCTCGACATCGAAATCGAGGAAGAGTGGTGACAGGCGCTCGGACTCCGGGCCCTGGCCCTCGCCGATAAGGCCGGCATGGCGGAGCGTCTGGCGGAGCGAGCCCTTAATGCACTTGACCGTGGCCTCAGTCCAGCGGGCCGCGTCCGGATACTCCGTGGTAAAGCGTGTCATAAAGGCGTTGAGGTCAACCGCCGTAAAGGCATAATCGAAGTTTTGTAGGCGCTCCCCTACCTCGACGAGCACGAGCTCGCGCACGATATCGTAGCGGCAGATCATGCTGTAGAAGATGGCCTGGTCCGTCTGCGTGGGAGTGCCGGATGCCATGAGCCTGGTTAGGGATGACGCAGCCTCGACGGCGGTTTTGGGGTCGATGCCGCGCGCGGCGCATACGGCGTCCGTGGGCACCATGGCGTCAAGGCGGCGAAGGCACACGGTTGCGCGGTTGGCGACCATGCGCTCCGTGGGATATTGAAAGAGGTTCTCGCTCTTTACGCGTACAATGACCTGCTCGTCGCTTGCGCCCTGCATACGAAGGGCAGCGACGATGCGCATCTCATGCGGGAGGAATTGCTCGCGGGTGAGCACCCCCCCCCCGAACGCTTTTTGTGGTTACATCCACAGTACACGCTCCAAGGGTGTCAAAGGCTGTCACAAGTACGCCGCAACCCGGCAGGCAGGCGCGGCGCACATGACAATAATCATACCTGTTGGTAAAAAAGTTACCACGCCCAGAGTGTCAAATGTTGAGCAACAAAATATAATCCGGTTAACGGTCATTTTCGCAGCTTAGAAACTTTAACGAGGTCGCCCCAAATCACACTTGCCAGACAACCGCGCTTACGAATGCAGGCACGCACACGCCCAACGCCACCCTCCGCTACACTCAACATAGAGTTCTACATATGATTCTATGTAAGGAGTTTCATATGCCTGTCGTAAAGCCTATTTCTGATCAGACGCGCGCGCTAACTACCATTCAGGAACGCGAAGATCACATTCAACGTACCATCGCTCATGGTTACGACGACCTCACCAACGGTCGTGTGCGCCCCTGGAAACAAGCGAAGGCCAAGGCGGATCGGATGCGGGCTTCGAGATAAGCCCTCCCCCATGTAACCATCCTGTAAATCATAGCGGCGCACTCGGGTTTTGCTGTGATGCGGTCGCGCCTGACGCTGCACTGTGCTAAAGTATCCCGAACGTTCAAACGACTACGAGGGGGAACTAGAAGATGGCACGTGTGCACAACTTCTCAGCTGGCCCGGCCGCACTGCCTACAAGCGTGCTCGCCGAGATCGCCGACGAGATGATGGACTACCGCGGTTGCGGCATGTCCGTGCTCGAGATGAGCCATCGATCTAGCATGTACCAGCAGATCATCGACGACGCCGAGGCAACCCTGCGCCGTCTGCTGAGCATCCCCGACAACTACCGTGTCCTGTTTTTGCAGGGCGGCGCCACGCTGCAGTTTGCGGGCATCCCCATGAACCTCATGCGCCGCGGCCGCGCCGGCTACGTCGTGACCGGTAACTTTGCCAACAAGGCGTACAAGGAGGCCGCCAAGTACGGCGAGGCCGTGCTGCTCGCGAGCTCCGAGGACACCAATTTCGACCGCATACCCACCATGGCCGACGTCAACGCGCGCATTGCCGCCGAGGCCGCGGGCGACGGGCTCGACTACGTCTACATCTGCCAGAACAACACCATCTTTGGCACCATGTACCACGAGCTGCCCGCTTGCGGCGACGTACCGCTGGTCGCCGATGTCTCGAGCTGCTTTTTGTCGCAGCCGCTCGACGTCGAGCGCTACGGACTCATCTACGCCGGCGCGCAGAAAAACGCCGGCGCCGCGGGCGTCACCGTGGTTATCGTGCGCGACGGCCTGATCGCTGACGGCCCGGCCTTTGCGCAGACGCCGCAGTACCTGGACCTTAAGACCCAGGCCGCCAAGGGCTCCATGCTCAACACGCCCAACACCTTTGGCATCTACGTGTGCGGCAAGGTGTTCCGTTGGGTGGAGCAGACCGGCGGACTTGCCGCCATGGCCGAGCGCAACTGGGCCAAGGCCAACCTGCTCTACGACTTGCTCGAGAACAGCAAACTATTCCACGGCACCGCGCAGACAGACAGTCGCTCCATCGCCAACGTCACGTTCCGCACCGGCGACGCCGACCTCGACGCCGCCTTTGTTGCGGGCGCGGCAGAGCACCAGATCCAAAACGTCAAGGGCCATCGCCTCGTCGGCGGCATGCGCGCCAGCGTGTACAACGCAGTCACCATGGAGGACGTACAGGCGCTGGCCACGTACATGAAGGGCTTCGAAGCGCAGCATAGTTTGAGTCCGCGATCTAACTAGCCCGCAACACGCGGGCCGACCAGCCACTTCAAACCACTTGTTTTAGACAAACCTGCTAAGGAGTTTTCCATGCGCAAGATTAAAACCATCGATGACATTACCAAGGACGGCAAAGTCGAGTTTGGCGAGGGCTACGAATTTGTGAGCACCGCCGAAGAGGCCGACGCGATCCTGATGCGCTCGACCGACCTGCACGGCTACGAGCTGCCCGAGGGCATCCGCGCCATCGCCCGCTGCGGTGCCGGCGTCAACAACATCCCCGTCGAGGAATACGCCAAGAAGGGCGTCGTCGTCTTTAACTCCCCCGGTGCCAACAGCAACGCCGTCAAGGAGCTCGTCCTAGGCATGCTGGTGCTCTCGAGCCGCGGCGTGGTGCAATCGATGAACTGGGTGCGCGACAACGCCGACGACCCCGAGATTCAGGTCGATGCCGAGAAGGCCAAGAAGGCCTTTGTGGGCCGCGAGCTCAAGGGCAAGCGCATCGGCGTCATCGGCCTGGGCAACGTGGGCTCCAAGGTCGCCAACGCCTGCGTCGACCTGGGCATGGACGTTTACGGCTACGACCCGTTCATTTCCGTCGAGCACGCGTGGGTGCTGAGCCGCGAGGTGCAGCGCGTGGGCACGCTCGAGGATCTCTGCCGCGGCTGCGACTACCTCACCGTGCACGTGCCCAGCAAGGCCGACACCATCGGCATGATCAGCACCGAGCAGATTAACCTGCTGGCACCGGACGCCGTGCTCATCAACTACGCGCGCGAAACCATCATTGACGAGGACGCCGTCGACGCCGCCCTGCGCGAGGGCAAGCTCAGCTGGTTTAGCTGCGACTTCGCCACGCCCAAGACGGTCAAGATGCCCAATACGTTTATCACCACGCACTCGGGCGCCGGCACCGGCGAGGCCGAGGCCAACTGCGCCGACATGGCCATCAGCGAGCTCAAGGATTACCTGGAGAACGGCAACATCGCACACAGCGTCAACTACCCCGCCTGCAGCATGGGCAAGGCGCGCGCTGCAAGCCGCATTGCCTGCCTGCATGCCAACGTGCCCAACATGATCGGCCAGATCACGGCCATCCTGGCCAAGGACAACGCCAACGTGCAGCGTATGACCAACGAGTCCGCCGGCGAGAACGCCTACACCATGTTCGACACCGACGAACACCTAGACAGCAGCACCATCGAGGCGCTCAAGCAGATTCCGTCGATGTATCGCGTGCGCGTGATCAAGTAGCGCCGACTGACCTGACGGGCAGCTCCCCATGTGGCCTGCCCGTCACTGACATTGAATGCCCGCGGGGGTGCCTTTCGCACGAGAGGCGCCCCCGTTTTTGTGAGCGCTCCATTAAATGCACCGAGCCGCTTCTTGGCATACAATCTGTATGTTGACCTAACTATCTGTGAGGTGCCTATGGTTGATACAGATTTTGCCTGGTGGCTTACGCAAGGGCTCGTGCGGATCGACAGTTCCGACCCAGGTGCGTATGAGGGCGAGATTGAACGCTATATCAAAGCGTTGGTTGAGGAACGGTTGGCGCAGCTGAGCCATCCGGTACTCGATGCCGTGCAGGTTGAGGAACTCGAGGTGCTGCCCGGGCGCCGCAACCTTATGGTCACCGTGCCGGGACTGAGCGACGAGCCACGGCTCGTCTATATCTGCCATATGGATACCGTTACACTGGGCGATGGCTGGGACGCGGACATTCCGCCGCTCGGAGCGATCGTGCGCAACGATAAACTCTATGGCCGCGGTGCCTGCGATATGAAGGGTGGCCTGGCCTGCGCCATTGCCGCACTGGTCCATACGCTCGAGCGCGTGGCGGCAGAAGGCAAGCTGCCCCGCCGTGGCTTCTCACTCATTTGCTCGGTCGACGAGGAGGACTTTATGCGCGGCTCAGAGGCCACGATCGATGCTGGCTGGGTCGGCTCGCGTGAATGGGTGCTGGACACCGAGCCCACCGACGGACAGATCCAGGTGGCGCACAAGGGGCGTACGTGGTTCGAGATTGAAATGACTGGCGTAACGGCGCATGCGAGCCAGCCGTGGAAGGGCGCGGATGCCGTCGCCGCCATGGCCGAGGTCGTGTGTTCGCTCCGTCGCGCGTTTGTGGCGCTGCCCGTACACGATGAGCTGGGATCTTCGACCATCACGTTTGGACAGATCGAAGGTGGCTACCGTCCCTATGTCGTACCCGACCGCGCCAAAGCCTGGGTCGACATGCGACTGACCCCGCCGACCGATACGGCCGCCGCGACGCGCATGGTAGAGCAGGCCATCGCCGGCGCCGAAGCCGCCGTTCCCGGTTGCCATGGCAGCTACACCGTGACGGGCGACCGCCCCGCCATCGAGCGCGACCCGAACTCTCCCCTTCTAGCAGCGCTCAAGCGTGCCGCCGATGACGTGACGGACGCGGACACGACCGTCGGCTTCTTTACCGGCTACACCGACACCGCCGTCATTGCCGGCAAGACAGACAACCGCAATTGCATGAGCTACGGTCCCGGGTCGCTCGCGCTCGCGCACAAGCCCAACGAATATGTGCCCCACGCCGATATCGTTCGTTGTCAGCAGGTGCTAATCGCGCTCGCCGATAACGTGCTCTGGGACGCGAGCGGCCAAGTTGGGGCATAATAAGCCGCGAACAAACCGACTCGTGCGTTAGGACCGCCCATGAAAGCACTTCCGTTTCCCTGCATCCGCCCGGCTCAGGACCGCGTGCTCGAGGCGTTGCCCGCAATGGGCAGCATCCTGAGCGGCAACGATGCTCTGCGCGGAGCCATTGCCGATGGCCTGATGCTCAAGGACCCGGGTGCGGCGTATTACGTGTACGAATGCTCGGGCGAGCCGGGACGTGTGACGGGTGTCGTGGCGATCTGCCCGACGAGTGTACTTGCGGGTGGCAAGGGCGATGCCAGCGCTGACGTGGCCGCCGCCGCGCGCGCGATCGCCGAGCTCAAGGTGCAGCCGCGCCCCGTGTCGCTCGCCTACGAGGCCTCGCCCGTCATGGATATCATCCTGGGCGCCGCCAAAGAGGGCGCGTCGCTCTACGCCGTCACCGACCCCGCGGGCATTACGCACCGCGCGTGGGAGGTCAAGCGCGAGGACGCCGTCGGGGCCATCCGCGCTATGCTCGACCAAGCACCGGAGCCGGCACTGGCCGACGACCCCGCCTACGCTGCCGCGCTGACCGGGGCGTCGCAGCTGCTGGCCGATGAGGCCCGTTCCGCCGGAACGTACACCGGCAAGGAGCCGTTCAACTTTACCGTTGCCGTGCTCTTCCCCGCTGCGCAGGTCAGCGGCGGCGCGCCGCAGGTTCCGACAGGTCTGCTCACGCACCAGGTCGCGCGGTTCTAGCAAGACCAGACCGCCCAGCACAAAAATCGGCAGCTCAACAAACAGGGGGCGGAGATGCAGCAGGTACATGCATCTCCGCCCCTTTTGCGTCGAGAAGTTATGCCGGCGACCCGTGCCGCCGCGCTCGCGTTATCCGCGCTGCGGACCTGCAGTAGCCACAAGCGGTTCAAGCCCCAGCTCGCGCGCGTAATCCTCCTGCGTAAAAATCTCAATCAGCTCAAACGTGCCGGCCTCGTCGTTAAACACGAAATGCAGCACCGAGCAGTTGCCCGGCACGCGATCGCGCTCGTCAGCCGCCGCACCCTTCACGTGGTCCATGAACTCCTTGATGGCCGAGCCATGGCTTACCGCGAGCACGCACATATGGTCCGGACGCTGCATAAGCTCGGTCAGCGTCGCCACCATGCGCTCGCGCACTTGCATCTGGCCCTCGCCGCCAAACTGGCAATAGAAGTCGCGCCACGGGCGCTCGGGCATGAGCACCACGCGCTCGGCCTCAAAGTCGCCAAAGAACCACTCGCGCAGGCCGTCCAGGCGCTCGTACGCCAAGCCCGGCCACAAGTTGGCGATAGTCTGCTCGGTGCGATGAAGTGTGGAGGTGTAAGCATGATCGGGCTCAATGCCGCGTGCGCGCAAAAACATACCGGCGCGC